>CAXSCR010000013.1:0-79459 GCA_964235605.1 uncultured Cyclobacteriaceae bacterium | reverse complement strand
GCATCGCGCAAGATTTTTATATGTACGCCTGAAATAGCTCTACAGTTTTATTCTAAAAACAGGGTAAATATGATTATTTTCATTTGGAGAATTAGAGAAGAATTCAGCGTCTGCTTTAGCAGGTAGCCAGTTAGCCTAATGTAATAAAAGTTTAAAACATACCTTTTGAGATGAAGTCTTATTTCAGTTCAGGGCTACCATTTGCAAATAATCGTAGCGATAAGATTGTATTCCATGGTTAGTGCTTTGAAGATGCGCGAAGGGCCGTAAGCATTTCAAATCAAACTCTCAGGCGCGCATAAAAAATCAGCATTTTGTCTGGCGCCAGAAGCGCCAGACAAAATGCTGGTTATAAAAAATTGTAATGATCGTGGCGCAATCAGCGCCACGATCATTACAATTTTCTCTCTGCAAGGACTACAATTTTAGTCTCTGCACATAATTTAATTCCGCGCAGTGGCACTTATCTGCTCCGTGCATCTCGCTGTCATTATTTGCAAGATTCTTGAAGCCTGTAAGGAGCGGTACAGCGTCTTTCAATTTTGCCCTGACAACAATAATATAATATGTAAATCATTGGTCGCTAAAATCATTATGGTCTGACTAAAATCGAGTAAAAAAATGATTGATTTCATTGGAGAATCAATGAAGAATTTAGCTTCTGATTTAGTAGATGCCCAGGGTAGCGTTAATGAATTGAAAGTTAAACGTACGTTTTGAGATGGGCGTTATTATAGTCAGGGCTACATTTTTTAATTAATTTAGTGTCAGGTGTGATTTCAAAATGGACGCGATAGATATATACATATGGCATACAAGAAGATTAAGGGTTTTGAAATAGAGGGACATCTTGACATTTTTGTGTCGCACAAAGAGGATGAGTTTGAAGGAAAAATAACAAAATGGGAAGAAGTTCTAATTCATGGTGTTCCTGAAGGACTGAGATCGTTTGCAAAACTATTGATTGATATTGCAGACCTAAACCAAGATGCTGTTGATAATAATGAACATCCTATTGGAGCCAGGGAACATTATCACTTAAGACCCAGATTTGAACTTGCAAACAGCTCTGATGAAGTAATCGTAGGTCGACTTGATGCAAAAGGGACTGGTAAATTCTATGACCGATTTATAATTAAAGACAACAAAATATAATTACTACTTAGAATATTATGGCTATTTCCGTTTTAACATTGATAGAACAAAACAACACATAACAAAATGTTTATGCCAGCTGGGGTGATGTTTAAATTTGCTCCTTGTTTTCTTAATTTCGTTCGGCAACGTGGGACATTGCAGCGCTTTGAAAACCCAAGCCGTCATAACTATAGAGGATAAATTGTATTCCATGGTTGGTGCGGCGAAGATGCGCGAAGGAATTAATCTGGGTAAAAACTTTCTGCCTCGCCAATTAATTTCAGAGAATGCACGTCATCCACAGATAGCGGCTATTGGAAGTCGGTCAATAATTGTTTGGGACGAAACAACACCGGATACTGGGCATATACATAGTACGTCTTACCCAAATCATACGGCCACAAGTAATGGAGCTATCGTTGGATTTATTCAGAAATATGTAGATGATGAAAAAAGTATTTTAAATGTCATAGATATTTGTGACGTACAACTCCCAGTCTTAAATATCATAAATGAAAAGGAAGTCTTGGTAGCATACACAAAAATTGATCAGAGTGTCTTCAGAAAAACCAGTCTGTAATTTACCTTAAGCATTGTAGTCAAAACGCTTTTTGTTATTCGTTTAACATTTTTCTGTGCATCTTATCATGTGAAAGTACACTGGTCAAATGCACAGTATGCAATTAAATTGCTGCTCTCCTTAATATAGATGTGAATTTTATTGAGACTTTCTTTATTTTAGACTTTTATAATAAAAATTTAACTCAGTTTATAAGTCTCTGCATGGTTATAGTTGGTGGTAAAAAATTGACTCTTGGTGACTTTCAACGTGTTTTGCATGGCGGCGAAAATGTTCAATTGCAAGATCAGGCACTACAGAATGTTCAAGAAAGTTTTAATTTTCTTCAACATTATGCCAAGGAAAAGGTCATTTATGGTATTAATACTGGCTTTGGGCCGATGGCTCAATATAAAATTAGTGAAGAGGATCAGTATCAGCTACAGTACAATCTAATTCGTAGTCACAGTTCTGGTTCTGGAAATCCGTTTACAGAAGAATTTTCCAGAGGTGCTATGTTGGCCAGACTTAGCAGCTTAATGCAAGGTTATTCTGGAGTTCATCCGGAAGTAGTAAACCTGATCACTGAGTTATTAAATAAAAGAATCAGCGCTTGCATTTTTGAGCGTGGTGGTGTTGGAGCCAGCGGTGACCTTGTGCAGCTTGCGCACCTTGCACTCAATCTTATTGGTGAAGGTGAAGTTTTAGTTGACGGAAAACTAGAATCTACAGAAGCTGTATTTAAAAGGCATAACGTAAAACCATTAGGCATTTATTTAAGAGAAGGCCTTGCGTTGATCAACGGTACGTCAGCCATGACGGGTGTTGGAATGGTGAATCTGATTTATGCGAAAAAAATATTTAATATTTCGTTGATTCTTTCTGCCATTACCAATGAGTTGATGAAATCATTCGATGATCATTTTTCATTGGAGCTAAATCAGGTGAAACATCACGAAGGCCAGTCAAAAGTGGCTGAAGGCATTCGTAAAGTGTTGGCTGATAGTAAACTTATTCGCCATCGTCCAGATCATTTGTATCATAAGAAAATACAAGAGTCTGTATTTACAGATAAAGTTCAGGAGTATTATTCGCTTCGATGTGTGCCTCAAATCTTAGGTCCTGTTTACGACACTATAAAGAATACACAACTGGTGTTAGAAAATGAAGCTAACTCCGTGAACGACAATCCAATCATTGACCGTGCGCGTGAAATGGTATATCATGGCGGTAACTTCCATGGAGATTATGTCTCTCTTGAAATGGATAAGCTGAAGATCGTTATTACCAAATTAACCATGTTGGCCGATCGTCAGTTAAACTACCTCTTGAATGATAAGCTTAATCAGAAATTACCACCATTTATAAATCTTGGTAAGTTGGGATTGAACTTCGGTGTTCAAGGCATGCAGTTTACGGCAACTTCTACAACAGCAGAAAATCAGACCTTGTCTTATCCTATGTATTTGCATAGTATTCCTAATAATAATGACAATCAGGATATTGTAAGTATGGGTTGCAATGCTGCCTTAATGACGAAACGTGTTATTGATAATGCAATCGATGTGTTATCAATTCAAACTATTGCATTGATGCAGGCCATAGATTATCTAAAATATAATAACAGATTATCCTCATTTACACTCAAGATGTATAATGAAGTAAGAGAAATAATGCCGGCTATTGTAGAAGACCAGCCAAGATATAAAGATATACAAAGTGTGAAAAAATATATTTTAGCGCTGGATACATCCATACTTGATGGTATTTAAGTGATTTAAAGCACACACTTATAAATTGGCTTAAGCATAACGTAAACACACTAACATTTTAAATGAAATACGCATTAGTAACAGGTGGATCAAGAGGTATAGGCCGAGCAGTAAGCGTGAAGTTGGCAGAGCAGGGTTATCATATTCTTATTAATTTTAAAAGCAATGAATCAGAAGCTTTAAAAACATTAGCGCTTATAAAGGAGAAAGGTACAGGTGGAGAGTTACTTCGATTTGATGTTTCAAGCAAAGCTGAAGTAGATGAGATTTTGGGTGGGTGGATTGAAGGTAACAAGGAGAAAAATATAGAAGTACTAGTTAACAATGCTGGTATACGTAATGACGGTCTTCTCATTTGGATGACAGAGGAGCAATGGAAAGGAGTTTTAGGATCTAGCCTTGATGCATTTTTCTATGTTACCAGATTAGTTGTCAGTGGAATGTTAGCGCAAAAGTTCGGTCGAATTGTGAATGTAGTTTCTTTGTCAGGACTTAAGGGTATGCCTGGTCAAACTAATTATTCTGCTGCGAAAGCGGGCGTAATTGGAGCAACCAAAGCCTTAGCACAAGAGGTAGCAAGAAGGGGAGTAACTGTTAATGCAGTTGCACCCGGATTCATTCGTACCGATATGACCCATGATTTGAATGAGCAAGAGTTAAAGAAGATGGTACCCATGCAAAGATTTGGGGAACCAGAAGAGGTAGCCGATGTAGTAACTTTTTTGGCTTCTCCAAAAGCATCTTATGTAACAGGAGAAGTAATCTCTATTAATGGAGGGCTATATTCTTAAACTTTTTATAGCGTAGCTGATTAAAGTTTTTTGAACGCTTAATTCATTATTTTTTATAGATTGCGTTGTGTGGTATATGCTTCTATAATAAGCAGAGGTTACCCCACGCCAGCAAATTACTGATATAAACCTTAGAAAATGAATCGTGTAGTCATCACCGGTTTAGGAATTTATTCTTGTATAGGAAAGAATCTCGATGAAGTCAGAGATTCATTATTTCAAGGTAAATCCGGAATTGTTTTAAATCAACAAAGAAAAGAAATGGGTTATCGCTCTGGCCTTACGGGCTATATAGAGAAACCCGCACTTAAAGGTGTGCTTGATCGGCGTGCCCGCATCATGCTACCGGAGCAAGGGGAGTATGCTTTCATGGCTACTACAGAGGCGCTTGCTAATGCAAAACTTACTCAAGATTATATTGACCAGCGTGAAGTCGGCATCATTTACGGTAATGACAGTTCTGCACAGCCGGTTATTGAAGCCATAGATATTATTCGTGCAAAAAAAGATACCATGTTAGTGGGTTCAGGCTCTGTATTTCAAGCACTGAACTCTACAGTAAACATGAATCTGGCAACAATTTTTCGTTTGAAGGGCATTAACTTTACCGTAAGTGCTGCGTGCGCAAGTGGCTCACATGCCATAGGTCTTGCGCACATGTTTATTTCAAATGGTTTTCAAGATTGTATTGTTTGTGGTGGCGCCCAAGAAACAAATCAATATTCAATGGGCAACTTCGATGCATTAAGTGCATTTTCTATCAATGAAAGTCAGCCAACTAAAGCATCAAGACCATTCGATAAAAATCGTGATGGCCTTGTTCCAAGTGGTGGCGCAGCGAGTGTAATTTTAGAGAGTCTTGATCATGCTTTAAAAAGAGGTGCGCCTATTTTAGGTGAATTAATTGGATATGGTTTTTCATCTAACGGCGAACATATTTCCAATCCCACTGTTGATGGCCCAGCACGCTCATTAAAGATGGCGCTAAAAAATTCTGGACTCAAAGCAGCAGACGTTGATTATATCAATGCCCATGCAACGTCAACTCCTGCAGGCGATGCCAGTGAAGCACGCGCCATTCACGCCGTGTTTGGCGAAAATAATACACCAGTAAGTTCTACTAAATCAATGACGGGACACGAGTGTTGGATGGCCGGAGCGAGTGAAATAGTGTACTCTATGCTTATGATGCAGAATGGTTTTGTCGCTCCGAATATAAATTTTGAGACTCCTGACGAAGATTCTGTCAAGCTCAATATTATACAGAAAACGTTAAATAAAAATATTGATGTATTTTTGTCTAATTCATTTGGCTTCGGAGGTACAAACTCTTCTCTGATTGTTAAAAAATGGAATAATTAAAATCGACGATGGATACAGCAAGTATTATTGAAAAAATCAATGGGTTTTTAGTAGAGGAGTTCGAGGTAGATGCCGCAAAGATAACTCCCGAAGCTAACCTTCGTGAGACGTTAGAACTTGATAGTCTCGACTATATTGATTTGGTGGTGGTAATTGAAAGCAATTTTGGATTTAAAGTTAAGCCAGAAGATTTCATCTCCATTGTTACATTCCAGAACTTTTACGATTACGTGATTTCACGTGTCGGTGACAAGGTAAATGCTTAAGCATGCCGCGGTGGCAAGGTAAATCAAAGGGAACCCCGGTAGGTTACAGCATCTTTGTCTTCATATGCAGAAGGCTAGGCGTGATACCGGCTTACTCACTTTTGGTTTTTGTTGCCTTTCATTATTTTCTTTTTTCGCCAACTACTTCCAAAATTATATACCGCTATTTCCGTAACCGGATAGGGTTTGGTCGTGTAAAATCAGTTTTGAAAATTTATCAAAATTATTATATGCTTGGGCAAACACTATTAGATAAAATCATAGTTATGGCCGGTTTTGGAAATAGGTTCACCTACGAGTTTGACGGCGAAGAAAATCTTCACCGCATCGTAGCGGGAGGTAAAGGCGGAATACTTATAAGTGGCCATGTAGGAAATTGGGAAGCAGCAGGGCACTTATTGAGAAGACTAAACACCAAAATTAATGTAGTGATGTATGATGGAGAACATCAGCGCATAAAAGAATACCTTAATGATGTTACCGGTGGCCGAAACTTTAATGTCATAGTTGTAAAGGATGATATTTCTCACGTCTATGCAATAGGTGAAGCCTTGCAAAAAAACGAATTAATCTGTCTGCATGCCGATAGGTTTGTGGGTAACGCAAAGACAAGCCTTCAACATTTTTTAGGTGGAGAAGCGCGGTTTCCTGTTGGCCCTTTCGCGTTAGCATCCACGTTTAAGGTTCCAGTTTCAATTGTTTTTGCATTTAAAGAATCCATAACGCACTATCACTTCTACGGAAGTAGCTTGTATGAATATAACAAGAGTGAAAGCAGGCACGAGTACACTAAAAAATTGATGGGCACTTTCGTAAATGATCTGGAAAAGATGGTGAAGAATTATCCGGAACAATGGTTTAATTATTATAACTTTTGGGAAAACGAAAATGCTGGCCACTCATAAAAATATAACAGATTACATTCCGCAGCGTGCACCCATGGTTATGATCCATGACCTTCTTGAAGTCAGTGAAAGTAAAGCAGTAACACAGCTATTGATTTCATCTGATAATATTTTCCTCCACGATAAGAAATTAGCAGAGCCAGGCCTCGTTGAAAACATTGCGCAAACTGCTGCTGTGCAAGTCGGTTATATTTGTAAGCAAAAAAATATACCCGTTCCCATTGGCTATATAGCCGCTATCAAAGATCTCGAGATTTTTAATTTACCGTCAGAAAATACAACCATTACAACAACGGTTACAATAAAAAATCAGGTACTTGATATCACGTTGGTAGAAGGTGAAGTTAAACAAAACAACGAAGTACTTTGTCGATGTGAGATGAGAATCTTTGCAAAGATTCAAGTGCCAAGCGTTTGAGCTGCATTTTAAACTGTAGACAACGGGAATTGGCGCGATAGAACGGATTAAGAAAACGCCGTATTAAGTTTGGTCTAAAAAAAGCATTTAGTAGTTTGCTGAAAGCTTATATAAATAGTAGAAAATACATTAAGGGTGCTACACGAAAGAACTGAAGTTATTGTAAGATTTAATGAAGCTGATCCTTTAGGTATTGTGTGGCATGGGCATTATATCCGATACTTTGAAGATGGCCGTGAGGCTTTCGGAAGAAAGTATGGCGTATCCTATCTTGACTTTTACAAGCAAGGTTTGGCGGTTCCAATTGTATCTGTACAGTGTGATTATAAAAAACCCCTGCGGTATGGTGAAAGTGTTATTGTAGAATGCTCGTATATCGAAACACCTGCTGCTAAACTCAAATTCACTTATAATATATACAAAGCTGAAACAAAAGAACTGGTTGCTACCGGCTCTACGGTGCAGGTATTTGTGGAAACAAAGAATTTTGAACTTCAATTGATAGTGCCGACCTTCTTTCAGGAATGGAAGAAAAAATGGAGTATTAGTTCATGAACAAGCGTGATGTTTGGATAGCTGCTGATTGTATAGTTTCTCCTTTAGGTTTAACCACCAATGAGAACTATGAAAATGTTAAAGCCGGTAAAACAGGAATTTCCCTTTTAAAGAATTCCCCGTTTTCAACTGAACCCGTTTATGCCGGTCTAATAGAAAAAGATATATCCTTTGCAGGTTCAGACCAACTAACCAGGTTTGAAACAATTTGTATTCTCTCCATCAAACAAGCACTCCAACAAACTCAACTTGATGTAAAATCTGATAAGGTAATTTTTATTTTATCCACCACAAAAGGTAATATAGAGTTGTTGACGCATGAAGGTTATGACGCTGATAAAATAAATTTATCAGACGCGGCGAATACCATTACAAAACACTTTAAAAATAAACAGCAACCTATAGTTGTTTCCAATGCTTGTGTTTCTGGTGTAATGGCTATTCTTGTAGCAAAGCGTATCATACAATCAGGTCAATATGACCATGCTGTTGTTATAGGCGCTGATGTTATTTCAAAATTTGTACTCTCTGGTTTTCTAAGCTTAAATGCCGTAAGTATGGAAGCGTGCAAGCCTTTTGATTCCAAACGAAAAGGTGTAACGTTAGGAGAGGCTGCAGCAACAATAATACTTACTGCAAATCCAGCTTCAATAAAGGTATCTCCAAAAGTTAAAGTAATGGGTGGAGGTTTAAGTAATGATGCGAATCATATATCTGGCCCTTCACGCACAGGCGAAGAATTAGCAATGGCAGTAACCACTGCCTTAAGTGATGCCGAGGTGAACAAGGAAGCTATAGATTTTATTTCCGCCCATGGCACTGCTACACTTTACAATGATGAAATGGAGTCAAAGGCTTTCAACATTGCTGGAATGGCAACCGTGCCTTTGAATAGTTTGAAAGGATACTTTGGCCACACGTTAGGCGCTGCGGGTGTTGTCGAAACTATACTAAGTGTGCATGCGCTGCTAAATAACGAACTCATACCTACCCTGGGTTTTAAAACAATTGGTGTAAGCCAGCCTATGAATGTTATAGACAAGTTAGTCTCAAAAGAAATAAATATTTGCTTAAAGACAGCTTCTGGTTTCGGAGGTTGTAATGCCGCCATTGTATTGAACAAAGTCGTATAAACGTTATTAAGATGAATTTTTTTCAGCAGGAAACCAGAACCGCATTTGAGGCAAAAGAAGAAGCACAGCGCATTGCTTTTGCACCCATGCTGTTTCAAGCAACACGTGTTTTAAGAGATACGGGTATTTTACAAGTCATTGAAGACAGTCATAAAGAAGGTCTTACTGAAAGTGAAGTTGTGGAGAAAGTAAAGATGCCAATGTATGGCGTTCGTGTTCTTCTTGAAGCGGGTCTTGGTATTGGATTATTGATTGTCAATGATGGAAAATATACGGTAACCAAAACTGGGTATTTTATCCTAAACGATGAGCTTACGCGCGTCAATATGGACTTCATGCATGACGTATGTTATCAAGGCGCATTTTATCTTGATAAATGCATTGAAACCGGTAAGCCTGAAGGATTAAAAACCATTGGTGATTGGAATACACTGTATGAAGGCTTCTCTAAATTTCCGCCTAAAGTTCAAAAGAGCTGGTTAGATTTTGATCACTTTTATTCTGACAATGCGTTTCCTGAAGCATTGCCTATTGTTTTTGAAGGCAAACCTAAAAAGTTATTAGATATAGGCGGTAACACGGGTAAGTGGGCTGCACAATGCATGGGTTATGATGCCGATGTACATGTTACTTTGATGGATTTACCCGGCCAACTTGATATGGCAAAAACCAAATTAGATGCGCTCGGTTATAAAAATAGAGTGTCTTACCATACTTGCAATTTGCTTCATGAAAGTCAGCCCTTCGCTAAAGGTTTTGATATTATTTGGATGAGTCAGTTTTTAGATTGTTTCTCTGAAGAGCAGATCGTATCTATCTTAAAAAGATGTCATGAGGCGTTGAATCCAGGAGGTAAAGTATTTATTATGGAAACTTTATGGGATAGGCAAAAATTTCAGTCAAGCGCCTTTTCTCTTCAGCAGACATCCTTATACTTCACGGTTATAGCTAATGGTAATAGTCAAATGTATCACTCCCATAATTTTTTTAATTGCATAAACAATGCAGGGTTTACAGTGGTTAACCAAGTAGAATTGGGAATTAGCCATACTTTATTACAATGCAAACCGGCTGAATAACAATCAACATTTCTAAATAGTATGGCAATTTGTAAATTGAATTATGCATAGTGAAAGCACAGACGTACTTGTAATAGGAGCGGGCCCTGCCGGAAGCATCGCCGCCGCCATGATCCATAAGGCTGGATTTAAAGTTAGGGTGGTGGAAAAAGAAAAATTTCCCCGATTCGTAATTGGCGAAAGCTTACTTCCACGTTGTATGGAAGTTTTAGAAGATGCTGATCTATTAGACACCATAAAGGCTAAAGGCTTTCAAGAAAAGTTTGGCGCCAAATTTTTGCTAGGAGACAAGGTTTCTGATTTTAATTTCAGTGAACAGTTTACCGATGGATGGAAATGGACCTGGCAGGTTCAACGTGCAGACTTCGACACAGCATTAATCAAAGCGGTTGAAGATCGCGGTGTGCAAGTAGAATTTGAAACAACCGTTACAGATATAAAAATAGCTGAGGATGAAACCTCAGTAACAACAGTGCAATTGAAAGATGGTACAACCAAGACCATCAATGCGCGCTTCATAGTAGATGCAAGTGGTTATGGTCGTGTAATTCCACGCATGTTCAAGATGGAGAAACCTTCTAATCTTGATCCGCGCAAAGCCGTATTCGCGCATGTTGAAGATAAACTCCGTATGAATTTCGATGAGCCTAACCGCATCATTGTAATTATTTATGCGCCAGGCACATGGGTGTGGATCATTCCGTTCTCCAATGGCGTTACCTCGCTTGGCTTTGTTGGTAGCTTTGATTTTTTTAATTCCGTACCCGGCGATCTCACCCAGCAATTTGAATCGCTGATACAAGGCAACGAATATTTGAAAGAAAGATTTGGTGATGTTTCAAGGGTATTTGAACCACGTAAACTTGAAGCTTGGTCAGCTACAACAGATAAATTTTTTGGAAAAGGATTTGTTCTTACCGGTAACGTAACTGAATTTTTAGATCCGGTTTTCTCTTCCGGTGTTATGTTTGCTACGGTGTCAAGTCACACGGCTAGCAAGTTGGTGATCCGTAAACTGAAAGGTGAAAAAATAGATTGGGATGTTGACTACACCAAATTTATACAGCAAGGCGTTGACACGTTCAGAACGTATGTAATGGCTTGGTATGATGGAACCCTTGAAAAGATATTTTTTGCTGATAATCCTGACCTGGAAGTGAAGCGACAAATCTGTTCGGTGTTAGCCGGATATGTATGGGATCAAAACAATCCGTTTGTGAAAGAACACGATACAGCCTTAGATAAAACGGTTCGCATCATCAGATACCAGAATAAGGTTGCCAAATTAAATAACCTGTAAATCGATTTAGTTTAATTTTGGCTCATTTCATATCATCATATTGTTTAATAAAAGATCGTCGAATTTCTATAAATGGTGACCAGGTCTTTGAGGGAGAAAAGAAATCGGCTATAGACGAATGGCTTCCCAACGCTTATGAAAAACTGCAGATCAATTATCCGAAATTTTACAAAATGGATAATCTTGCTAAACTAGGTTTGCTAGCGAGTGAAGTTCTGCTAAAAGGGCGCATTTTGAAAGAAGAATTCAAGCCTGAGCAAGTTGCTGTAATCTTATCCAACGCAAGTTCAAGTCTCGATACCGACGTGCGCTATTTAGAAAGCACAAAACAAATTGCTAGTCCTGCTTTGTTTGTATATACCTTGCCAAATATTGTTATGGGCGAAATTTGCATTCGCCATGGTTTGAAAGGAGAGAATGGTTTTTTTGTCTTCGAAAAATTTAACCCTGAATTTATTTCAGCGTATGTTGATCAAGTTCTTGTAGAAGGTACACAAGCTTGTGTAGCAGGATGGGTAGAAGTATTGGGTGAACAGCATAATGTTTTTTTATATTTGGTCGAAAATAGAAAACATGACAACTCGCTAGAACATTCGGCGAAGCAGTTAGGGAAACTTTACCAGTAGAATTATGGAACAATTAATGGCTGATCTCAAACAGAGGATTATAGATGAGTTGAATTTAAAGCACCTCAAAGTCCAAGACATTGGCGATGATCAGCCGCTATTTGTCGAAGGACTTGGCTTGGATTCCATTGATGCCTTGGAGCTTATCGTACTCATGCAGCAGTACTATAATATTAAAATTGCAGACCCTGAGCAAGGCCCAAAGATTTTTCGCTCAGTAAAAACCATGGCCGAGTACATTAAAGCACATCAAACCGCCTGATCTTTTGTCGAATAGTAATGTGCATGTAGCTGGATTTGGAGTTATCTCAGCCATTGGTAATACAGTAACAGAAACACTGAATGCCTTTGAGAATAATAGCTCTGGCATCGGGCCAATAACTTTATTCGAATCCATCCACCAAGGTCATTTGCCTGTAGGTGAAGTTAAGTTATCAAATCAAAAACTCGCAGCAAGTCTTGGATTGGCTAAACCTATAACGCGTACCGCTATGTTAGGGATAGCTGCTGCCCGGCAAGCTGTTGAACATTCAGGCTTAAATTTAAAATCTTGGCGCACCGGGTTCATATCGGCTACGACCGTTGGCGGAATGGACTTTACGGAGAATTTTATTGTAGATTTTCTAAACGATAAAACGACAGGCAATTTAGCAGATGTAGCCAATCATGAGTGCGGCAAAACCACCGAACTTATTGCCGATGATTTAGGCATCAAAGATTTTATCTCTACCATTAACACAGCTTGCTCGTCATCTGTCAATTCTATTATTTTAGGATCGCGCCTAATTAAACAAGGTCACCTGGATGTTGTTGTTGCGGGCGGCACAGATGCGCTTTCAAAATTCACGTTGAATGGATTTAATAGTTTAATGATTTTGGATAAGGAACCCTGCCGTCCTTTTGATGCAACACGTAATGGATTAAATCTTGGCGAGGGCGCTGGCTTTGTTGTTATAGTTTCAGAACGTGTTTTGCAGGAAGCAAAAATTAAGTCGCATGCTATTGTAGCAGGGTATGCGAACACCACCGATGCGTACCATCAAACTGCATCTTCACCTGAGGGACGGGGGTCTTTCATGGCTATGACAGATGCATTGGCTATGGCAAAAATAAAAACTACCGATGTCAATTATATAAATTTACATGGCACCGGTACACAAAATAATGATAGTTCTGAAGGCGCAGCCATTCAACGCTTGTTTGGTGATAAGGTACCGAAGCTAAGTTCTACCAAAGCATTTACCGGCCATACATTAGGAGCGAGTGGAGGCATTGAAGCGGTGTTCTCTGTCCTTTCTATTTTGAATGGATTGGTTTATCCCAACCTGCGTTTCAAAGTTCAGATTCCAGAATTAAATTATGCCCCACAGATAAAACTTGAAAAAGGATTATCCATCAATCACGTCTTAAGCAATTCATTTGGATTTGGAGGAAATTGTTCTTCCATAATTTTCTCTAAAGCATAATATGTTAACATACATCAACGGCATCGGTAATATTTCACCTCAGCTTACTTTTGGCGATGTTCCTTTTCTAAAGGCGTTAACAGAATATACGGATAATAGATTGCCATGTATTGAACCCGATTATAACGGGTGGATCGAACCGCGTTCTATTCGGAGAATGAGTAGAATAATTCGTATGGGTGTGGCTTCGGCAGGCTTTGCATTAAAAGAATCGGGCATTGAAAAACCAGATGCTATTATTACAGGCACTGCGCTTGGTTGTCTCGAAGATACAGGCATCTTCTTAACTAAAATGATTGAGAATAAAGAACAGGCGCTTAATCCTACACCTTTTATTCAATCAACACATAACACTATCGGCTCACAGGTAGCATTGCTGCTTCAATGCCTGGGTTATAATCAAACTTACTCGCATCGTGCTTTCTCATTTGAGAATGCTTTAATAGACGCGGTCATGATGATTGCAGAACAGCAGAGCAATGTACTGGTAGGTGGTGTAGATGAACTTACTAATATGAGTTTTGATGTGTTGAATAGATTTAATTTATCAAAATCAGAATGTGTTTCTAGTCTAAAAGTATTACAAAGCAATACGGAGCGAACATTACTGGGAGAAGGTGCAGCCTACTTTTTATTATCGCCTGAAAAAGGGCCAAATGCCTATGGGGTAATCAGTGATCTCACTACTTTTTACAATCCATCTGGCGCTGCGGAAATTGATGCGCGCGTAAAAGATTTTTTACACAATAGACGCCTTACCACCAGGGATGTCGATATGGTGTTACTAGGCAAAAATGGCGATGTGAAACTGGATGCCAACTACGATCAATTTGCTTCATCACTATTTCCTAAGTCTGCTGTTGGTGTTTTTAAACATTTGTGTGGTGAATACCCAACCGCCATTGCCTTTGCGCTTTGGGTTGCTGCAAAAATTTTAAAGAGAGGAAAAGTTCCCTCATCTGTATTTGTAAAAGGTGAGTCAGACAAAAATTTAAAACGCATACTTATTTACAATCAATATCAGGGTAAACATCATTCCTTAATAATGCTTGAATCGTGTGAATTATAGAAATGTCAATATTGTCTCCGTCACACTGCTTATTGCACTGATCATTCTCGATTGGCGTATCGATATTTCAAATTGGTTTTACTTCTTGCTGCTCGTTATTTACATAGCAATTCAAACGTACGGGTCAATGTTGGTGCAAGCCAAATTCTATGTGCCCATAAAGTGCAATGCAAATAAAAATAGCAAAGGTGTAGCGCTAACATTCGATGATGGTCCATTACCTTATTTTACAGCACGCGTTCTAGACATATTGAAAAGATATCAGGTACAAGCCATCTTTTTTTGTATCGGCTATCGTATCGCGAAACACCCTGAGATACTTTTAGAAATACATAATCAAGGTCATATCATTGGAAATCATACCTATTTCCACGGCAAGTTCTTCGACCTTCAATTGGCAAGTCAAATGCGTAAAGAATTAACAAAAACGGATCTGATCATTACAAAAACCTTAAATAAAAAGCCTCGCTTTTTCAGACCACCATACGGTGTCACCAACCCCAATCTTGCAAAAGCAATAAAAATAGGTAACTATGTTACCATAGGCTGGAGCGTGCGCTCGTTCGACACCATAACAAAAGATGAAGACAAACTTTTCGCACGCATAACCAAAAACCTCCGCGGCGGCGACGTAATCTTACTCCACGACTTCTGCGAAAGCACAATTGGTATTTTACCCAGACTAATAGAGCACATTAATAAAGTTGGTTTAAAAGTTGTAAGGTTGGATGAGTTGTTAAATGAGGAAGCGTATGAATGAGTCAATAGTCGATAGTCGATGGTCCATGGTTTGTCCACGGTCCACAGTCCACGGTCCACGGCTGGATAGGTTAATTAGTCCACTGTCCACAGTCCACGGTCCACGGCCGTTAGCTTTTAAGATCACAGGACAGTGTAAAACATCAGACTATGGACCATCGACCATTGACCATCGACTGAAAAAAGCCCTACACATTAACCATTCCACCCCACGTCTGTGGACTGTTGTCTGTGGACTGTGGACCTTATTAGCACTCCTAACAACGGTCACCACCACTTCCGCCCAATACACCGGTTTCACCCCCATCTCCAACATAGCGAGCTTCAAAAAACAATTCGCCATTGAAGCGAAGAAAATTCATTCTATTAAAAGTGATTTTGTTCAGGAGAAGAACTTGGCAGTATTGGAAGAGAAAATTATTTCGGAGGGGAAGTTTACTTTTAAGAGAGAAAATAAAGTTCGGATTGAATATCAGAAGCCATTTCAATATTTGATGATCATGAATGGAGATCAAATGTTGGTACGCGATAATCAGAAAGAGAGCAAAGTGAATATGAAGTCGAACAAGCTATTTCAGCAGGTAAATAAGATCATGGTTGATTGTGTGCAAGGCACTATGCTCGATAATAAAGATTTCACCGTGCATGTTTTTGAAAATGATAAAACTTGGTTGTTAGAAATGACCCCAGTGAGTAAATCGCTCAAAGAATTTTTTCAAACTATTTTGATCTATGCCGATAAAAAAGACTACTCTGTTTCTTCCATTGACATGGGAGAGCCCTCAGGCGACAATACTGTAATTCGTTTTATACACAAAGAATTGAATGTCCCTATACAAGATGCAGTTTTCGCAGGCAAGTAAATTTCCCAGGTCATTGATTTCATCACGCGCCCTCCATACCTCATACCTCATACTTCGTACTTCGTACCTCGTCCATCGTACCTCATATTTCGTCCTTCGTACCTCGTACCTCGTTCTTCTTTTTATCACGTTCAGCTGCAAATCAATATACCCCTCACTTCAATCAATTGAAGCTGACAAAACTTGTGTACAAAAATTTAAACCTACATTCAAGTCAAACTGGTATAATGCATCGGTAGATGTAATTGGCAAACACATTAGCGGACTATTGCTTTTTAAAACCATGGCAGATAGTTCTACACGGCTGGTATTTACCAATGAAGTGGGCGTTACTTTTTTTGATTTTGAATTTGGTAGAGACGGTAATTTTAAAGTTCATCAGATCATAGAGCAGATGGATAAGAAGCCTGTTATTAACTTGCTTCGTAAAGATTTTGAATTGATTTTAATGTGGGGAATAACAAATGAGGCACTAAAAAGTTATACGCAGAACAATGAAATTTTTTATGCCGTGACCAGAAAAAAGGAAACGGATTATTTCATAACCGATAAAGAATGCGCTAATTTGTTAAGAATTGAAAAGGTGTCGAAGAGAAAGAAAAAAGTGGAGGTCACCTTGAAAGGGGAGAAGAATAGTCCACCGGATTCTGTTCATCTGAAACATTTTACATTCGACATGCAAATCAATCTTAAAAAATTACAACGCTAGTATGCTATTAAATGACTTCTTCTACATCCAGCGAACAGAGAATGCGGGTAGCATGTTGAAGGCTTTTTTACAAATCAATAAATCACATTCAATTTTTAAAGGACATTTTCCTTCCATACCCATTGTACCTGGTGTATGTATGATGGAAATGATTAAGGAAATATTGGAAAAGCATTATAATAGGAAATTGATTATTCGTAATGGTGATAATATTAAATTCCTTTCTGTGATTAATCCAACAGAACACAGTGAAATTCAAGCTGACATACAGCACGACCAAGAGCAAGATGGAAGCTTAAAGATCAACGCTACTTTGTTTGCTGAGGCAATTACATTCTTTAAGATAAAAGGAACTTTAGGAACCCGGTAATGTCAGCACAACTTATACTTCAAAAAAGATTTATTAGCAACAAAGTTTGTGTTATTGTACCAACGTATAACAATGAAGGTACACTTCGGCAGGTATTAAAAAGCATTCTAAAATATACCGATCACATTATTGTTGTGAATGACGGTGCGACTGATCACACGGCTGAAATCATTCAGGATTTTCCGAAAGTTAAATTAGTAGGTTATAATAAAAACGTAGGAAAAGGTTGGGCGCTACGCCAAGGTTTTAAAAGAGCTTTAGAGCTAGGTTATCATAATGCGATTACCATTGATTCTGACGGCCAGCATTTTGCTGAAGACCTCACACAATTCATTGACAAAATAGAAGCCGTACCCGGCTCGCTCATTATTGGTGCACGGAACATGGATCAAAGTTCAGTTCCGGGCAAAAGTAGTTTCGGAAACAAGTTCTCCAATTTTTGGTTTTGGGTGGAAACAGGTTTGAAGTTGCCAGATACACAATCGGGTTATCGTTTATATCCGATACATCGGATGAATGGAATGATTTTCTTCACCAAAAAATTTGAGTTTGAAATTGAGGTTATTGTAAGATCATCATGGCGAGGTATTCCTGTTACCTCTGTGCCTGTACAAGTATATTATGCAGAAAAAGAAACGCGTGTTTCTCATTTTAGGCCCTTCAAAGATTTTTCCAGAATAAGTATTCTGAATACCGTGCTTGTCACCATGGCACTGCTTTACATTAAACCAAGAGATCTCTTCCTTGGTATTAAAAAAAAAACTTCAGGCAAATCCTCTTTGATCTTATTTTTAATCCCCACGAGTCTGCTGAATTAAAAGCTATTTCCGTAGGCTTCGGTGTTTTTATGGGCATTGTTCCACTGTGGGGATTTCAGATGCTAATAGCCATTGCCATTTCTATCTTTTTTAAGTTAAACAAGGCATTGGTTTTAATTGCGGCCAATATTAGCCTTCCACCTTTCATACCTGTGGTCCTTTACCTAAGCCATCTTACTGGTAAAATATGGATGGGTAAGCGTGCAGAATCACTCTCGTTTGACAAGGGCTTTGACTTAGAAGTAATTCATAAAAGTTTTCTACAGTATGTTTTAGGAGGTATAACCTTGGCAGTGTTAGCAGGTTTGTTTTTTGCCTTGTTGACCTTTGTTTTATTAAAGATTCCACGAAGAAAGAAGTTGATATAATTAGCGTAAACAATTGTATTTTTAATTGTAGCCGCGCAAGATTAACAGAAATTGCAGATAGGTTAATTTAGATTATGGATTACATTTTTATTGGTGTATATAATTTTTTCCAAAAGAGCAGAGCCGCGTTCTATGGTTTGTTCCTGTGCTTATTTGTCTTGATTGGTTTTGGCGCATATCAAGTTGAACTGGAAGAAGATGTAACGAAATTTTTTCCCAATGATGAGAAGGTAGAAAAGCTTAATGAAGTTTTTCAAAACTCAAAGTTTATGGAGAAGATGGTGGTTATGATATCATTAAAAGATTCTACTGCCCAACCTCAACCCGATAGTCTGATCGCTTATACTGATGAGCTTGTCGCCAACATCGAGAAGGACTTAGCAACCTACATCAGAAAAATAAACTACAAAGTTGACGATGAGCTGGCGCTACAAATGTTCAGCACACTGAGCGATTACCTTCCAGTATTTTTAGATGATCACGATTACAAAGAGATCGATTCGCTCATTCGCCCCGATGTTGTAAAAACTACATTGGAGAACGGCTACCGCCAGTTGGTTTCACCTGCTGGTATTGTTATGAAGCGTATGATTGCGAAAGATGCGGTAGGTATTTCAATGTTGGCCGTGAAGAAACTTAAAGGTTTGCAGTTCGATGAGAACTACGAGCTGTATGACAATTATATTGTTACGCGTGATCATAAACACTTATTGTTCTTTATTCTTCCTACCTATTCACCGAATGACACCGGCCATAATAGTACGATGGTTGAAGGTCTCGATAATCTTATTATGACTGTTAGTGAGAAACACCCAGATGTTAATGGTTTATATTTCGGCGCAGCAGCGGTGGCGGCAGGCAATGCAAAGCAACTAAGAAGTGATACCATTCTTACGCTTTCGCTGATGATGGTGTTGTTAATTATCTTTCTCTTTGGTTTCCTCAGAAAGAAAAGTGCCCCGATTATAATTCTCATACCTGTTCTGTTTGGTGCTTTATTTTCGTTGTCATGTGTTTATCTTATTCAAGGTTTTATTTCAGTAATTGCCATAGGGGCAGGCTCTGTAATTCTTGGCATAGCGGTAAACTATTCATTGCATTTTCTTGCGCACCTTCGTCATACAGGTAACGTGCGTGAAGTGATCAAGGATCTTGTTCAACCAATGACTATTGGAAGCACAACTACTGTATTAGCGTTCTTCTGCTTACAATTTGTAAATGCAGCTGTACTGCGAGATCTAGGTTTGTTTGCAGGATTTAGTTTGATTGGCGCAGCATTGAGTTCGCTGATCTTCCTTCCACAACTAGTGCGTAATGATTTTTTCGCACATCAACATCATAACACGTGGGTGGATAGACTTTCAATGCACAGGTTCGAATCAAACAAATATCTCGTGTTTGGCATTCTGCTGCTTACCCCTGTATTATTTTATTTTGCACAGCGCGTACAATTCAACACCGACATGAATAGTTTGAATTTCATGAACACCGAAACCAAGCGTGCCCAAGATGAATTGAACCGGCTAAACAAATTTTCATTGAGCTCGGTTTACATTGTTACAGAGGGGAGAGATCTTGAAAATGCGCTTCGAAATAATGAAGCAATAAACCCGGTCCTTAGTAAATTAAAACAAGAAGGTGTAGTTAATAAAATATCTTCGGTATCTACGTTCATTGTTTCTGATTCACTGCAGCAAGGACGTATCAATAAATGGAACACTTACTGGACTTCTGAGAAGAAGCAAGGGTTGCTTTCTACACTTAAAGAAGAAGGGGCCAAACTGAAATTCTCTCCTATTATTTATAATAATTTTGACTCGCTGTTAAATAAAAAATATTCACCGGCAACGCACGAATCTCTTCATTCTATTCGTGCCAATTTCTTTGATGATTACATCACTGAAAAGAATGGTAAAGCATCTATAGTGACCCTTGCAAAAGTTGACCCTTCTAAAAAATCGATTCTTTATAATGAGTTAGAATCGTTCAGCAATGTGCATGCGCTTGATAAGCAAATGCTCACTAACATGTTCGTAAAATTTGTTAACGCTGACTTTAATTTCATTGTAACATTTACATCCATACTTGTATTTCTTGCGCTGCTTATAGCCTATGGGCGCATTGAGCTTGCCTTGATAACTTTTGTACCCATGCTTATTTCTTGGATATGGATACTTGGTATAATGGCGCTTGCAGGTATAGAATTTAATATTGTTAACGTCATGGTATCTACCTTCATCTTCGGGTTAGGCGATGACTACAGTATCTTTATAATGGATGGCTTGCAGCAAGAATATCGAACCGGAAAAGATAGTATGCCCTCTATCAAAACGTCTATTTTTCTCTCTGCTATTACTACCATTTCAGGTTTAGGCGTACTCATCTTTGCACAGCATCCAGCACTTAAATCCATCGCGGCAATTTCAATTATTGGTATTGTATGTGTATTCGTTATGTCGCAAACTATCATGCCGTTTTTCTTTAGGTTAATGATAAGTGGACCCGCTTCAAGAGGACAAACGCCGAGAACGGCATTTCGTTCATTATTCTCTTGTGTTCCGTACTTGTACTTTACTTTCGGTGCTTTTGTATTGACCATACTTGCGTTTATCATGTTTCGAATTTTACCTTTTAACAGGGAAAAGACGAAAGTAGTCTTCCACTTTATCATGAGTAAACTCACTGGATTTATTTTTTCAATATCTAGTGCCACGGCTAACGTAATTCGGGATGAACATTACAATTTTGATAAGCCTGCCATTGTTATCGCAAACCATCAATCCTTTCTCGATATTCTAGCAACCATAGCACTCACTCCAAAAATTTTATTGGTCACAAGTGATTGGGTTTGGAATTCTCCAGTAATGGGTTTTGTAGTGCGACTTGCAGAATACTATCCGGCAACAGAAGGAGCAGAAGAAAATCTTGAACGTATGCGCGACCGTGTTAAGCAGGGCTATTCAATTTTGGTGTTCCCGGAAGGAACACGCTCATCAGATAAAAGAATAAAGCGTTTCCACAAAGGCGCGTTTTTTTTGGCTGACAATTTGGGGATTGACATTTTGCCATTAATTATTCATGGATCAGGAAATCTCATAGCAAAGAATGAGCTTTACGTAGATAAGGGAATTATGGTGTTAAAGTTTTTGCCCCGGATTACACCGCAAGACACACGCTTCGGTATCACCTATGCAGAAAAGACAAAAGGTGTTAGCCGATATTTTAAAGAGTCATACAATAAAATTGCGAGAGAACGCGAGACACCTGCTTATTTCCGAAGAAGGCTTATCAGCAATTATTTGTTTAAAGGTCCGGTATTAGAGTGGTATATGCGCGTAAAATTAAGTCTTGAAAAGAATTATGAACCGTTCCATAAATTAATATCAACAAATGCATCTGTTTTAGATCTGGGATGTGGATATGGATTTCTATGCTACATGCTCCACTTTTTATCAGACCAAAGAGAAATAGTAGGTGTTGATTACGATGAAGAAAAAATAACTGTAGCAAATCACTGCTATTCAAAATCTGAGAAAATAAATTTTGTCGCCTCAGACATTACACAGTACAATATTGGTAGAACTTTCGATGTCATTATCATTGCTGATGTGTTACACTATCTGCAGCCTGAAAAGCAGATATTGATGCTTCAAAAAAGTTTTGCTGCTATTAGTCCAGGTGGTTGTGTAATTGTTAGGGAAGGCAATAAAGATATGGCTGAAAAACACAAAGGCACGCAACTTTCTGAGTTCTTCTCTGTTAAGCTGTTGAAGTTTAATAAGTCAACGAACGCACTTAATTTCATGTCGGGTGAAACCATTCATCAGGAAGCTACTAAGTACGGATTGGATGTAGAAATATTAGACGACACAAAGTTTACATCTAATGTTATTTTTGTAATCAGAAATAGAAAAGGTAAATGATAAAGTACGATGCAGTTATTATTGGCAGCGGCATGGGTGGACTTGCATGTGGTGTAGTGCTTGCCAAAGAAGGCTATTCAGTTTGTATTGTTGAAAAGAACAAGCAAATAGGAGGGACATTGCAAACCTATGCCCGTGACAAAGTTATCTTTGATTCTGGCGTTCACTATGTTGGTGGGTTAGAGAAGGGCCAAAATATGTATCAGCTATTCAAGTACCTGGGCATAATGGAGAAGGTAAAACTGCGCAAGCTTGATGAAGGTGTTTTTGACGCGGTTGCATTTGGAGATGATCCAAAAATTTATCGTTACGCACAAGGCTACGATCGGTTTATAAAAACGATGGTTGAAGATTTTCCAGAAGAGGAGGAAGCTATTCGGAAATATTGTGAAGCTATCAAAGATGTTTGCAATAAGTTTCCACTTTACAATTTACGTAGTGGCGGCTTATCAGATAAACTAGATGCACTTGAGACGGATACCAAATCTTTCATAGAGACACTAACTAAAGATGTTACACTTCAAAATGTATTAGGCGGAACAAACTTGCTTTATGCTGGCCAAGCAGACAAGACTCCGTTTTACGTTCATGCTTTAGTAATCAACAGTTACATTGAAAGTTCGTATCGATTTGTTGATGGAGGTTCTCAGATTGCACGCTTTCTTGCAAAGGAAATTACAACACGCGGCGGGGTTATATTACGAGATACCAAAGTAACAAAATTGGTTGAGGAGGAGGGGTTGATTCAATATGCGGAAATGCACGATGGGAAGAAGATTTATGGTGACAAGTTTATTTCTAACATCCATCCACAGCAAACCTTAGAATTGGCAGGTAGTGAAGTGATTAAGAAAGCCTATCGAAATAGAATAAAGAGCCTCGAGAATTCTATTTCTACTTTATGTGTTAATGTAGTAATGAAGAAAGACACCTTCAAATATCTCAATTATAACTTCTATTGTTTTAGCCAGAATGATCCTTGGACGGCTATTAATTATACACCGGAGAATTGGCCTAATGGCTATGCCATGTTTTTTACTGCGTCTTCCAAAACAACCGAGTATGCAGAGGGTGTTACACTCATGGCCTACATGCATTTTAGCGAAATGAAGAAGTGGGAAAAGACATTTAATACAGTCTCTGAAGAAGACGATAGAGGTGACGATTATGAACAATTTAAAATTGAGAAAGCGGAGAAAATTTTTGATGAAACGGAAAAACGTTTTCCAGGATTTCGTACGTGTATAAAAAGCTATTACGTATCAACACCACTTACATGGAGAGATTATATCGGAAACGGAGATGGATCTTTATATGGTGTGACAAAGGATTATCGCGAACCAATGAAGACTTTTATTTCTCCGCGTACAAAAATTCCTAATCTTTATCTTACAGGGCAGAACTTAAATATGCATGGAGTCTTGGGTGTTACTGTTGGATCTATTGTAACATGCGCGAGTATATTTGGTACAGACTACCTGCTTGAAAAAATTAATAATGCGTAAGCCATTAAAAATATTGTTGTTCATTTTAGGAGGTTTTATTGCCCTTCTAATTTGTCTTATTGTGTATGTACGCATTGTTGCTACCGTTCATCCGCCGGAACCAAAAAATACTGACATCGTACAAGTTGAGCGTAAAGAAGTAGAAAGAGGTTTTTATACAATTGGCAATAGTTGGTTCAAGAGAAGTGAAAGCGGCTTGTATGAATTGTACCTTGAAGGCGAACCTTTTGAGCGCGGTGTAATCAATGGCAAACTTACGAAAGAACTTGTTCAACATCAGGAGGTAGTATTTAATGAACAACTCCACCAACTTGTGCCCTCTGAGTTTTATATCAATTTTTTAAAATATTTTATAGGATGGTTTAACCGCGATCTTGAAGATCACATAACCGAAGAAAGTAAACTTGAAATCTTTGGTGTATCGCAATCTGCATCACATGACTTTGATTACATCGCTCCACCCTATCAACGCATACTAAATTATCATGCAGCCCATGACATTGGTCATGCATTGCAAAACATGGCGCTTATTGGCTGCACTGCCTTTGCTGCATGGGGTGAACATACTGAAGATAGCTCCCTGGTTATTGGTAGAAATTTTGATTTTTTTGTTGGTGATCAGTTTGCTGAAGATAAAATCATCGCTTTTTATAATCCTTCACAAGGCCATAAGTTTATGATGGTAACGTGGGGTGGAATGATTGGTGTACTATCAGGAATGAATATAGAAGGTCTAACAGTCACTATCAACGCTGCCAAGTCAGATATGCCGTCAGGTTCAGCTACCCCGGTGTCATTAGTTGCTAGAGAAATTCTTCAATACGCTTCTACTATTGACGAGGCTTTTGCAATTGCTAAGAAACGAAATATGTTCGTGGCTGAATCTTTTCTGATAGGGTCTGCCAAAGATAAGCGGGCAGTCGTCATAGAGAAATCTCCTGATGGTATTGACATCTTTGAGTCAGGTAAAAATCAAATTGTATGTACCAATCACTTTCAAAGCAAGACACTGGGAAACACACAGCTGAATCTTGATCACATGAAAACCAGTGCATCGCCTTACCGCCAAAAACGGGTTGAGGAACTTGTAAATAAAATTGATAAGATTTCAGTAAATGATATAGTAAAAATACTTCGTAATCAGACAGGGTTGAATGATAGTGACATTGGATTGGGTAATGAAAAATCAATAAATCAATTGGTGGCTCATCATGGCATCGTATTTCAACCAGAGAAAAAATTAGTTTGGGTTTCTACAGCACCTTGGCAACTCGGAAAATTTGTGTGTTACGATTTAAATAAAATTTTTAATGAACGACTCACAACCAACACTGAGATATATGATAAGGCGCATGAGATACCAGCAGATAGTTTCATGCTTACAAAGACTTATCGTGACTATGTAAAATTTTCACGGTATCGTTTTCCATTCGAGCATCGTACCGACATGCATCCTGATAGCGTAGTAAAATGGAATCCAAATTCTTATCAAGCTGCTATGCTTGCTGGCGATTACTATTTCGACAAAAAAGAATATGGGAAAGCAAAACTATTTTATAAGCAAGGGCTTTCGAAAGAAGTAGCAACTGCACAGGAGCGTGAGCACATGGAAAAAAATCTAAATTCAATTAGGGAAGAGTTGAAATGATCATAGGGACTGGCATTGATATGATCGAGGTGCAACGGATAGAGAAAAGCATTGGTAAAGACAATGGCTTTAAGGAGAAAATATTTTCAGCATTAGAAATAGCATATTGCGAACGGATGGCAAGCAGTGCCCAGCATTTCGCAGCTAGATTTGCAGTAAAAGAAGCATTTTTAAAAGCGGCAGGAGGGGGACTTACATTAGGGTTTGATTTAAAGGAAATTGAGGTAAATCACGATGCGGCAGGTAAACCGTACATTATACTTTCTGGAAATTTTAAAACGCTAGCCGAGGAACAAGATTGGAATAAGATACATGTCTCACTTTCGCATGTGCAAGCTATGGCTTGTGCTGTTGTAATTATTGAAAAATGAAGATTGTACCCGAATTAGAGTTGCAAACCACGCAACACATTAAAAGTTTTCAGGAGGAGAAATTGAAAGAGTTGTTGCAGTATTTACAACAGAAATCTCCTTTTTACATGAAGCAATTCAATGATCACAACATTGACATTAGGGACATAAAGAATTTAGATGATTTGCAGAAGTTGCCAACAACTAATAAAGATCACCTTCAAAAATTCAATTGGGATTTTCTATGTGTTTCTAAAAATAAAATTATAGAATACACCAGCACGTCGGGTACGTTGGGAAAGCCAGTAACTATTGCACTAACAGAAAATGATTTACAGCGCCTAGCTTATAACGAATGCATTTCATTTGCATGCGCCGATGGATCTGGTTCAGATTTATATCAATTGATGCTTACCCTAGATAGGCAGTTTATGGCAGGCATTGCCTATTATCACGGCATACACAAATTAGGAGCAGGGGTAATACGTGTTGGTCCTGGTTTACCTGCTATGCAATGGGAAACTATTGAGCGTTTAAGACCGACTGTCTTGGTAGCAGTCCCTTCATTTATTATTAAGCTTATAGAATTTGCTGATGAGCAAAACATTGACCTCAACTCTTCATCCGTTCGCAAAGCAGTTTGCATAGGAGAAAGTTTACGCACAACGGATTTGGCATTGAATATTATTGGTAAAAAAATAAAGGAGGCTTGGAATATTGATCTATATAGCACGTACGCATCAACAGAAATGCAAACAGCTTTTACAGAATGCGGTGAATCGCGAGGGGGTCATCATCATCCAGAATTAATTATAATTGAAGTCTTGAATGAGGATAATAAACAAGTTGCGCCAGGGCAAACGGGCGAAGTAACAGTTACAACGCTCGGCGTTGAAGGCATGCCTTTGCTGAGGTATAAAACTGGAGATATTGCAGCGGTTTATAACGACCCTTGTCCATGTGGTAGAAATACGTCGCGCCTCGGTCCGATCGTTGGCAGAAAGCAACAAATGATTAAGCTGAAGGGTACCACCATTTATCCACAAGGTATTTTTGAAATACTTAATGCTTCTGAACATATTCGTGATTATGTAGTAGAGACCTTCACCGGAAATTTAGGTACCGATGAGCTTAAGCTTCATCTTTTTGTTGAAGAGAGCGATAAGATACCTACCGAAAGTCACCTACGTTCTATTTTTCAATCTCGTCTCAGGGTTGTTCCCATGCTTTCATTCTCGAATCATCAAGAAATAGAAAAAATACAACTAAGCGGACAAAGCAGAAAGATTAAAAAATTTATCGATAATAGAGTTTAGATATTCGCTTAAGCGGATTTCAATAGTACCAATCAATTCTCTCCAACTGCGGTATGTTTACATCAAGAGTGCGCTGTAAGCGTGATCATAACCCATCACCATAATTACATTTTAAAGCAAGCCTTCATCTAGCAGATTAAGCAATCGCTGTCTAAGCCTAATGATGATGACGATGATGTTGATCCGATTTAGTAATCCCAATTTACTGTCATCTGACAAAAATAAATGCGGCGGAAGTACCTTGTACAACCACCTTTTTTATAATGTTTGAGTTACCACACCAAAACATCATGGGTAATATTAAAATATCAGGTCATCTATCTTTGCCAGTTATTTTCTTTTATTCCAGATCAAACTATTACAGATGCAGTATTTGATTGGAAAGTCTGATCATTACTATAAACCATGTCCGCCCAAAAGCAATGGCTTTTCTTCTCTATGGGGTTCATCCGATGTCATTCTCTTCTCTTCAAAACCTTTGAAAAAGCCTGCTCTCATTGGAAATAATGCACTATATATGGGTATCGCCAAATTGCCTTAACAAACGAATTTAGTTAAATTTAAACTTATCCTTTCGAGTTGCCGCTAAGGAACTTTGCACTCACTAAAGCGCCAACTACAATTTCATGAATAATAATAGTCTAGCATGGCGCTTACAGCAGGATATTTTTAGTGCAAATGATTTCATGAATAAATAAGACGAATGCGTCTGTAGGAATGCCAGTGCTAGGCGAGTTCGAAGAATACTACCGACCGATTACTAAAAAGGCATAAAAAAAGAACGAAGTAGCAGACCCTTTAAAGCCCCCCAAAAAGAAGACTGCTACGTTCGTTCTAGACTGTGATAGAAAGCACCATCGGTATTCTTTCTATTTGGTAATAAGAACAAAGAAACAGCCTCTTTAAAGCCCCCCAAAAAGTAAGCTGTCTCGTTCGTTCTAGACTGAAATTAAAGAGCTTCTCTCCTCTAATTAATATTTTGTAAGTAGAACGAAGAAGCAGCCTCTTTAAAGCCCCCCAAAAAGAAGACTGCTTCGTATCGTTCAGTAAGATTTTTAAATAAGAGCCGGTTTACCCGGCTCTTATATTCTGAATTTGACCAATTAACCAATTGCTTTCTCGAGTTCTTCAATCTTAGATTGAGCCTCTGTCTTTCCTAACGAAAGAGCTATCTTATAAAGTTCAAGCGCTTCGCGCTGTGTTTCTTTTTTCTTACGAGGTGCAAATTTAGTTCTAGCAGCCGCAGTTTCAAGTGCTTGAGCTTGGGCGAAGTAAAGATTTGCTTGATTTGTTTTAGCCTCATCATTAATTTGAACAACTTTTGTTTCTAAGTTAGCCAAATCTTGCTCTTTAACTTTGATAAACTCAGCTTTTTCATTAAGAAGAGAGTCTCTATCAGAAACGTTACGTGATAATAGTTGATTTTCTCCTCTTAATCTTTCACCTTCAAGGTGTAAAACAGCCAGTTGTTGAGTGCTCGTTAATAATTCTGCTCTTAAGCGTTTTATTGTTCCAGCATAACCTGAAGTTTTTTGCACGTTCTTCTCCAAAGCTGCGATTTTTGCCTCGGTTTCTTTAACATACTGGTTAACATTGTTCAATCGTGCTTTATAATCGTTAACTGATGTTCCTTCAACCATGTGGGTACGGAGCAATTGTCTGTTTGCGTCAATTGAATCCAAAAGAACGCCAACTTCTTGTAGCGTACTGGCAGTTTGTTTACTTGCTTCTAATTCAACTTGAAGGGAGTCAACCTTTGACTGCAATTGTATTTTTTCTTGTTTATCACAGCTAAAAAATACTGCAGCAATAGCTATTACAGGAATAAATTTAATTGTCATAGTTTTTAATCGTTTGTTTGCCAATGCATATCAATTTATGACGCAAATCTTTTCAGCTTTTACCTTTCAACGCTGAAATTACTATGCCACCGATGAATTGGATTCATCAGAAGTCTGGAGGTTTATAACATGTTATTAATGAATAAGTTAAAATTCATATATTTTGTATCATTATTCCACAATTTGTAGAATTTATTTCCCTTTAGTAGTATAAATCATAGCTAGCCAATTTAGTAATAGATTTAAAGGTAATAGCTTATTGCAGCCAAAACGTATTTTTACTTAAATAAAGTACTTGTTATATGAACCTATCTAAAATTACGTTTTTATTAATTCCCGTCATATTTTCAACCACTCCTAGCACAGCCCAATTAAAAGATACGATACTGGACCTAGGAAACGAGCCCTTTGCATCGGTTATTGCAATCAATCCTAAAAATCCAAAGAATATTGTAGCTGGTGCTACCCATCGTTTTGTATGTACTTCTTTTGATGAGGGTAAGACTTGGCAAAAAGCTGTCGTGAATCCGAATGATAATCTTAAAAGTACGTCTTCTTTAATAGCGGACTCAAAAGGTAATTTCTATTATGCCTACGTATCAGATACGCTGTTCGCGGTAGATAAAGAACGCAAAGCGGGAGGCGGAATAATAGTCCAACGATCAGAAAACGGTGGAAAAACTTGGCAGAATCTAGAAGGCATTGAACTCACTTCTCCTAGCCATTGTGACAAAATCTGGATATCTGTTGACGTGAAAGGAAATTTATACATGACCTGGACACATTCAAATATTGGTAATGATCAATCAAAAATTTTGTTCAGTATGTCTAGCAATAAAGGAAGGAAGTGGAGTGCGCCAGATACGTTATCACAAATGCCGGGCAAATGCTCTTCGAATAACAAAGCATTGGGAGCTAAGACTGCAGTAATGGTGGACGGAAAAATTTTTGTTGCTTGGCTAAATCAAGGCAAAGTTCATATGGACCGCTCTTACGATGATGCAAGCATGTGGCTTAGTAATGACATTACCGTTAGTCAATTAAAGTATGCTGATTTTGCCGTGAATGGTTTCAACCGCGAGATGGACCAACCTATACTTCTTTGCGATAATAGCAAAAGCATGTATTCTAATAGCCTTTATTTATTGGGTACTCAAAAGCGCCAACAGAGTGATGACTTAGATATCTCGTTCATTCGTTCCCATAACGGAGGAGATAACTGGACAAGTCCTTTATATGTTAATAAGGATGAACCAGGGACTTTGCAATTTATGCCTGCAATGGCTATCGATCAATCAAATGGTTATATATACATAGCTTACTATAATCAACAAAAAGCGGATGATGAAAGTACAGACGTGTTTATAGCTTACTCTAAAGACGGTGGTGCATCTTTTACAAATACCAAAGTTAGCAAGCAGTCTTTTACTATGTCAGATTCAGAAAGTTCCCAAGGCGTTCTTATTAAAGGTCCTTATCTAAGCATAGCAGCACAGAATGGTATAATAACTCCAATATGGGTTGTGAACGAAAATGGTAAAAGATCACTTCACATGGCTACGGTAAAACAAAGTGAGTTAGAGAAAAAATGATCTTACAGTATATTGTTAACAATCTTTGTTTTCTACGTTACAAGCGTCGTGGCTTACCGCAACAGCCGATCCTATTTCTTCAAATGCCTCAATAAATGTTTCAGGTGATTGCGCACCTGAGATGCCATATCGATTATTAATGATATAGAATGGAACGCCGCTAATACCGAGCTTGCTAATTTCGCTTTCAGCTATCTCTATTTGAAGTTTTGCGTCATCATCGTGAAGACAGGCTACTATTTTTTCCCTCGGGATTCCAGCAGTTGTACCAATTTTTATTATATTCTCATGCTGTGATAAATTGATACCCTTAGCAAAATAAGCTTGAAAGAAAGCTTCAACCACTTCTAATTGTTTATTTTCTTCTTTCGCTAATTGAATAATTGCATGAAGATTTCTAGTATTGGGTGATATTTCCTGATTGGCAAAGTCAAATACAAGCCCTTCCTTTACGGCTACATCAGTTGTATTATCCGTAATCTGATCGTATCGTTCATCGCCTCCAAATTTATTACTGAGATACTCTTTCTGACTCAATCCATTCTGTGGCATATTGGGGTTCAATTCGAAAGGATGATATTCTAATTCAAAATCAAATCGGTCACTTAGTTTGATTATGGCTTTCTCAAGTCTGCGTTTGCCAATGTAACACCAAGGACAAACCACATCTGAAATTATGTCAACCTTAATCTTTTGTTTAGTCATCATATGAATCTTTGAACCGAAACAGCCTGAAATAATCAATAGTTCATAGAAGAAGAACTTATAAGGCAGCTGCGCGCTTTAACCGATCGTTAATCGCTCTACCCAATCCCTCTTCCGGAACCAGCTCTACTAAGATAACATCAATGGGCATTTTATCAAATTCCCGCAGGGCTGTAAATAAGTTTTTTGCTGCTTCTTCATTATTTCCGCTAGGCGACAGGATAAATTGATAGGGAGTTTTAAAATCCTTTGCCCATGAAAGAATCCCGACTCTTGATCCATTGCCAACGTGATTTAAAATCAGCTCTTCGATCTTACCTATAATTACCTTTTTACTAGGTGCATAATGGCTTTTAAGCTGGCCTGGTGCCTTGGGGTTGGAGGTGGAATGCGTTTGTACGTGTACCTTTCCAATTACATTTTCAATGTTCTCTAAGCTAAGACCACCCATTCTATATACAATGGGCATATTATCCTCAAATCCAACAATGGTAGATTCAATGCCAACGGCACATACACCACCATCTAATATGTATTCTATTTTTCCTCCAAGTTGTTCATCCACATGCGTGGGATTAGTTGGACTTACATATCCAAAAGGATTAGCGCTTGGTGCAGCTAATGGAAAATCTATAGACCCAAGTAATGCAAGCGTCAATGGATGATTAGGACAACGAATCGCAACTGTGTCCAACCCTGACGTGATAATATCGGGAATGTTTTTCTTCTTCTTAAGCAATAGCGTCAAAGGTCCTGGCCAAAATTTATCAGCAAGCTGCATCGCTTGATCTGGAATATCTTCGACATATTTTTTTGCAACCGCTAGACTAGCTACATGAACAATAAGTGGATCAAACTGAGGCCGATCTTTTACGCTAAAGATTTTAGCTGCCGCCGAAATATCAAGTGCATTGCCAGCTAGTCCATAAACGGTCTCTGTAGGAATACCCACAAGCATACCACTTTCAAGTAATTGTTTAGCCTTCGCTATGTCTCTGCCAATGCTTGCCATATGTAGTGTCAAAAGTAAAACTATGGAAAGAATATTAAAAGAGCTTCGAGCTTCGAGCTTCTAGCAGTACGTGCAAACTTGAAAGTCTTAACACCAAACTAATAGCTCTTAGCAAACGGCTCTAGCTCTTGGCTTCTATTGGCGTGTGTAAGCTTGAAAGTTTCTAGCATCAAACCAGTAGCTCGCAGCAAGAAGCCAGCTACCAATGAACAGGTACGAGCTTCTAGCTGCGCAGTACGTGCAAACTTGAAAGTTTTAACACCAAAATAATAGCTCTTAGCTAACGGGCTTTTAGCTCTTGGCTTCTATTGGCGTGTGTAAGATTGAAAGTTTCGAGCACCAAACCAGTAGCTCGCAGCAAGAAGCCAGCTATTAATGAACACGTACGAGCTGCTAGCTACTAGCTTCTAAGCAGTATGTGCAAACTTGAATGTTTTAACACCAAACTAATAGCTCTTAGCTAACGGGCTTTTAGCTCCTGGCTTCTACTGGTGTGTGTAAGCTTGAAAGTTTCTAGCATCAAACTAGTAGCTCGCAGCCAGAGGCTAGAAGCTAAGTTTATAATTTACAAGCACGCTCTATAAAGCTAGACTAATTGTTTTTTCCTTCATTCTGTGTATCGATTGGTTTGCTGTATACTTTTCCAGATTAGCAAGTAATACCCATTGTAAATCCTTTGATTCTTCTGTGATAGTAAGTGGCTCCTTACGGGATGCTTGCATTATGAATCTGACATCATAGTGAAGGTGCTCAGGAAAATCATTTCGTGCGGGAATAGTATGTATATCAAGATCAAAAATCTTGTGGTTTAAAAGTTGAATGTTTTTCAATCCGGTTTCTTCATTGGCCTCCAGCAATGCAACCGCTGTTATGTTTTCATTTCCGTCTGCATGGCCTCCTGGCTGTAGCCATTTATCAAGTTTAGCATGATGGGTGAGTAAGGTATATTTATGCGTCTCATCAATGATCCATGCCGATCCCGTAATATGCCCGGGTAAATAAGTCCGAAGGTAGCAATTGGGATTTTTCAGTAACTGCAAAAATCTGATGCAAAATTCGTGTTCATCTTTATAATTAGATTCATACAGTTTAATAGACAGTATAAGTTCAATGGCTGAGATAATCATAGCGTGTAAATACGCTGCAAAATGCTTAATTGATTAATATTTATAATCTCCAAAGTATAAAAATTGAAAAGACTTATTCTATTATAAAGTGTAGTTAACACGAATCTAATTCTGATTCAAGCTATTATTTCTAAATTCGATTTCACAATCGTACGTTGGTTTCTAAGGTGGCAAGTGATAACATTCTATAAAAACAAGGTTCGCATTGTAGGTTTGGTGTCGATTTCTGTTGAATAGGTTTCTAGCCATTCATCCGGCGTTACTACTGCTCCGGTAAAAGTGAGGGAAGGATAATACAACAACAAATCAGGGCATCAAACTCAAAACGATTCATTAATCAAAGGAATTAATTGACCCAAGATTAACATTCCTTCAAGGGCAAAATCACTAACGCAGGGCAGAGCCCTGCCATCGTAAACTATATTATAACAATGGCCCTGTAAGGCAAAATAAATATCAACATAGCAACTCGAAGTCGAACTTTATAGCTACATATCGAAATATGATAAGAATCCAGAATGCCCAATGTCATTAAGTTGGCGAATCATAGAAGAAGCATGTTTAAGGTTGTAAAAGTTCTATGCTTGCTTTTGACTGAACATTCTCTCACACCGGTCAGTGGCGTCATCATAGACGTGAACCTAAGTTAACTAAGTACTGTAGGGACGATATATTCTTGTCACAGGGCTTCACAGGGCTTTGCCCTGTGTTGATGATAAAGCCCTTTCAGGGCTAGCGGTTTTAATTTGAAACAGCTATGCGCTAGCTATATTGAGATTCATATTATTTTAAAATTTAATTCAGCATATTTCAGATTAAAGTCGTTCTAGGCCAAGCTATGGGTGGGAGGTAAAGTAGTGATATGGTATTTTCTGTAAAAACAGCTGATAATGGCAAAATATAGTATATGAAAATAGAAGAGAAGCTAGCGCCAATAATAGAAATGATAATCACATTGTCTTCGGTAATGGATTAGCCGCTTTTATCAGCTGTAACGCTAAGCCTCGCCTATTTGTAAATTTTTAACGTTAAGAGCAGTTTAAAACTGAAGATTAATTAGGGTCTGCTGAAAAAAAAGTAAATATTGATATTTTTATGACTCGCGGATTTATACTGCTGGCTCCGGTCTTAGCATTATACATTTGTTTGCAATAGATACTTACTATATCATCCCAATGAATCTTGTGGCCTAGTACAACCCAACGGTTACGCACATTTAATTGTTTGGAAAAGGGTGTTACAAATCCATCGAGTAAGGGCTGACCTTGACTGAGGTAGCTTTGTTTCGATGCACGGTTTTTTACGGCTTTTGGCATTTTTCCTAGCACTTGATTTTTAAAGATCAGCAAAAAATCCCTGTCCTATTTAAAATTTAAAATATTTTAAGAACTTTAAACTTTTTCAGCAGACCCTAAGTAAGGCTCCTGAGCCACACTAAAATAGAAGAGAAGCTAGTGCCAATAATAGAAATGATAATCGCATTGTCTTCGGTAATGGATTAGCCGCTTTTATCAGCTGTCACTCTAAGCCTCCGTATTGTAAATTTTTAAACGTAAGAGCAGTTTAAAACTGAAGATTAAGTTAAGTAAGGCTCCCCAGAGCCATACTTAATCTTCAAATCAAACCAGAGATGCCCGGTGAGTGCCTCAGCACCACCCGGGCATCTCTGGTTTTTTAATGCGCGCCTACAATCCATCCATGAAATACGCAAGCCTTTTCGCGCATCATCACTGAATTTAGATAGAGCGATTAGCACCCGTGTAATTACTCAGGAAAACTTGTAGTAGAATTAACTTTACTAATACAGATTACAGATTTGCAAAATCCGCATTATAAAACGCCCCTCTGTTCTCCTTCTGATCAATAGATTGCTGCGTAATTAAATAAGCAATGGTAATTAAATTTCGCAACTCACATAACTGCGGTGACAACACGCTTTCACTATATAATTTCTCATTCTCTCGATAGAGTATATCCAATCTATTCATAGCGCGCTGCAGGCGTTGATTAGATCGCACTATGGCAACATAATCACTCATCAAATCACGAAGTTCTTTGCGCGTGTGGGTAATTAATATTTGCTCACGCGGAACAACAGTGCCTTCTGCATTCCATTCAGGAATGGCATCATTTAAAGGTATGCTTGGTAACTTATTCTCGACATCAAGGAAACAGCGATGAGAATAAACCAACGCCTCTAGCAAAGAGTTAGAGGCAAGCCTATTTGCACCATGAAGACCCGTTCGTGAACATTCGCCACAGGCATATAAATTTACAATCGAAGATCTACCGAAGAGATCGACATCAATGCCACCGCATAGATAGTGCGCCGCTGGGGCTACCGGTATCCATTTGTTGGTAATGTCAATTCCTTTTATTAAACACTTCTCATAAATATTAGGAAAGTGTTTAATAAAATCTTCTTTTGGAAGATGACTGCAATCAATATAAACTACCTCGTCACCCCGCGTGATTAATTCGTTGTCTATAGCTTGAGATACAATATCGCGTGAAGCAAGTTCACCACGTTCGTCATACTTAAACATAAAGCGCTCACCATCTTTGGTGCGAAGGTAAGCCCCATGTCCGCGTACTGCTTCCGATATTAGGAAAGCAGGATTATCTTCTGGTGCATAGAAAGCGGTAGGATGAAATTGAACAAAAGCCATATCCTTTACTTTTGCCTTCGCTCTGTAGGCCATTGCGATACCGTCACCTGTAGCAATGATAGGGTTTGTAGTGGTTCTATAAACTTGACCGGCGCCACCTGTAGCAAGTAAGGTTATCCTTGAAACATACTTTTCAATCTTACAAGTTTGCTGATCCAGCACGTAAGCACCATAGCATGTGATGCCTGGTTGCGGAAGGGAAATTTTACTTTTAAAATGATGTTCTGTTATTAAGTCAATCGCAAAATGATGAGAGAGCACGGTTATGTTAGGTGTCTTTTCTACCTCCTTAATAAGCCCCTTTTCAATTTGTAAACCAGTTACATCTTTATAGTGAACAATACGTTTGGCTGTATGCCCTCCCTCGCGGCCAAGATCTAACTCGCCTAATGCATTTCGATCAAACGCTACACCCCACTTTATAATTTCTTCAAGCCGTTCTGGTGCTTCGTTAATCACCATTTCAACAACATCTCTATCGCTCAAATCATCTCCTGCGCGTATCGTATCGTCAATATGTTTTTCAAATGAGTCAGTGAGATTATCCATTACAACAGCAATACCACCTTGCGCATATTTGGTATTAGATTCACTTTTATCTGCTTTCGTAATAATAGTGACCTGGTGTTCAGTAAATCGTTGGGCCACCTTTATAGCAAAAGAGAGACCTGCTATTCCTGATCCAATAATAAGTACGTCAGTTTGGGGCACGTATAATTGATTTTTAATTAGTGTTGAACCACTTATTTTGAAATGTCCAACATACGTTGGATGGGTAATAATGCCTTCTCTATTATGTGTGCCGGCAAGGTAACTTCAGGCTGCTCATACTTTAGGCAGAGATATAATTTTTCGAGTGTATTCATTTTCATAAAAGCACATTCACTGCACGCACAGGTGTTGTCTTCATGACTTGGCGCGGGTATGAGACTTTTATTGGGAACTTCTTTAGACATCTGGTGAAGGATACCTGCTTCGGTGGCAATAATAAACTCTTCACTAGGTGTATTCTTTACATAGTTAATCATGCCTGTAGTTGACCCGACATAATGGGCTACTTTAAGAAGGTGTTCTTCTGATTCAGGATGTGCTACGATTTTAGCATCGGGGTGTTGCTTATGAAGTTCCAATAATTTATCAATAGCAAAGGCCTCATGTACAATACAGGCGCCTTCCCATAGCACCAAATTGCGTCCAGTTTTATTAATAAGATACCGTCCTAAATTTTTATCAGGCGCAAAAATTATTGGAGTCTCTTTCGGAATAGAATTAATTATTTTCTCTGCATTAGATGAAGTGCAGATGATGTCACTCATCGTTTTTATTTCAGCAGAGCAATTAATGTAAGTAACTACAGTATGCCCTGGATGCTCATCAAGAAATTTTCTAAACAAATCAGCTGGTGCAGATTCTGCCAAAGAACATCCTGCTTTCAAATCAGGAAGAATAACTTTTTTTTGTGGATTTAATATTTTTGCCGTTTCAGCCATGAAATGAACGCCGGCAAATGCAATAATATCCGCTTTGGTTTGAGCGGCTTGCTGGGAGAGGCCAAGGCTATCGCCCACATAATCTGCTAAATCTTGTATTTCAGACCGCTGGTAGTAATGGGCTAGCAACACCACATTCTTTTCTTTCTTTAACCGCAGAATCTCAGCCCTCAGATCAAGACCTTTATCCACAGGTACATTTAAAAAACCAACTTCCTGAAGCCTTAACGTGGCTTTTTCTAAGACTGCTGCTTGCTCACCCATTGGTTTCGACATCTATTTAAGGTTCAAAAGTATAAAAGGAATGAAAGCTATCATAGTTTCATCCCACATATTGATACAAGCTCCTAACCCTTAAACAAAAACACCAGAAAATCCCGAAGGAATTCTGGTGTGTTGCATTTCTTATGAAAAATGTCTTAGGCAATTAGCGCTGTTAATTTCTGTGCTAGTACTGATTTTGGCACTGCGCCAACTTGTTTATCTACGATTTGGCCCTTTTTAAAAACCAATAAAGTAGGTATGCTACGAATGCCAAAACGGGCTGTTACGCCAGGATTTTCATCCACATTCAACTTTCCAATTACAGCTTTACCATCATACTCTCCTGCTAATTCTTCTACCACTGGGCCGATCATTTTACAAGGTCCGCACCATTCTGCCCAAAAATCTACCAGTACAGGTTTATCAGAATCGATTATCTGATCAAAATTGGCATCGTTGAGTTCAATAGCTTTTCCCATTTGGAGTAAAATTTAAAATATTAATTAATTTTTGATTTGTTACGACCTTTAACGCAAAGGGGTATGCAATAGTTCAAATAAATGTTAACCCGTATTACGAGGCAAATGTAATCTTTCTGTATCTAAGCACAAGATCTTAAAAGACTTTAGCTGCAACGGTTATGGTCATTACTATCAAAATAATATAAAGACAAAGGCCTGACAAATCAGGCCTTTGTTTAAAGTTATAACCGAATTAATGATGGGGTTTAAAACCGGAAAGTGATTCCTAAATTTACCGTACTCATTCTATCTGACCCTGCTTCTACATACAGACCAAATCCTGGTTTAACATAGTAACGAGCACCAATTTTTGCAACGATGTCAAAATTGGTATATGTATTTGAGGTGGGTCCGCCAAAGTTTGAATCATAATTATATCCAACGTTAGTGATCGCAAAACCTGTATTCACCCATACATCTAAATGTTTAACAGGTATTATTTTGTTCAAATGATAAAAGCCCAAGAGAGCAAAACTCACAGCAGTAACATTATTTTTATACGTTGTATTGTTAAAATCTTGTCTATACCAACCATGTGAAAATGCTAATTGACCTCCCAATCCCACTTCATCACGAATAAATCCATGTTCGTACTTTAAATAAACAGGGCCTATGCTAGCGCGATTGGTTCCAATACCAGTAGCAGGAAGATTTGGAAATCCAATGCCAATACTGAGTAAACTTGTTGCAGTATTAAACGTGCCGTTGTTTCTGCTCTCATAAGATTGTCGGTAAAAGGACTTGTCAACTTGGGCAAAACTTGAGCTAGTTATTAGCGAAACTACAATCAATGCTAAAAAGAATAATTTTTTCATAAAAGGTTTGTTTGTACAAGAGTGCAAGATTAAAAAAATTATGCCTAATAATATGTATTACGTTATAAAATATTAGTTAAAGAGTAACATTAAGCGGTTCTTTTTACAGGTAACCTGATTAATGGTTAACCTATCTGGGTGAAAACTTTACCTGGTATGTAATTATTAACTTGCAGCAATATACCAGCATTCATGGATAAGCCACTTGGAGAAAAACCATTTTTACAAGCTATACGCGGTAAAGTCATAGCAGCATCGCTATTGGCATGCCTATCTATTGTGCTAGCTTTAGGAATAACCTACATTAGTTTCCATGGGTTATTAGGAACGGTTGAGGAGTTATCATCACCAAATGAAAAAATAAGAATACTTAATAATTTTTTTCAACACGTTACACAGCTTGATCAACAGCAAAGGGCAGAAGCTATTAGCAATCCTGATAAGCCTTTTGAGAATTTTCTTCTAGAATCAAAATCATTGTTATTTGCTGTTGACACTTTACGATCTATGGGTTGGAAGAATCCACAGCAAATGCAACGCCTTAATGCCATCACCAGCATTATCACAAAACGCGATCAACTTTTTCTTTCCTATCTAAAGATTAAATCAGATTATCTTTATAGTAAAGATTTCGGTGAAAGAATTGATTCGCTTTCAGGCATTCTTTCCAGCAGCCATATAGCAAGTGATTCCAGTATCTTATCTACCCAAAAGAAAACCACCACTACTACCTATATACCTGGTGAAGTTGATAAAACGAAGAAGAAAGACAATCGATCTTTCTTTAACAGACTATTTAGCAAAAAGAAGGTGCAACCTACTGAAACTAAAATAGAGGTTGTTGAAGAGCTTAGTGTAACCATAGACACATTAGCGGTAGCTAAACAAGATAGTGCTATTGATGAGGTAGGCAAGATAATGAAAAACCTAGAGCAAGATCATAGACAACATAATAGAGACATGGTTGAAATGGAATTGGAGTTAATAAATACCAATACCATATTGATTAATCAATTGCTCGGTATTCTTCACGAGGTTGAAAAAGAAGAATTATTGCTCATGCGTCAGAACAGTGCCGAAGCGGTTGACTTTGTTAACTTCAACATAAAGCGTATTGCTGTCATTACAGCTGTTTTCTTTTTGGGTACTGCTGTAATGTTATTCTTAATTTTATCAGATATATCGCGAAGTAATTATTATAAAAATCAATTAATTCAAGCAAAAGAAGAGGCTGAGGAGTTAGGCTTGGTAAAACAGAAGTTTTTGGCCAACATGAGTCATGAGATACGTACGCCGTTACAATCTATTCTTGGCTTTGCAGAGCAATTAAAGCAAAAGAGCAATGCTGATTTGGAAGCGGTTTCAGCAATACACAGTTCTTCAGAACATCTGTTACAAATTGTTAATGAAGTTCTTGATTATAGCCGTATAGAATCAGGGAAATTAACCCTAAAAAAAGAGCCGTTCTATTTGACAAAAGTTATTGAAGAGGTTAGTGCCAGCATCCGCATACAAGCTGAACATCGCAACCTTTCTTTTACACATCACATTAATGGACAAGATATTCAAGTGCTTGGTGATGCTTTTAGATTGAGGCAAATATTATATAACCTTTTAGGTAATGCTATAAAGTTTACCACACACGGTTATGTTAAGTTAGCTGTGAATGTAGAAGAGCGCGCTGAAAAAGTAGTTTGTGAGTTTCAGATTAGTGATACAGGCATGGGATTAGATCCCAAAGATATTGATAGGGTATTTGAGCAATTTGAGCAAGCAAATGCTAGTATAAATCATCAGTATGGCGGCACAGGACTAGGGTTAACCATTGTAAAGAAATTGGTTGACGCACAGGGCGGACAACTTAAAGTGGAGAGCGAGCCAGGTAAAGGCTCGGTGTTTACCGTAATACTCTCCTTTGAGAAAATGTGTGAAATGAAAGAGGAGGAACAACTTCATGTTACGTCTCAAAGAACTTTGCATGGAAGCGTAATGGTGGTTGATGATGATCCACTTATTTTAAAACTATGTGGTTTAATTCTTAAAAAGCATAATATACCTTTTATAACTTTTCAAGACTCGAAGTTAGCTATGCAGTATGCGCATTATGAAGACATTGGTTTAATATTACTTGATATTAGAATGCCTGATGTAAATGGCATAGAACTTTGTCATGAAATTAGAAAGAAAAAAAAGAAAGACACTCGTATTGTTGCGCTTACAGCACATGTTCTGCCAGTAGAAAAATCGGGGTTGATTAAAGAATGCTTTGACGAAATATTTACGAAGCCTTTCCGCGAACAAGAATTAATAAACTTTATTGGTATTACTGCTTCATCTTTAACAAATCAACATGAAAAAGAAAGTGATGATGATGATGACTCTTATGACCTTTCGTCAATTAAAAACATGATCATGGGTGATGAGGCGCTTCTCCAATCTATAATTCATCAATTCATTGAAGAGACTAATGATGATCTCGATGAAATAGATCGTTATCTAACCACATCTGATCTAATTGCCACTAGAGAAATTGTACATAAGCTTGCGGGTCGCACAGGACAAATAGGTATTTTAAAACTGCCAGCGCTTTTGCGTGCAATTGAAGTGGATTTGGAGGATGGTAAATCGTTGGTGTTTGTTAGGGATAGAATTTACAACGCCACACGGAGATTAAAAACGATTCTAATCAACATGGAAAAAGAGCTAATCGTAAGCCACGTAAAGTTACTCTAATCCATATCTTTCAATTTTCAGATAAAGTGTTTTTCTATCAATGTTAAGAATCCTGGCCGCTTTTGATTTATTGTACTTCACTTCTTCTAACGTTTTTATTATCATTTCACGTTCTTTTGTTTCCTGAAGTGCTTTTAAGTCGTAGATGGGAGCTTCTGCAGTTATAGAAGTCATTTCTTTCGCTACCGGTATTTTAATAGATTCGGTCATTTCTTTAGGTAAAGTTTCCATACCTATAGATTCGTCACCACTAAGTAAAACTGCGCGCTTAATGGTATTTTTTAATTCACGCAGATTACCAGGCCAATCATATTTTTTAAACAAAGCAATTACATCTGGATGAAATGATTTTGGTTTTTGATTGAGCTCAACAATTGCTTTGTCACGGAAGTAATCAATAAACTCCATCAAATCTTTTTCACGTTCCCGTAAGGACGGTACGGTAAGCTTGAATTCATTGAGGCGATGGTACAGATCTTCGCGGAAGCCGCCTCTCTTTATGCTTTCGGTAAGTTCATCATTCGTAGCAGTAATGATGCGTACATTAACTTTGATTTCTTTATTGCTTCCAATGGGTTGGATGATTCTTTCTTGAATAGCACGAAGAAGTTTTACTTGAACTTCGTATGAAAGATTACCTACTTCATCTAAGAATAAAGTTCCGCCATGAGCTGCTTCAAATTGGCCTATTTTATCTTGAACAGCGCCAGTAAATGCGCCTTTCACATGTCCAAATAATTCGCTGGCTGCAAGTTCTTTTGAGAGTGCCCCACAATCAACCGCAACAAACGGTGCATTAACACGCTTGCTCAAGCGATGAATTGACCTTGCTACATATTCCTTTCCTGTACCACTTTCACCTTCAATAATTACCGACATATCTGTTGGTGCAACCAATCGAATGTATTCATGAAGTTTTTGTGATATGTCGCTCGTGCCTTCTACAAAATCTAGTTTAGGCAAAGATTGGGAAGCAGATTCCGTAGTTACAGTATTCTTTTTTGTTTCTTTTTTTAATCCCTGTTTAATCAGCATGAGTAGCTCATCAGGATTGACAGGTTTGGTTATATATTCTAACGCGCCTGCTTTAATTGCTTTGATAGCGGTTCTGATATCTGAAAAGCTCGTCATTATAATGACAGGCGTTGCAGGGGAAGTGGCTTTGATTTCAGATAAGATTTCCATCCCAGTCATATCGGGCAGCCTGTAATCAAGCAATACCAAATCAAAATGTTTTTCAGAAAAAGTTGAAAGTCCACTTTTGCCTTTATGGCTTATAGTTACGGCAAATCCATTCCTGGTAAGAAAGCCTTCAAGAATTCTAGAAAAGGTTAAATCATCTTCAATTAATAACACGCCTTGCATCATGGGCGAAAGTAAAAAAGAAAGTCGGAATATCCTCCCGACTTTCTTCAATTGACTTACCTAAGCGAATTTCTGCGTATTATATTAGTCAACTTTATTGCCTTCTTTATCAACGATTACTGTTTTTGTTTCAGCACCATTTTTCAACTCAACTTCAAAACGGTTCTTTGATTTTACTTCGTAAGCAGCACTTATTAACCATCCGCGGTAATCTTCGCTAGCTAGAGATTTTTTTACAGCTTCCGGAAGATCTTCAGTTTTTACTTTAACTCTTTCTTGTTGTTGTACTTCAGGGGCAGCAACTGGCGCTGGAGCAGCAGGAGCGGTTACGGTAGTTTGTGCGTTAGCAAAAGATATGCTTGCTAGTAGAGCAAGGCCTGCGATAAATGATTTTTTCATAATGGGTTAATTTTAAAGTTAAAAATACTGACGGTTCTGCCCTGAATAAGTAATTGGCATGCCAGCATCTGCGTTTATTATAACACCTTGCTTATCAGTAAATTGAAATTATTTATTAAGATGATCAAGTTAGACCTTGTAGAATTATTCCGCAGAATGAAGATTAAACTTATCACTAATGAATTATAGGGCAATGCTTAGTCACCAATCAATTACCTTATACACCTTCCACCGAGCTTGAGATCCTGTTTGTCTTGCTTCCACAACGGATTATTCAGTCAATATACTATACAAGAAAACGTGGGTCACACACGAAAATATCTAACAATCGCTAATTATGATAATCTAGTTATAAATGAAGGACACGTTACCTGAGGGAGGACTTACTGGCTTAAACGTTCTGTATTAAAAGAAGAAGCCAGAGACTATCACCCCGCCCTAATTTGCACATCTGCACATCAATCAATCTGCACATTAATCAATACCCGTCGCTTTCTTTTTTCTCTTTAGCCTCCGGACAAGCAATTTTCCAGTCTTTAGCGAGACCTAGTGTACCATCTTTAACTTCTTTAACTACTGTCTCGGCTTTCTTAAAACGACAACCAATGTCTATGTAATGGAATTTTCCACCATCTACTTTAAAATTATAGTGGCATTTTTTGGAAGCAAGATGTTTCTTCATGCAAACAAATTCAATATGGCTGTCCTGGTTTTTATTGGTAAATGCTCCCAATAAGAAAAGTAAGAGTATGGGTAAAGTGCGGATAAGAATAGTTTTCATATCAATTTCAGGTAGACAATAATAGAAATAATTACCGAGCCATAAGCAAAAAAAAAGCCCCGGTTGATCCGGGGCTCGTTGAAATATATTAGATGTCGACTAATACCTGTAATAATCAGGTTTGAAAGGTCCTTTCACTTCAACACCAATATACTTGGCTTGATCAGCAGAAAGTATCTCTAATTCAACACCAATTTTCTTTAAGTGCAAGCGTGCAACCTTTTCATCTAAGTGTTTAGGTAGCATATAAACTTTGTTCTCATACTTATCTGTATTGGTCCAAAGTTCAAGTTGTGCTAGTGTTTGGTTTGTAAATGAGTTAGACATTACAAATGAAGGGTGGCCAGTAGCACAACCTAAATTTACCAAACGACCTTCAGCTAATAATATAACTTGACGGCCGTTCTTTAAAGTATAAAGATCTACCTGTGGTTTTACTTCATCTTTAGAAGCATTTTTATTTAACCAAGCCACATCAATTTCATTGTCGAAGTGACCAATGTTACAAACAATGGCTTTGTCCTTCATGGATTCAAAATGATGACCCAATACAATTCCAAAATTACCAGTAGCCGTTACAACGATGTCAGCTTCTTTAACAGCATCATCCATTTTCTTAACTGCAAATCCATCCATAGCAGCTTGTAATGCACAGATTGGATCTATTTCAGTTACAATTACACGGGCGCCTGCTCCACGTAATGAAGCAGCTGATCCTTTTCCAACATCACCATACCCTGCAACAACAGCTACTTTACCAGCCATCATTACATCAGTAGCTCTGCGAATAGCATCAACTAAAGATTCTTTACAACCATACTTGTTATCAAATTTAGATTTCGTTACAGAATCATTGATGTTGATAGCAGGTATCGGAAGTTTGCCATTGTGCATACGTTCAATCAAACGATGTACACCAGTAGTAGTTTCTTCAGATATACCTTTAACGCCCGCAACTAATTCTGGGAAGCGATCAAGTACCATGTTGGTAAGATCACCACCATCATCTAAGATCATATTCAAAGGCTTGCCGTCTTTGAAAGCATAAAGTGTTTGTTCAATACACCAGTCAAATTCTTTTTCGTTCATACCTTTCCATGCATACACAGGAATGCCAGCGGCAGCGATAGCAGCAGCGGCGTGATCTTGTGTTGAAAAAATATTACAAGAAGACCAAGAAACTTCTGCGCCTAATTCTACCAACGTTTCAATTAACACCGCTGTTTGAATAGTCATGTGGAGACAGCCTGCGATGCGTGCATTTTTGAGCGGCTTTTGCTTGCCGAACTCCTCACGTGTTGCCATAAGACCAGGCATTTCGGCTTCAGCCAACTTAATTTCTTTTCTTCCCCATTCCGCTAAGGAGAGGTCTTTTACTTTGAATTTTAGCTTTTCGTCAACAGTCATGTTTATGAGTTTTCTTTTGAAACACAAAAATACAATAAAGGTTTATACTTTATCAATACACTTGTACTAGCTATGCGGGGAATTGATCAGGTATTGTTTTAAGCAGGGAAATGCACTTATAACTTCTGGCTGCTAGCTTTGAGCTGCTAGCTCGATTTTTTTAAAGTTTTACGCAGGTGACTCACAGGTTGGGCTCATGTTAAGAATTGTGTTTCTTGACCAGGTTGCATAACGATTAAGTAACGCTGCAGATGACAATCATTAATCAACGATCATTTTTAAAAGCGATTTCGCGGTTATTTTAAGGTCTTAATATTGTCAATAGTTAATTTTACCTTTCTTTATGAAAAGAAAACAGCTTAAACGTATATCATGGAGAAGCCCAAGAAAATATTGATCCTTACAGGAGGTGGTGATTGTCCCGGCCTTAATGCAGTTATTAGAGGCGTTGCCAAGCGTGCACGCAAGGAAAAAAACTGGGAGGTTTATGGATGCATCGAAGGATTTAACGGCGTATTTAACAGTCCACAAGAAATTATAAAGATCACTAGTAAAGTTACTGCCGGCATTCATGTAAAGGGTGGTACCATACTAAAGACAACCAATAAGGCTAGTCCTATTAATTTCCCCGTGCTGCAACCTGATGGATCAACCAAGTTTATCGATCGTTCAGATGAGTTGGTTAAGAAATTAAAGGCTTTGAAATTTGATGCAGTCATTAACATTGGTGGTGATGGTTCACAGAAGATTTCTAAGACCCTATATGATAAAGGTATTCCAATGATTGGGGTTCCCAAAACCATAGACAATGATCTCTCAGCTACCGATATGACTTTTGGGTTTCAAACCGCCGTGCAGATTGCTACCGATAGCTTTGATAAATTAGTTACCACAGCAGAGAGTCATCATCGTGTTATGATCATGGAAGTAATGGGCCGTGATGCTGGCTGGATTAGTTTACATACCGCCATTGCCGGAGGGGCAGAGATCTGTTTGATTCCTGAAATTCCTTATGATGTAAAAAAACTTGTTACACGTATTAATCTGCGCTATAAAAAAGGTCGTGGGTTTGTTAACATCGTTATTGCAGAAGGTGCGAAAGCTAAAGCAGGTACAATCACAGCCACTGCAGGCGAGAAAGGATCTGAACATGTGCGCCTTGGCGGAGTTGCGTACCAACTTTCCAAACAACTTAAAGACGCAGGCTGCAAAGCAGAAATCCGCGAAACGGTTCTTGGCCACGTGCAACGCGGTGGAAGCCCCGTAGCCTTTGATAGAATATTAGCCAGCCTCTTCGGTGTAAAAGCCTTTGAGCTTGCCCTAGAAAAAAAATTCGGAAGAATGGTAGCCCTCCAAAATAACGCCATCACCTCCGTAACCCTCAACGAAGCCACCAAAGACTACAACTTTGTAAAGAAGAATTCCTACATGGTACGAGCCGCGAAGGGATTGGGGATTTCGTTTGGAGACTGAAGGTTAAGAGTTGCTAGCTGCTGGCCTCGAGCTACTAGCTTATGAGGCTAAAGCTAAACAGAAATAGCTGCTGGCTGGGAGCTGCTAGCTGCTAGCTTGGGCGGCTAAAGCTGAATGAATAGTTAACAAAACTACGTACGGGGTCAAGTGTGGTGAAGAAGCTTTGAAGTACTGGACTTTTGTTAATCAAGGCAATTCATTAGCACCTTTGCACATCGACTAATTTACCAATTAATTAGGGTAATTCATTTGCACATTTGCATATTGATCTATTTACCAATTAATTATTACATTCGCCCCGATTTAATTTCAGAAAACCAAAGTGTGCAATGAAAACCATTAACGACATTAATTTCAGTAACAAACGCGCCCTCATTCGTGTAGATTTTAACGTGCCTCTTGATAAGAGTTTTAATGTGACTGATGATAACCGGATCAGGGCTACCATACCTACTGTTAGCAAGATTTTAAAAGATGGTGGTAGTGTTGTTTTGATGTCACATTTAGGGAGACCTAAGGATGGACCTGAAGAAAAGTTTTCGCTTAAACATACAATTAAGACTACAGAGCAACTTCTTGGAAGAGCGGTAAAGTTTGGCGGCGATTGCATAGGAGAGGAGGCTTTCAAACTTTCTGCGGCACTGAAACCAGGTGAAGTGTTGCTTCTTGAAAATCTTCGCTTTTATAAAGAAGAAGAAAAAGGAGATCTTGATTTCGCAGAAAAACTTGCTAAGCATGGCGATATCTATGTTAACGATGCTTTCGGAACGGCGCATCGCGCCCACGCCTCTACCACTATTGTAGCTCAGTTTATGAAAGAGAAGTGTGCGGGTTTTGTAATGGCGGCGGAACTCGACAACGCAAATAAAGTAATTAAAAAAGCAGCAAAGCCCTTCACAGCAATTATGGGTGGCGCTAAGATTTCTGATAAGATTTTGATTATAGAAAACCTACTAGATAAAGTTGATAATCTTATTATAGGAGGTGGCATGGCGTATACTTTCTTTAAAGCAATGGGTGGCAACATCGGCAACTCTTTGGTAGAGGCAGATAAGCTGGAGCTTGCAAAAGAACTTATTCAAAAAGCCAAAGCAAAGGGCGTTGATCTACTATTACCCATTGACTCCGTAGTTGCCGATAAATTTGCAGCGGATGCAAATACAAGCATTGCTAACAATCATTCCATTCAAGATGGTTGGATGGGTTTAGACATCGGACCACAGGCTATCGAAGTATTTAGAAAAACAATTGAAGGCTCTAAGACCATATTATGGAATGGCCCAATGGGCGTTTTTGAAATGGAGAAATTCGCTGCCGGCACAAAGTCGGTTGCAGACGCGGTTGTTACGGCAACTCAAAATGGAGCCTTCTCATTAATAGGTGGAGGTGACTCCGCTGCTGCCGTCAATCAGTTCGGCTATAATGAGAAAGTTAGCTACGTATCAACTGGTGGTGGTGCATTGTTAGAGTACTTTGAAGGTAAAATTTTACCTGGAGTTAAGGCTTTAGCGTAATTCATAGACTTAACCGGATATCCCGTTGCAATAGGTGAGCAGGGACGCTAAGTTCCCTGCTGTTACGAAATCCCATCTACATTGTGCCATACTAAGCACTATAAAGTATAAGTGTAAATCACATCTATATGGTTTGCGCAAGTAATTATGTTACGCATAACATAAGCATCATTTATTCTCAGGCTCTTCATGCAGGTTTGCGGTTAAATGGTGCTTATTCACTGACAATAAGTGGGAGCGACGCGATTCATTTTTTTAGTTTATTGGCTATAAAACCACTAAAGTACCAGTTGGAGAAAAGTCAACTGTGAGAGGACCGGTAGGTAAATAATCCCTACCTTCCTAATCGATTTTACGATTCTTAAACACCTTTTATAATGTGGAAAATTTTATTGCCTTGTTCTATCCTATTTTTTGCGTGCTCGCGGCAAGCTGATATCCCTGATATAAAGTACGTCCCACTTGCGAATGCACTTTTTAAGCGGCTTTCAAATAATGAGACACAAATTAACTTTATCAACGCATTAGAAACGAAGGCTGACTTTGATGTCTTTAGATATAGAAATTATTACAATGGCGGCGGCGTAGGCATCGCCGACTTTAATAATGATGGCCTATCAGATGTATATCTCACCGCGAACATGGGTGATAATAAGTTATACCTCAATAAAGGAAATTGGAAGTTTGAAGACATTACTGACAAGGCAGGAGTTAAGGGCAATAAGGTCTGGTCTACAGGGGTAAGCATAGCTGATGTAAATGGTGATGGCCTGTTAGATATCTACGTGTGCAACGCAGGCGATGTAAAAGGTGGAAAAAGAGAGAATGAACTTTTTATTAATAATGGTAATCTCACTTTTTCTGAAAAAGCTGCAGAGTTTGGTTTGGCTGATAGGGGATTCAGTACCCACGCCGCTTTCTTTGATTATGATAAAGATGGCGATCTTGATTGTTACTTATTAAATAATTCTTATCGACCAATATCTTCATTGGGTTATCGAAATCTGCGCAAGGTACGTGATGAGTTTGGTGGGCATAAGTTATATAAAAATGATAACGGAAAATTTTACGATATAAGCGAATCGGCAGGTATCTATGGTAGCGTAATTGGATTTGGACTAGGTGTAACGGTCGGTGACGTTAATCAAGATTCCTGGCCTGATCTATACATATCCAATGACTTCTATGAAATGGACTATCTATATATCAATAATCAACACGGTGGCTTTACAGAAGAAATAGAATCGCGTATGGGTCATATCAGTATGTTTTCGATGGGATCTGACCTTGCAGACCTTAATAACGACGCCTATCCAGAAATATTTTCGACAGACATGTTACCTGAAGATAATTATCGGTTAAAAACACTTATTGCCTTTGAGACTTATGATGTTTATCAATTGCGCTTGAAGAACGGATACCACCATCAATATATGCGTAACATGTTACATCTTAACAATGGCGATGGCACATTTAAAGAGATAGGGAACCTCGCCGGCGTAGCCGCAACTGACTGGAGTTGGGGCGCTATAATTGCCGATCTCGACAACGATCAATACAAAGATATTTTTGTCTGCAATGGCATATACAAAGATGTGATTAACCAAGACTATGTAGAATATTTAGGTAGTAATCAACAAATCAAAGCAGCTTCTGATGCAAAGAAAGTAGACTTTAAAAAGTTTGTCGATGCTATGCCATCACAGAAATTAAGTAATTATGTGTTTAAAAGGCAAGCGGATCTTCAGTATAAAAATGTTTCAGCTGAATGGGGATTAGATGAACCATCTTTCTCTAATGGTGCAGCTTATGGTGATCTTGATAATGATGGCGATCTCGACCTTATTGTTAATAATGTTAATCAAGAATTATTCGTTTATAGAAATCAATCCCGAGAAAGGCAGGGCAATAATTATCTTGGTATAAATCTAAAGGGTAAGGGTCAAAATATTTTTGCACTAGGCGCAAATGTACGCGCTTATGTGGATAATCAAATTTTAACTTACGATCAAATGCCCATACGCGGATTTCAATCCAGCATGGATTATAAAATGATTATAGGCCTAGGGCAAAGTGAGGAGGTAGACAGCTTGATTGTTAGCTGGCCCGACCAAACCAAAGAAATACTTTATCATGTAAAAGCAAATCAAATCCTTAATTTGGATAATAGTAATGGAAAAAATGTTTCAGAATTTGAGAAAAAGGCCGCGCCGTTGCTGACAAAGATCAATACAGATAGCATTATCCACAAAGAGAACGATTACAACGAATTTGACAGTAATAGATTACTATACCACATGCTTTCAACGCAAGGTCCTGCTTTTGCTAAAACCGATTTAAATAATGATGACTTAGAGGATATTTTTATAGGCAGTGGAATAGGCAAATCAAGTACCATTTATATGCAAAAGCCAAATCATCATTTTGAGCCTTTGTCTACAAATACTTTTCAGGAAGACGTAGAAGCAGAAGATGTAAGTGCTGAATTTTTTGATGCTGATAAAGATGGCGATGCTGACTTGTACGTTGTATCCGGCGGATCAGAAAATTCATTAAAATCTAGTTATAGCTTGGATCGATTTTATGAAAACAAAGGGATAAAGAATGGATTACCTGTATTTGAAAAAACAAAAGATAAAATTCCCCAATCTTATCAAAGCGGTAGCTGCGTTAAGTCTGCTGATATAGATAAAGATGGTGACTTGGATCTTTTCGTTGGTACCCGTCTTATACCATCTTATTATGGCAAGCCTTGCGATCAAATGCTTTTACTTAATGATGGTAAAGGTAATTTTACAGATGTGACTAATGTAGTAGCACCCCAACTCAAACAACTGGGTATGGTAACCGATGCCGTTTGGTTTGATCATGATGGTAACGGATATCAAGATCTTATGATAGTGGGAGAATGGATGCCTGTAATGATTTTTCACAATAATGGTAAGAAACTTGTAAAGGCGGAGAATATTACCGGTCTCGATAAATCAGAAGGATGGTGGAATCGTATAAAACCCATAGACCTAGATGGTGATGGTGATTTAGATTTCGTACTTGGTAATCTTGGTCTAAATTCTAAATTTAAACCGACCCATGAATCACCGTTATCTTTATACGTTAACGATTTTGATAACAACGGTTCCTTCGAACCAATCTTTACGTATAGAAAAAACAATAAAGAATACCCGCTTGCTTTGCGACAAGAAATGGTGAAGCAAATGAATTCACTGAAGAAGAAGTTTCTCTATTATAAAGATTACGCTGATAAATCCCTCCCCGAAATTTTTGATGCTAAACTTTTAGAAAAATCCATCAAGCTTAATTTCTATGAGCCACATACATCCATCCTAATTAATAATGGAAAGGCAGGGTTTGAATTAAAGCATCTTTCGTTACAGGCCCAATTATCACCCGTCTATGGAATTGAAGGATTTGATGTCGATGCTGATGGAGATCAGGATATAATCTTAGGTGGTAATCTCTTTGCTGTAAAGGCAGAAGCGGGCCGTTATGATGCCATGGATGGACTGATACTTAGAAACGAGGGTAATAATAATTTCAAACCGCTCACAGGGGCGCAGTCAGGACTAAAAATTCCTGGCGAGATAAGACACATACAAATAGTTGATAGTAATGGAAAGAAGTCTGTTGCCTTTGTGCGCAATAATGAATCAGTGCTTTTTTATAAGAAGAATAAATGAAAAATTTTTTCATTATACAATTGCAACTTTATTATTAATCGCTCTTCACAGTTGCTCCCAAGATAATAATAAGTTTAGATTAGTATCTTCTAATGAGTCTCGTATATTAGGAGAGCCATAGCGGCTCATTCATTCTTCCCTAAAAAACCATCTATTAAAAAAGCGACTTAATACGAACTAAGGTTAAATTAAATGTTAAAAAGTTGTAATTGATTTGTCGGTGGTTATAAAACAACGTTATATATCTACTCACGCCAATAGGCGTAATAGATAATCTCTGATGGATTGAACCTTGCATCGGTATCAATCGCAATCATATAATTGTGATCAAAGCCTTTTTTTGTTCCCTGGTTCTGGGTGATTGTTATTCTATCAATAGCGGTTCCATCGGTAACGTAGATATACTTATTTGTTTTATTTTCAATCTTCTTTACCTCAATGCTTCCATTAAAATCGAAAGTCACTGTAGAGTCTGTTAAAATCATTTTGCCCACAATCCGTATTATAGATCCTTTAATATGCGCGGACCCAATCCAGTATTCGGTTTGGGCGTAAGATGCAGTTGATAGGAAGAGCAATAAAATAAGGATTCGTTTCATAACAGGGCATTGGGGTTGTATAATGAATTACGATTTTTCTAATGATAAACCAAAATGGGCCATGGGTGATTGTTAAATTTTACACAATCGTTGCTCAATACCATAGTTACCACGATTACAAAACGATTACCTATTATAGTCACTCCTGGCTTAACGATATTACGCCACATTATAGAAGATTTACTAGAAACGGAACATTGTAAAGCGTACCTACTCGATAGTAATAATGAATAACCCTACCACACGCACATAACACTGTATTTGTGCATTTATGTAGCTTAAAGATAGAAAAGGGTAAGAGACCTTATTTAATCTTTATAAAGACGCGATGTATACTATCTGCTATCGTATGATGAAAGATCATGCGCTGGCAGAAGATACATTACAGGAAGCATTTGTTGAAGTGTTTAAGAGCATTAAGTCATATGAATTTAAGTCGACGTTAGGTGTATGGATTAAGACCATAGTAATACGTAAAGCCATTAAACACCTAAAGAGTCAGGTGGTGCTCGAAAGACTTGAGGACGTACCCACTAGTAGCAAACTAGAAGCACCTAACGAATTAACTCGACTTATCTGGAGCGTTGCTTATTTGATTTGCCAGCTGGATTATAGAACTGTGTTTCTATTAATTGAAGTAGAAGGATATAAACATAGTGAAGTAGCATCAATGCTAGGCATTTCTGAAGGTACTTCTAGATTAACAACATTTATTGATTAAGTTTTAAGTGTATGGTCTAAAATACCTATGGTGGCATAGTTTTTACACTTCATCGGATTAAATGTGGTTTCGTCGACTGATTCAACATCTGATTAATTAATTATTATCCACTTAACAAAACGATGAGTATGAAAGAGCCACCTTAGTTAAAACCCAATACGTCTATTAACAATATTTTATTAACATTTTTATGCTTTAATTTTAATCTTACAATGAAAAACACAATCAAAACGCACATTCTCAATTTTAACTATAGCATAAGGCTCGCCCTTATATTATTTACTGCCTTATTATACGCATGTTCCCCAAATGAAGAAGAATCGCTTCAGCCGGAGAAAGTTACCTTCAGTTTTAATTTAGCTGGTATCGCGGGGGGAAGAGTTACAGCCTATGATTTACCAAAGGGAACGTCATTAGACATTAGTCTAGTTGACAAAGCAGGCAACCCTGTTCTTACGCATCATAAAATCAATTTATTAGATATCGGCGGACAGTACATTTCAGAACCGCTTGAACTTGCACCTGGTAGTTACGCAGTATCTGACTTCATGTTGGTGAAGGAATCGACTGTATTATATGCTACGCCTCAGAAAAATGCACCTTTGGCTAAGTTAGTTACGCATCCTCTCCCTTACAGCTTTTCAGTAGCTCGTAATAAGGTTATTAATGTTGAGATGGAAGTTGTTGATGCGCAAAATAATACCCCACAAGATTTTGGCTATGCAACTTTCGATATCAACATTGTACATCCGTTACTAATCTCGGTGTTTACTAAGACAGCAAGTGGAATAGCACTTACAGATGCTTCGGCCGAACTCTATGCTGAAAATGCATTCAATGAAGGTCAGCACTATGACCTTGGTGCTAAAGTAAATATGGTTTCATTTAAAGGTGACGTATCAGCAACCTATATCCTGGAGATTGAAAAAGCAGGCTATAAACCGTATAGCAAGGAGTTTACCTACACTGAGCTGGGTGGTAAACCATTGAAAGTGATTCTTGAACAGAATGAATTTACATTCACATATGGTGATGTGCCAACAACAACAATGGATTTTAATGCTACTGGAATTATTAACGTTGACTGGGGTAGCGGTGATATTGAAACATTCGGCGTCGATTTTGATCCAATTCCTGACGAAGAGCAAAATTTCATCTTCCTCGTTCCACAAAATACCGAAGTAGCTCCTGGCACATTAGTTAGAGTTACAGGTGATCTGCATGCTATATCTAGTTTTTATCGTGATGGTGGATCTGCGCTAGATCCAACACAACTTGTATCACTAGAAAACTTACAATTAGAGTCTTCTACAACTATAGAAACCCTTAATCTCTACCAAAACACCTCCCTAACCTCTCTAGCAATTGAGAGTTCGGGCGCACTTAAGCAAGTTTGGCTTGGAGAGCATAACATCAATCACCTCTATTTGTCAAACGTTCCAGCATCGAATAAGATAGTTAAAAACGTTTATCAGAATGCAGTCGAAAAGAATATCACCGGAGGACATGCATCTGTTTACGACGTTGTGCTAGATGATGATGCTCGCGAGATGCTTAACACCTTAAGGGATGAATATCAATGGGATGTTTTTATGGAAGACGTTGAAGATGGAGAGTAACCTAGATAATTTGTCCGGATTTCTTAATCCAGAAATCCAATAACAACTCTTAAGATGCCGTCTCAAACTCTGAGGCGGCATTTTTTTTTGTTACGTGCATGGTGAATAACCTGAAGGTGAAAGTCCTTTATGGGGAGGTATGTAGTAACCAACAACCAAGAGCATGGTATCCTCCGCGAGGGGTATTACCGAAAGATTCTAAGAACCGTTGTACAAAATGGTATGCAGGTGGTGTGAGAGAACAGAGGGATCTAGATCTAATACTTCCTACTCAATTATAATAGAGTCTGCGTGGAGAAGATTAAATGATACTACCAATAATAATTGTATGGAAGCAAGCTTGTAGCTCATTAGCAAATTCACTTGATGAGAAATACGGATCATACTTTTCAATTTAATTTCTAAATAAGACGACGAATTCCAGAAAAAAGATTATTCGTTCATTGGGTTCTTTTACAATATATTATCACAGCCGTAAGGCAGTTAATAGCATTATTGTATCAAGCGTATTGTATTAGGCCGTTTGCAAGTACCGAATCGCCCTTTGCAATGTAGAATGTCTGGCTAAGCGTATGGCATATATCACGACAGCGGCACGATTATTACAGTTCATCGAATTAAATGTTGCTTGGTCGATCGTTTCGTCCTACATTTGCAAAAAATTATTCATCAACTTAACTCACTATGCCTATGTAAAACATCCCTAACGAGTTCACAATTAACGTCTAAATCCATTTTTTTTATCGCTTTAATTTTTAATCTTAAAATGAAAAACACAATCAAAACCTACAATTTTAATTCCGCTTATAGTATAAGGCTTGTACTTATTTTATTTACTGCCATACTTTACTCATGTTCACCATCCGAGGAGGAATCGCTTCAACCGGAGAAGGTTACCTTTAGCTTTAATGTTTCTGATATTGCTGGCGGACGAGCAACTGCCGATGATTTGCCTGAAGGAACTTCATTGCTTATCAGTCTCGTTGACAATGCAGGCAATACAGTTCTCACTCACCACGAAATTAATTTATTAAATATTGGTGGAAGCTATATTTCAGAACCACTTGAACTTGCACCTGGTCGTTACGCACTGTCGGACTTTATGTTGGTGAATGAATCATCTACCGTATTATATGCAACACCTCAGAAAAATGCGCCATTGGCTAAATTAGTTACGCATTCTTTACCCTACAACATTTCAGTAAGTCGTAATAAGGTAGCAAATGTTGACATGGAAGTCATCGATGCGCAGGTCAATTCACCAGCAGATTTAGGATATGCATCATTCGAAATTAACATCGTTCATCCTTTACGGATCTCAGTTTTTGTCCCAACAGAAGGCGGAGTTGCGCTTACAGAAGCAACAGCGCGTATCTATGATAACAATGGTGAGGAAGTGTATACATATGAGTTAGGTGCCAAAATGAATCTCCTTTCATTTAAAGGCGATGCATCCACAACCTATAAACTTACCATCAATAAAAATTACTATACACGGTATGTTAGGCAGTTTACTTACAATGAGCTTATGGCGGAGTTGGGTGACAAACCATTAGATGTGGTTCTTCAACGTCCTGTATTGTTTTCTTTGAGCGCTGATGCTGAAACAAAACTAGGTTATAATGCTTCTGGCACGCTGTATCTTGACTGGTCAACTGGCTATGGAACCGAACAGTGGGATCTTGTCTTTGACGAGGAAAATGCAGGTGCTGAGTTTGCTAACCAAGTTGATTTGTCCCCAAGAGAACATGCGGAAGAAGTACCATATACTTCACTAGATATTTATGGTGACTTGAATATCATAAGCTCTGTTGCACAGAATCGTGGAGAGGAATTAGATCTTACGTATCTTACCTCATTACAGGAATTGTCATTGTGGAATAATACCTCAGAAACCTTAGATCTTAGTCATAACAGTCAAATGTTCCGTCTAAACTTTTCTAATTTGCCAAATCTTCATACCCTAAAGCTTGGTGAGCATAGAATCAGTTCGGTCAACCTTGATGGTGACATTCAAATTGTGGATGATCTTTTAAGCAAAGTTTATAATAATGCGATCCAAAAAAATATCACGCATGGAGATATATATCTTTCAACCGATCAAGTGATTGAGGATGTTACACGGACTAAGCTTAGACAATTAAGGGATGAATATCAATGGAGTGTCATTATAAATGACGAGGAAGGTTTGTAATAAGTAGTTCAAACTTTTGCCCTCCCGAAGCTAGTAGTTGTTTAAATAACAAAGCTTGAATGAAGAGATTGTCTCGAAAGGGGCAGTCTCTTTTTTTTTACTTCGTTTTGAACAGTTTTAATCAAGTTTTTAAGACAGCATTTTGTTTACAAAAGCTTATTTAAGCACCGGGTTTAAAATAAGCATAGAATTATAAGACTATTTGAAATAGGGAAGTATCCAAATAAGTTTTAAAAAAGGTTAGTATCAAATTATGTTTGTCGTAATCGACATGTAAATTAATGACTAAATTTTAATACAAGTTCATTTATTGTATTCGCCAATAATTAATAAATGGGTATAAAGCTGCCCAATAATGTTTCTCTATGATGGTACCTGTTGCTTAATCGTAAAAAATGAATGACAAGATTATAGGTGATTTGTCTCGACGACAGGTTAACGTTTTAGTGATTATTTGGCTTAATTATCTATTATATTCGGCTGGTGTGTAATACAATGTATTGCGCCGCTCGTGTACAACATTAGAGCACTAATGTATCAAGCGCACATTTTTTATTTGGGCATTGCGTATGAAGCAGTGGTATTGATCATTGTTAAAACATAACTTTATGCGTATGGCATAAAATCTATCTGATTAAATTATAATTACATTTAATCGATAGGTGTACCCAAATACAAAAGTCGCCTTAGCAGTATATATGTAATATTTAAACGGTTCCGCCCGAGTATCGCTTTACATTGGCATTAACTCGAGATTTTAATTGACGTGCATCCTCAACGTCCTCAACGGATGGGAAGATTAATCTCGCGAAAACAAATAGTATTAAAGCAACAAGGGCATATGTACATATAAAAGTTAATATCATGATTACAATTTCCATAGCATTCGATTTTTGAACTAAATCATTAAATAGTATGCCACGTATCATTTATTCTTATTCGTAAGTTATAACGGTTAAAAAATTCTACAACATAATCAACTTTTCAATGCCATTTACCGTAATGATTATTTCATTTGTTTAGTATGAGTAAATAAATTGCGAATTGTGTATGGTAGTGTTGCTAATCCACGTACCACTGTTTTAAAACAACACTTCAACATCAACTTCAGAAAGCTTTTTGATTTTACTAACCATATCGTTAATGGGGTTAATTCGAAAGCGGCGACACAGTAGTTCAAGGCTGATATTTTCTTGCTCATCACGGAGTTTTAAATACAATGGCGTATTACCAGTGTATTGCTGACACACATCTTCAATTTTACCAATTAGCTCTTTTGTAACCTCACGGGCATTTACCTTAAGCTGTACACCTTTTGTACGTTTTAAGCCTAACTCATTTAGCAAGTCTATACTTCTGATTTTCATTTCTACATTTTGTTGTCCCCAGTTGTTTTTAACAATGGATCCCTCAATGAAAAGAAACCAACCTTGCGTCATGAAGGTTTTAAACTTCAAGTAATCTTCACCAAAGAGGGTGAAGGTGCAGTTACTGGTATAATCCTCCAAAGTGAATTTACCGAAAGGTCTACCCGTTTTGGTGGTACGATGCTCTACTGCCGATACAATGCCGCCAATTTTTATTTCACGACCCAACATGCTATCGAGTTCTGAAAGTTGATTGCACGCGGTGTTACAGAACGATTCCATTTCAAACCTAAAGTTATCTAATGGATGGCCAGAGATATAAATGCCGACTACTTCTTTCTCTAGGTTAAGTTTTTCTATTTCATTGTAAGGGTCAACAAAATCTATCTTGGGTTTCGGCATGGCTGTACCACTGGTACCACCGAATAAACTTGCCTGGGCGCTTTGTTCATCTTGTTGCGTTTTGGCTGCGTACTTCATGGCTTTTTCTATCAGACTTATATCGCCATCTTTAGCAAAGACATATTGCTTGCGATGTATATCCTTAAAACAATCAAAGGCTCCTGATAACGCGAGACATTCAAATGTTTTTTTATTGACAGACCGTTGATTGAGACGCTTGGCAAATTCAAATATATCCTGATAAGGGCCTTTGCTATCTCGTTCCTGAATGATGGCTTCAACGGCGGCATCGCCAGCACCTTTAATAGCACCTAGACCAAAACGTATTTCGCCATTCTTGTTTACCTCAAAATACACGCCTGACTCATTCACATGTGGGCCTAATACTTTAATGCCTTGGCTTCGACATTCCTCAATAAAGAAGGTTATGTTTTCTAGAATGTTTTGTGAGTGGGTTAACACAGCAGACATATATTCTGCCGGGTAGTTTGCTTTAAGGTAGGCCGTGTGGTAGGCTACCAGTGAATAACACGTAGAGTGAGATTTATTAAATGCGTACTGCGCAAACGCTTCCCAGTCGGTCCATATTTTTTCGCAGATTTGTGGCGCATGACCATTGGCTTGACATCCTTTGATGAACTTGTCTTTCATCTTATCAAGCACCGCCTTTTGCTTCTTACCCATTGCCTTACGCAACACGTCGGCATCACCTTTACTGAAGCTGGCTAACTTTTGTGAAAGCAACATCACCTGCTCTTGATACACCGTAATTCCGTAGGTCTCAGAAAGATATTCTTCCATTTGAGGCAGATCGTACTTGATAGGCTCACGTCCATGCTTACGACTAATGAAAGCTGGGATGTATTCCATAGGGCCTGGTCTGTACAAGGCATTCATGGCAATCAGATCTTCAAATTTATCGGGTTTTAATCCGCGTAAATGTTTTTGCATGCCAACACTTTCAAACTGAAATGTGCCTGTGGTTTCGCCACGTTGAAAGAGCTGATATGTCTTTTGGTCATCAAGCGGCACATCATCAATATTGATAACGATGCCTTTGCTTTTCTTTATGTTTTGTAATGCTGTTTTTATGATGGTAAGTGTTGTCAAACCCAAGAAATCCATCTTTAGCATACCGGCATTTTCAACTACGCTGTTATCAAACTGCGTAACCAACATGTCAGAGTCTCTAGCTGTTGATATAGGAACAAAGTTGGTAAGGTCATCGGGTGTAATGATAACACCGCACGCATGCGTACCTGTATTACGAACTGAGCCTTCAAGAATAATGGCTTGTTGTAAAACTTGTGCTCTTAGATCGGTTCCCTTTTTTAATTCTTTAAGTTCTTTAACTTCTTCGAACGCGGCATCAAGCGTAGTGCCCGGTCTTTCCGGAATCATTTTAGCCAACAGGTTGGCATCGAATAAGGGAAGCCCCATAACACGTGCACAATCACGAATAGATGACTTCGCAGCCATGGTGCCATAGGTAATTATTTGTGCTACCTGGTTCTTGCCATATTTATCAATTACATATTGCAATACTTTATCTCTGCCTTCATCATCAAAGTCAATATCAATATCGGGAAGGGATACACGGTCAGGATTTAAGAAACGCTCAAATAGTAAATCGTATTTAATCGGATCAACGTTGGTAATACCAATTGAATACGCAACTGCTGAACCAGCAGCAGATCCACGACCCGGCCCTACAGACACACCAATCTCACGCGCTTTGGATGTGAAGTCTTGAACAATAAGGAAGTATCCAGGGTATCCTGTTTTTTTAATAGTTTCTAATTCAAAATCCAGCCGATCAGTAAGCACTTGCGTTAAGTTGCCATACTTTTTCTTTGCGCCCTCATACGTAATATGGCGTAGATAATCATCTTCGGTTTCAAATTCTTGGGGAATATCAAACTTGGGAAGCAGAACGTTTCGCTCCAAAGTGTAGACTTCTATTTTATCAATGATCTCACTAACTGTATCAAGGGCTTCGGGCAAGTCCTTGAAGATCGAGTTCATCTCTTCATGTGTTTTAAAATAGAATTCATCATTCGATAAACCAAATCTATGGCCACGCCCATAACCTATTGGTGTAGATTGAAATTCACCATCTTTGATACAAAGCAATACATCTTGTGCTTTTGCTTCTTCTTTGCCTACATAGAACACTTCATTCGCAGCAAAATATTTTACATCATACTTAGCAGCGAATCGTAGAAGAGTTTCATTAACATGATCCTCTTCTGGTATGCCATGTCGGTTTAGCTCTATGTAAAAATCCTCACCAAATAAGTTATGCCACCAAACAAAAGCATCTTCAGCTTGTTTTTCGCCAACATGAAGAATGAGATAAGGGATTTCACTAAACAGACTTCCGGTTGTAGCAAGTAAGTCTTGCTTATATTTTTCTACTAGTGCTTTATCAATTCTAGGGTGAATTCCATAGAGCCCTTCCATAAAGCCCAGTGAACTTAGTCTCGCTAAATTGTGATAGCCATTTTTGTTTTTAGCCAACAATACTTGATTGTATCGCTTATCAGGATTGTCTTTGGTAAATTTTAATTTCCTTCTTTCATCTGCGATATAGAATTCGCAACCAACAATGGCTTTTATTTCATGGTTGATAGCTTCACGCACAAACTTAAACGCACCATACATGTTGCCAAGATCTGTTATGGCTACGGCTGGCATATTTAGTGCTTTCGCTTTAGCAACAATTGTTTTTACATCGGCGGTAGCCTGTAAAACAGAATACTGCGAGTGTACATGCAAATGACAAAATGGTTTGTCTGATACGAAACCTTCTCCATCTGTAAGCGAATAATTGGCTTTCTTCTTCTTTTCTCGCTTTGCGAAATTAGCAGCATCAAGATTCGGTTCTTCGTATTCTATTTCTTCAATAGGTGTACTATCGAAAGGTTTTACAACCTTTTTTTCCATAAGTCCAAAAAAGCATCTTGCTGTTGCAGCAACATCGTAAGCCGCATCGTGAGCGTCGCCGAAGTCTTTACCAAAAAGCTTTTCATGAAGTTCAACAAGACGCGGCATTTTAAGTCGGCCGCCAACACCACCGGTCATTTGGCAAAATTCTGTTCCGGAAATTCCGGTGTCGACATTATCAAGTTTTAAGAATAACTCGGCATCGATTTGTTGGCGGAGAAGTTCAGCACCAATGATGTTGATATCAAACTCAATATTGTGACCAACCAGACGGGAAGTTTTGTTAAGATCTTCTAAAAATAAGTTGAGTACGTGTTTTAGGTCATGGCCTTCATCCAAGGCGCGTTTTGTAGACACACCATGAACCTGTTCTGCTTTATAAGGTATATCGAAGCCTTCTGGCTTTATGATATAATTATGTTGTGTTAAGAGCTTACCGTTAGCATCGTGTAACTGCCAAGCAATTTGAATAAGACGAGGCCAATTCTCTAGATCTGATAAGGGGGCAGTTTTATTACGCGGAATACCGGTAGTCTCCGTGTCAAAAATTAAATACATGTGGTAGTGATTGAGGCGTAAAGTTAAAGCCTGGAAGTAAAATGACAAGGATAAAAACTAACACTTTGTCCCAAATTGATAAGCCATTTCGTCCGCTAAAAATTCAAACCTTTTAAATCTGGATCAACTAACAAGAAATCAAATGCTTATGAACTGAGGCTTGATTATTGGCAGCAAACCGCGGATTAAAATTATTCTCATGAAACAACTTTTAAATGGCATTATTGTTTTTTTTAAAAATGAATGGTTTCTTTTGGTAATGGTGAGTATCATTATCTCCATCATTTTTATTTTTAAGCTATGCTAAGGGCGTTAAAGCTTATTTTAAATTACTTTAAATAAAGCGCGTCGTTGCTTGGTAAACCATTGAGAACTATTTTTGGCGTACTCACAGTCTTCAGTAAAACACTTTTATGAATTGGTTTATCAAACTTTTTTCAAGCACGCTTGGGAAAAAACTCGTTATGGCCCTAACTGGGTTGTTCCTCATTTCCTTCCTGGTGATTCACCTTATCGGTAATCTACAACTGCTCCACCATGATGGAGGAAGAGCGTTTAATTCCTACGCTGAATTCATGGGCACTAACCCAATTGTTCAATTAGTCTCCAAAGTTAATTTCACTCTTATCATTATGCATGCCCTTTGGGGTTTAATCCTCACGGTAAGAAATAGATATGCGCGTGGTCCTCAAGGCTATGTAGTTACAGGTAAATCATCACCATGGGCATCAAGAAACATGGGGATATTAGGAACCTTGATTCTTATATTTTTGGTTATCCATATTAAAGACTTTTATGCGGAGGCACATTTTGGTAGCATGGCTACAGTAGAGTATGACGGCTCAATCGTTAGAGATCTTTATAGCACGGTAGCATTTTGGTTCGCAAAAGGGTGGTACGTAGCGCTTTATGTTGTGTGCATGATAGCATTAGGATTTCACTTATGGCATGGATTCGCCAGCGCTTTTCAAACACTAGGTGTAAATCATCCCAAGTATAATCCACTTATTCTTTTTGTAGGTAGAACGTTTTCTGTAATCGTACCCGCATTATTTGCTGTTATTCCAATTGTAATGTTCCTTAACAAGTAATAGATAGTTACGCACATTCACCTACAAACAAGCTAGCGGCCAGAAGCCAACAGCCAGAAGCTTTTAAAAAATATACGCGTATGAGTTTAAATTCAAAAATTCCTGAAGGTCCTTTATCAGAAAAATGGAATAAGCATAAATTCGATCTTAAGCTTGTAAACCCTGCTAATAAAAGAAAGTATGATATCATTGTAGTTGGTACAGGCCTCGCCGGTGCTTCTGCAGCTGCGTCATTGGGTGAATTGGGATACAATGTAAAAGCATTTTGCTTTCAGGATAGCCCACGCAGAGCGCATAGTATCGCAGCTCAGGGTGGTATCAATGCTGCTAAAAATTATCAAAACGATGGCGATAGCGTCCATCGCCTATTTTACGATACTATAAAAGGTGGTGATTATCGTGCCCGTGAAGGAAACGTTCATCGTCTTGCTGAAGTAAGTGTAAAGATCATTGACCAATGCGTAGCCCAAGGTGTTCCTTTTGCACGTGAGTATGGTGGTTTACTTGATAACCGTTCATTTGGTGGTGCCCAGGTTAGCCGTACATTTTATGCGCGCGGTCAAACAGGACAACAATTATTATTAGGTGCATATAGTGCCTTAAACCGCCAGATAGCGAACGGCAAGGTGACTATGTACAACCGTACTGAAATGTTGGATGTGGTGATTGTGGATGGTAAAGCACGCGGTATTATAACACGTGATCTTATTACGGGCAAGATAGAAGCACACAGTGGTCATGCCGTTTTGCTTTGCACCGGTGGATATGGTAATGTTTTTTATCTTTCAACGAATGCAAAGGGATCTAATGTAACGGCTGCATGGCGTGCGCATAAAAAGGGTGCCTTTTTTAGCAATCCATGTTATACTCAAATTCACCCAACGTGTATTCCCGTAACAGGTGATCATCAGTCAAAGCTTACGCTGATGTCTGAGTCATTGCGTAATGACGGTCGGGTATGGGTTCCAAAAGTTGCGCGTCCTGGGTTAAGGGCTAAGGACGCCGCGTCTATTCCCGAAGCCGATCGTGATTATTTCTTAGAAAGAAAATATCCATCTTATGGAAATCTTGTACCACGTGACGTGGCATCAAGAAATGCCAAATTGATGTGTGATGAGGGAAGAGGAGTAGGTACAACCGGACTCGCTGTGTTCCTTGACTTCACAGATGCCATTAAGCGTGATGGTAAAAAATTAGTAGAAGCTAAGTATGGTAACTTGTTCGATATGTATCAACAAATTACCGGAGATAATCCATACGAAGGTCCGATGATGATTTACCCAGCGGTACATTATACCATGGGCGGACTTTGGGTTGATTATAATTTAATGACGAATGTTCCAGGATTGTATGCACTGGGCGAAGCGAACTTCTCAGACCATGGTGCTAATCGTCTTGGTGCAAGTGCATTGATGCAAGGTTTAGCGGATGGTTATTTTGTTATTCCATATACCATCGGTGATTATTTAGCCGGGATATCGAACGAGAAGGTTAGTATTGATCGTGCGGAGTTTAAAGAAGCAATTGTGAAAGTGAATGCCGACGTTACGAAGCTGCTTAATATCAAAGGCAAGAAAACGGTTGATGATTTTCACCGTGAGCTTGGCCATATTATGTGGGAATATTGTGGTATGTCACGCAATGAAGAAGGCTTAAAGAAAGCAAAGATTAAAATAAAAGAATTGCGCGCGGAATTCTGGACCAACGTTAACGTGTTAGGAAGTTCAGGAGAGCTTAATCAGGAGTTAGAGAAAGCCGGTCGTGTAGCTGATTTCTTAGAGCTTGGTGAATTAATGGTTGATGATGCCTTGAATCGTTCAGAATCTTGCGGTGGTCACTTCCGTGAGGAATCACAAACACCAGAAGGTGAAGCACTGCGCAATGATGATTTATTTGCTTACGTAGCAGCTTGGGAATACAAAGGCGATAACCAGCCTGAAGTATTGCATAAAGAGAACCTCATATTTGAGAACATTAAACTTACACAGAGAAGCTATAAATAGCAATTATCCATTACGGGTTGCCAGCATTCAGCATTATAACTAGTAACAAGTAATGGATAACTTAATAGATAACGATTAACTAATAACGGATAACGATTAACGGAATGAAGATAACGCTGAAAGTATGGAGACAAAAAGATGCTCAATCAAAAGGTGGTATGAAAACATACCCACTTGATCATGTTTCTTCCGATATGTCTTTCCTTGAAATGATCGATGTATTAAATAATAATTTGATAAAAAAGGGTGAAGACCCAATTGCATTTGATCACGATTGCCGTGAAGGTATTTGTGGAATGTGCAGTCTTTATATCAATGGACATCCGCATGGGCCGCTGCAAACTACTACTTGTCAATTGCACATGCGTACATTTAAAGATGGTGAGACTATAACGGTTGAACCATGGCGAGCAAAAGCATTTCCGGTAATTAAAGATCTTGTAGTTGACAGAGGTGCCTTTGATAGAATTCAACAAGCGGGTGGTTATATTTCAGTTAATACAGGGGGAGTTCCTGATGCCAATGAGATTCCTATTCCCAAAAAGATAGCAGACGAAGCTTTTGATTCAGCCACATGTATTGCATGTGGTGCTTGCGTAGCGGCCTGTAAGAATTCATCTGCCATGTTATTTACGAGTGCAAAAATTTCTCAACTCGCATTATTGCCTCAAGGTAAACCAGAGCGCAAAGAACGCGCAGAGAAAATGGTTGCTCAAATGGATTCAGAAGGTTTTGGCGCGTGCTCTAACACAGGTGCATGTGAAGCAGAATGTCCTAAAGGAATTAAGCTCAGCAATATCGCCCGATTAAATAGAGAGTATTACTCAGCCAGCTTGACTTCTTACGAGATAGAGTCAAATGGTGGAGGGATGTAGTTGTAAAGTTAGTCGATGGTCGAAAGTCCATAGACGATACTGCATGACTAGACGATAAGTTATATATATAGTGTTTTGACTACTAGATCATCATTCATTAAATTTAACCTCTTCCAAGGTCTGTGTTCTCACAAATACTGTGATGAAATCAGCCATTTCTCTTATACCCAGCGGTCTGTGTCCTTCACAGAACGGAACTTAGATGTCCTGAACGTTGTCCTGTGATGACACAGGGAGGGGGCAGACTTTACAACATGTCATACACCTGGTTAGAACTTGGGTTAGAAAAAGCCCTAATTGTTCACTCTGTGAGGACCCAGACCGAGGGGTGGGGAATCATGTGAGCAAAACCTCAATCGCTGAGATGTTAAATAAAATAAATGGGGTAAAAAAATCTTATTTTTAGAGCATGAATGATTTTTCGCCTATTATAGAATACATATCAAAATATGTAGAACTTACCGATGAGGAAATAAGCCGTTTAACAAGTTATTTCAAAATAACCAAAGTCAGAAAACGGCAATTTATTGTTCAGCCCGGCTTTGTATGCAAAAGTAAAAGCTATGTTTTAAAGGGGGCTTTTAGAGGGTATTTAGTTGATAATGATGGAAAAGAACACACATTAGTATTTGCCATTGAAGATTGGTGGATTTCAGATTATAGTAGTCTGATATACCAGGAGCCTGCCACATTATTTGTAGAAGCTTTAGAAGATTCCATACTTATACAAATTGACTACGAAGACGAGCAAACATTTTTGAGGGAAATTCCGAAACTTGAAAAATTTGAACGAATCATTACACAGCGTTCCCTGGCGTTTCACCAAAAAAGATTACTATCTAATTTCACAAAAACCGCTGAAGAACGCTACAACGAGTTCATGAGTAAGTATTCTGAAATAGCAAAACGCGTACCTCAATATGCCCTTGCTTCCTATCTTGGTTTTAGCAATGAGTATTTAAGCAAGATTCGCAACAGGCAAGCTTCAAAAAGTTGAACTAGTTCAACCTGATTTCCTAAACCAGTTCATTTTAACATTTTTTATTATGCTTCATCTTTGCTTTGTCAATAGTGACATAATAAACATTAAAAAAAATGACAATGCGAAAATTACGCTATACCAATCCTAAGGAAATGTTTTCCTTAGTGTTTTTCTTCATTTTAATTGCTTCGAATTTTAATGCAAGATCACAAACCCCGAAAGATGCCAAACCGGAGGTATTTCACATTCAAAATTATTTTTCTGAAGTTTACCTTGTCAGGGGAAATAATGAAAAACTTATTTTGGTTGAAACTGGTGTTCCCGTGCCTGGTTATCAGGACAGTCTGGTGAATTCAATTAAAAAACATGGATTTAAACTTGAGCAAATTACGCTGGCTATTGTAACGCACGGGCATGGAGATCATGCCGGCAATGCCAGATTTCTTCAGGAGAACTTCCATATACCAATTGCAGGAAGCAAAGGAGATCTTGATAAATTCACAAATGGTAAAACAAATTTATCGAAAAGTGAAGATGTAAGTATTTGGGGCACCAGACTTAGACCCTACTCTGATTTAAGCTATAAGCCATTCACGCCTGACCTTATTGTTAATAATGTAAATATCGATCTTGGTAAATATGGCGTAAATGGAAAAATTATTCCTATCGCGGGAGGTCACACACCTGGCGATTTACTTGTACTTATTGGAGAGAATCTTTTTGTTGGCGATGCGTTTGTCGGAACATTCAAAGCACAAGGCGGAGGATTGGCTCCGGACGGGCATCATGCAAGAGAGCATTTCTTTCATGAGAACAAACAACAGGCAGAAAAAAATCTTAAACTTATAGAGAAAATCGCCATAGAAAACCATGTTACTACAATTTATCCAACGCATAATGGGCCTGTTTCTGTTCATGAATTAACAAAGTATATTCAAGAGCTACCATTACTAAAACTTTTATCAAACCAGGTAACAGATATGCTGAGTGATATAGTAAAAGGGAAAGCTACTTTACTAAAAACATATTTGCCGGATAATTTTATTTTGCAAAATGGCGATAGAAAGCAGTTTACGAAAGCCGAATTTATTGAAGCTTATATTACACATCCGGAAACAAAAATTGAGTCACTAACTGCTGAAGATTTCAGGATTGCCTGCGCCAATGAAAACACTGCGGTAATGAATTATTTGGAAACGATAAAACCTGCGGGCAAAGATGCGAGAACTGTTTACGTTACTGAAACATATTCAAAATCAAAAGATGGCTGGAAGCTTGCCTATAAGCAATCGGTGAATCAATAATTAAGTCAATACATATTTTATAAACCTTAAAAGATCATAAAGAACTTTGCGAGCGTGGAAATGTTTCTGCAAACCAACTAAATTTAAAGGGGTGGCTTCAAACAAGCCTCCCTTTTTATTTATAGTTAGAAATTGTGGTTAGAAAAAGCCTTAATTGTTGCTTTCCGGCAGGACGCAGTTCGTGGTGTTGGAGAATTAAACTTAGCAACATTGCACGGTTGAATATGCTATTGACCATGGTCTATGAACTAAATCCCTAATCTAACTATTGACTATTGACCATTGACCATTGACCATGGACTATTGACTTCCTTCTCATCCATAAATCTCATTCAACACGCCCGCAAGTCTAACGCCGGCTTGTAACAATCTTTTTCTTACAATAGGAAGATTATGGTAGGTATAGAAATACCCAAGCTTGCCGTTGCCAATTGTATAAACCTGTGGCCTGTAAGTAATGCTTTCATTTGCCCAATCTATGTAGGTGGATTTTTGTAATAGTTTTAGTTGTGTGGCATCTGGTTGTTCAAGTGAGTTGGCAAATTCGGTATAGCTAAGTCTCGTATCATCAATTATATCACTGTCCCAAACGCGATGTAGATTACTATCAGTTTTAAACCAGGTTACTTTAACATCATTGCCACCGCGGTCAGCGCCTCCACCAACATGCAGGGGTTGATGGATGTCGCCGATTAAGTGAATGAGTATTTTTATTTTAGCTCTTTCTTGTTCAGCATTAAGCTTATGTGATTTTAATTCGGCAATTATGTTTTCTATAGTTTTAATAATATCGCCATGGCTGTTTTTTTCGCTTTGGTCATATGTTTGGCCGTCTTGAATTGTAACCCAATGCCACGGTTCCATGTAGTCATATATAGAATCTGAGCGAATCTCATCCATCCAGGTACTAGCTATAGCCAATGATTGCTGCCCTAGAATTCGTTGTATTTCCTTCTTTGCTTTCTTGCTTAAATAGGTTTCTGCTATTAAACCGGTAACCCGGTGACCAGTTACACCCCATGCGTAGACATTAATCATAAATAATGATAGGGCGATAGAAAGTATAATTCGTTTCATTTTAGGTATAAAGTTATAGCTACTATCAGCTTCTCGGAGTCTATCAAAAATTCGTTTAAAGTTGCTGAATTTAAGTTATTTATACCACTCATTTGTTCATATCTCAATAATTCCTTAGCTTATATTAGCGCTTATCATCTATCATGCATATTTGATAGATTACATTTAATATTTTATGAATAAAACAGTAAAAATTTCTGCATTTTTAGTAGCTAACCAACTTGACATAAAAGGGATAAAATACTTCTTCAATATAAAGCCACAGGCTGATACATCTTCCGAATTGTTTTATGAATTTGGGCCAGAGAAATTTCAATATTATTTCAATTTCGGGGTCATTGTGTTTGCAGGTTATAGCGAAGATGAAATGAAGTATGCTGTACGAACTGTTCAATCTTTTCAGCGCAATCCAATGGCAACGTGGATGCGAGATGATCACAACATAAAAGTAGAAGAAGGATGCGAGTTATTATTTGAATTTGATGAACTCATCATCGACAAATTAGACACAAAGGTTATGCGTATAGCCATGTTTAATTTAGCCCAATCTGTTGCGTTGGACTATTATCATCTTGTTACTGAGAATCTATTGGGTGAAGTGAAGGGTTTTGCAAATGAATTGGAACGCAGCGGTAAATTAAAGATTAGTCGTAAGAACATGATGCGGTTTATAGGCCGCGCACTAAATACACAAAATGATATTGCAGAAAATATTTACATTTTCGATGCGCCCGATCTAGTATGGGACGATGAATCCTTAGATAAACTTCATCAAGGACTAATGAAGCATTTCGATTTGCGTGTAAGGTTTAGTGAGATCGAATACACTTTACGAATTATTGAAGATAACCTTTCCGTGTTTAGAGAGATCATCCATCAAAGAGAAAGCAGTATATTAGAGTACATTATCATTGTGCTAATCTGTGTCGACGTTGTTGATATCATTGTTACTAAATTTTTAAAAATCGGGATTTAGTAATGTACAAAGAACTCAATTTAGGATTCGACATCCAAGCACAACCCGATGAGGTTACCTGCGGGCCCACTTGTTTACATTCATTATATAATTATTACAAAGATCCCGTTGATCTGCAGCAAGTCATTAAAGAAGTTAAACATTTTAAAGATGGCGGCACATTGGCTGTTATGCTCGGGCATCATGCTTTGCAACGTGGATATAAAGCGTATATCTATACCTACAATCTTAACATTTTCGATCCTACTTGGTTCAAGTTTTCTTCGAAGAAGATGATTTATCACCTTAAACAGCAAATGCTTTTTAAGAATAAACGCCGAAAGTTGCAGGTGGCCTCAAGAGCGTATATAAAATTTATTGAAGCAGGGGGTGAGTTGAGGTACAGCGAATTAAATTCTGATTTAATTAAAAGTTATTTAAAACGATCGGTGCCTATTTTAACCGGCCTAAGTGCGACGTACTTATATAGCACTCCACGCGAAGTTCCTCAATTTAATATTTATGATAGCATTAAGGGTGAACCTGCTGGTCACTTTGTTATTATTAGCGGATATGATGAAGGCAAAGATGTTGTTTTTCTTGCCGATCCCATGGAACCAAACCCTTTGGGTAAGGGCCAGGTTTACAGCGTAAGCTTCTCTCGGTTAATTAATAGCATTATGTTAGGCATTATTACATATGACGCAAACTTGTTAATCGTTGAGCCTCGCAAGAAAGAAAAATAAGCCAACTTGAATTATATAAATTCTGATACGCATCTTTTATATAACATGAGCATCTCGAGTTTTAATCTATATTCATGCAGAAAATAATTATTGTAGAAAACCCCGACAGCTGGCAGTTCAGCATGGATGACGTCTTGGTAATAACACCTGGTAAGTATATATCAGAAGAATGTTACCAGGAGACAAGCGGCATGCGCGTTTTGAATCTTTGCAAATCCTACCAATATCAAAGCCTAGGTTATTATGTTTCACTATTGGCAGAAGCAAGAAAACATAAGGTATTGCCCGGCGTTTCTACAATACAAGATTTTAGATTTCCCTCTATATTACGAGAAGACTCACAAGACTTTGATGATCTAATACAAACTACGTTTAAGAATGAGCCTTACGGGAAAGTAGAATTTAATATCTACTTCGGTATTTCACTATCAGAAAATTTAAATAAACTTAGCAATCAACTCTTTCAATACATCCAAGCTCCTTCTCTTAGAGCGGCTTTTTCTAAACGAACTAAATGGGTACTTCAAAGCATTAGACCATTAAGTTTGGGAGAAGTGCCGGAAGCAGACTGGCCACTGCTCCGTAAATCGCTAGAGAAGTTCTTTTTACGAAAGCGTGAAACAAGACCCGATAAAAAGAAATATGATCTTGCTATACTTGTTGATCCAGATGATGCTAATCCACCTTCTGATGAAAAAGCTATTCAAAAATTTATTAAGGCAGCAGACCAAGCTGGGTTTTACGCAGAACAAATCACCAAAGATGATTTTGATAAATTGATTCAGTTCGATGCGCTTTTCATTAGGGAAACAACTTTTGTAAACCATCACACTTTTAAATTTGCAAAGAAGGCGGCATCACTTGGCCTCGCCGTTATTGATGATCCCGACTCGATATTGAAATGCACAAATAAAGTTTACTTGAGCGAGTTGTTGAATGCCAACAAAATTCTAACTCCTAAATCATTTGTTATTAGCAAAGAGAATTATAAAAATCTGCCTGAAAAAATGGGTTTCCCTTTTATTTTAAAACAACCTGATGGTGCATTTAGCAAAGGTGTTTTTAAAATAAAAGATGAAGACGAATTCAAAAGCATCACATCAACTATGTTCTTGAAATCGGAGTTGCTTATAGCGCAAGAGTTTTTACCAACAGCCTTTGATTGGCGTATAGGCATTATCGATGGCCAGGTATTGTATATATGCAAATATTTTATGGCATCAGAGCATTGGCAAATTGTAAACTGGGATACAGATAAGCAAAATCAAGAAGGTAAGGTTGAATGTCTTCCTATAGAGGAGGCGCCTCCTGGTTTACTAAAAACCGCTTTGAAGGCCACGGCACTTATTGGCAAAGGTCTTTACGGTGTTGACATGAAAGAAGTCGATGGTAAATTTTATGTTATTGAGGTCAATGACAATCCCAATATAGATTCGGGCATTGAAGACAAAATCCTCAAAGACAAATTGTACTCCACCATCATGGATGTTTTTTTAAGTAAGATTAAATTATATAATAAATAAAATGACTCAACCATACCGAATACATTTGTTCCAAGGCTATGGCGTAGAGCTGGAATACATGATTGTTGATCGTGATACACTCCAGATCAAACCCATAACCGATGAACTCTTGAAGCATGAGTTGGGAAGTTATGGAAGTGATTATGAGAATGGAATAGTTACCTGGTCAAACGAGCTGGTACTACATGTAGTGGAATTAAAATCTACTAAGCCTGAGCAGAATTTTAATGCACTTGAAAACGGTTTTGCGGAAAATGTAAAGCGCATCAATGCCATACTAACAGGTTGGAATGCTATGCTTATGCCAACCGCTGCACATCCGTTTATGAACCCTGCAACCGAAACAAAATTATGGCCACATGATAGCAATGAAGTGTATGACATCTATAACAAGATATTCGACTGCCGAGGTCATGGCTGGTCGAATGTGCAAAGCACTCATTTAAACCTTCCATTTTATGATGACGAAGAATTTGCAAAGCTTCATGCAGCGATACGTTTGGTGTTACCGCTTCTTCCTGCCATCTGTGCAAGCTCACCTATTCTTGACGGAAAGTTAACAGGTGTATTAGATACACGATTACAATACTATAAGACTAATCAAGCTAAGATTCCATCAATAACAGGTAAGGTAATTCCTGAAGCTGTATTTTCTAAGCGTGTTTATCTCAACACCATTTATGACAAAATAAAACAAGACATAGCGCCTTACGATCCTAACCATGTTCTTGATCCGGTATGGGTAAATTCACGTGGCGCTATACCACGTTTTGATCGAGGGTCTATAGAGATAAGGTTAATGGATATTCAGGAATGCCCTTCAGCTGATATGGCCATTATTACGCTGGTTATTGAAGCTATAAAATGGCTGGTTAATGAAAAGTTTATTGACTTTGAATCACAACAAAAGTGGAAGCGTGACCCGCTGGTAACTATACTTGATCAAACCATAGCGAAAGGGCAGATGGTAATGATTGATAATATTGATTACCTGCATGCTTTTGGTTTTTATCATGGATCGGCAACTGTTAAGGAATTATGGTTGCATATCATTGATAAAATGATCAAGTCTGGTAACAGTGCTTTACAAAAGTGGAAACCTGAATTAGACATCATTTTAAAAGAGGGAAGCCTCTCTCAAAGGATAATAGATGCGGTAGGTAAGAATGCAGCAAAAGAAGATATTATAAGGGTGTATAAAAAGCTTTGTGGGTGTTTAGGACAGAATAGAATGTTTATTGGTTGAGGAACGAGGGACGAAGTATAGAAGTGGAAGGTTATAATAAGTAGTTTTAGATTCTCATTTCTCGTTTCCAAAATTATTGTCGTGAAAAATAGTGTGATCATAACCTGTGAGCATGCCGGTAATGAAATACCGGATCAATATAAATCACTTTTTTGGGAGCAAGATGAAGTGTTGCGTTCACATCGGGGTTGGGATCCTGGTGCATTTGACATTGGAGAATTGTTGGCGAAGGAATTACACGCGCCGTTTTTTTATACAAAGACTTCGCGGTTGGTGGTGGAGGCTAATCGCTCTTTGCATAGTGAACAACTCTTTTCAAGTTTTACCAATACCTTATCTTTCAAAGAGAAGGATTTGTTGCTGAAAGAATTTTATTGCCCATATCGCAATAGGGTAGAAGATATGATTGGTAAAATGAGTAAGCCTGTACTTCACCTTTCAATGCATTCATTTACCCCTGTATTGGGTGAAGCGGTTCGTACTACCGATATAGGTTTGCTTTTTGATCCTTCAAGAAGACAAGAGCATAAATTCTGCATATCGTTACAGCAAAGATTACAATCTGTATTTGCTGAATTTCAAATAGATTTTAATCAACCTTATAAGGGAACCGATGATGGGTTCACTACTTATCTAAGGACAAAATTTACTGATGCTATTTATTCGGGAATTGAGATAGAGGTTAATCAAAAGTTTATGTTTGGTGAAAGATCAAATCAATTTAAAGTTAAACTTGCTAATGCCATTAGGGATTATATCACCGACCTACAAGCTTAATGCGTAAACCGATTGACAGTCCGCTTTGTAAAATGGACACAGGCCTGGGTTTATCATAGTTGAAATAATTGTATTCATATTTTGCAGTAACACTAACTTTTGAATTGATTTGATAGGCATATTCAAGCTTAGCAGAGATCGCACCTTTGCCAGGAAGCGCTACACCTAAAAGTGTATTTCCGTTGACCTCAAAATCAGGACGATAGAGAACACCGAATACAGGTAATGATGCTTGAAGTGTTAATGTGCTCCTTGAACTTAGTCGATATTTAATAGCGCCATCCAGGGTTATGAATGTGCCTGTGGTCAAATAGTTTATTGGTGACTCTATCGATGGAAGATAATTTGTGCTATTGTAAAAAATATGAACACCACCACCTAAAGAGGTAGTTAGTCTGCTGGTGCTATGCTTCCGGTTAAGACTGCGGAGATAGTTGTATTTCAATTGCACCATCGTATTGTTTGCCGTTGGAAGAAAATTGGAATGCAGTTTACCTGATGAAAAGGTTAATTCAGTAGTATGATATCCCTTCGGTCCGAAACGTGAGTAGGCTGCATTCAGCGCTATGTTGTTTCCTTTGTAGGTATAGGGATATTGAAACTTATCTTTGCTCCAAATGCTATTCACTCTGGAACCAAATGACAATGTGGAATATTTCAGGCTGTCTTGCGCATGCGCTGATACTGCAACTAATAAAATGCAGGCACTAAATAAAAAAGATTTAATCATTGGATTGCTGGTAAAATGTACTGTGACATCATGTTAAAATTATTTAAACCTAGGCTTGTGTTTTTATTTCCTGTTGTAAACACAACCACCATATTTTGTGATGGAATAACGAAGATGTCTTGTCCACCATTACCCGATGCAAAATAGGTCTCTATGTTATTTTTAAATGTTAACTTCCACCACAAGTAGCCATAACCATCGAAACGATCACGTATTTTGATTAAGTTTTGAGACGACTTTGATACCCATTCTTTACTTACAATTCGTTCGTTATTCCAGCTACCCTCATTTAGCATCAGCGATCCAATCTTTGCCATGTCACGGGGACGGAGGAATAAATGACCTGCACCTAAAATTTCACCATCTTTGATCCAACTCCACCTATAAGATTTAATATCCAAAGGGCCAAAAAGGTATTTATCAGCGAATTCTGACAAATCCATTTTACTCTGGTTTTCAATTATTTTTCCGAGTAATAATGCGCATCCCGTACAATAACTCCCATTGGTTCCTGGATCGGATGCCATTGGTAAATCAAGTGTAAACTTGACACCGTCTTTACTTTTAGACATTTGCTCGTCAGTATGTTTTACCCAATCATCACAATCAAGGCCAGATGTCATATTTAACAAATGTTCAATGGTGATGTTATTTTTACGTACGTCAGGGTTTTTGTAATTACTATATTCTGGAAGCAATTCTACTATGGGCACGTTAACATTTTCAATAAACCCTTTGTCTATTGCAATACCCGTTAAGATAGAACTGACACTTTTTCCTGCTGAAAACATGTTATGCTCTACAGCTTTATCAAAACCATGAAAATATTCCTCATAAACGAGTTTGTTATTTCTTAATATCAGTACAGCATCAACGCGTTCGTATTCTTCATGGAAGATTTTATTAGTCATTTGCGTTATCAGTGCTTCATCCATTCCCTCTGCCTGGAGTGATGATACGTTGACTCCTTTTTCTGCATTAGTTGGCGGGTGGTATGTATAAAACGAATCTGGGTCATTAAATTTTTCGCAACTGCCAAGTAAAAGGATAGTTATAGCACTAAGCGTGGCTTTGATTTTTGGTGTCATCAATTGTTGATAGTTGAGTAAGATTATTGTTGAGATGCTAAGCAAAGCAAATAGGTTGCATGATCTTTACTAAAACAATATCTTGTTTCGAAAAGTAAATATTGACCAGGCCTTATTCCTCTATCAAATCCATGTAAAGAAAGTATGACAAATGAATTTGACTATCCCCCTAGCCCCCTAACCTTATCAGGTGTACATGTCGAACTGATACCGCTTAATGTAACGCATCTTGAAGGACTGCGTGAAGCTGTTAAAGACGGTGAGCTTTGGAAGTTGTGGTATACATTCATACCAACACCCAAGAACATGGAAGCCTGGATAACAAGGGCATTGAAAGAAAGTCAGGACGGCGTCTCTGTTACTTTTGCTATCAAAAGTAAACTTGAAGATAAGATAGTCGGTTCTACCCGTTTTATGAATATAGAAAAAGACATCAGGCGCTTGGAGATTGGTACCACATGGTACGCAAAAAGTGTTCAACGCTCTGCGGTAAATACAGAATGTAAACTTCTACTTCTTCAGCATGCTTTCGAAAAGCTCCAATGTTTAGCTGTAGAGTTTAGAACGCATCGCATGAATGAACAATCCCGTCGTGCTATTGAAAGGCTTGGCGCAAAGCAAGATGGCATCCTAAGAAATCACCGAATCGCATCAGATGGAACTGTTCGTGATACAGTAGTGTACAGCATCCTAAATAGCGAATGGCCAACAATTAAAAGTCACCTGCTTTTTAAGCTCAACAATCATTGAAGTAGGCACTAGGCATTGAAGGCAGGCACTAGGCATTGGGTACTAGGCATTAGGGGGTGTACTGATTGTAACATGGGCAGTAACAAAAACACGAAGATAGATATAGGCAACTGCAGATTTACTACTCGCTAACTAGTGGCTAGTAACTAGCAGCTCGTAACTCTTACTTCTAGCTTTCGAAGTTTTTTAAAATACCTTTCAGGCTATCCAAATGATTACCGTACAGATTCTTTAAATACCAGTTTGTAAGCACCGTGCTGCAAAAGAAAAATATCAAGGCCACACCCAGTATGTAGATAATTAAAAACGATTGACTTATAACTCTTATAAATTCATCAGTTCCTCGATCAAGTGCGGCGAACGCTAGGCCTATGCATAGGTAAGTGGGATATAATATCGTGTAACTTCTTTTATAGAATTTAAGATAGCTCGTTAAGGCAGTAACCAATGTTTCAATGCTAGATTTTAAATTCTCCTTTCCTGGATCAAAACGATTGAGTAAGAATATTTTTTTGAAATAATATAATGTATAAGCAGAGAAGATAACTAGAATGGAAATGGCAGTCCATTGTAATGCACCTGAGTGTAGTGTAATGGCGTAGAAGAGCAAACCAATGCCTACTATCATCGTAAAGATTAGCTCAAGCCAAACATTTCGTTTCAATTTATCAACAATAGATTTGCTGGTGCCTTTTAGCATAGAAGCTATCTCTGCTTCGCCTTTAGGTTGAAACATATTGTCGTGTTTCCATATTGCTTTTAGGTCATCTATTTCCATGTTATGGACACATCAGTTTTTTAAGTTTTTCGCGAATCCGGTTCATGCGTACGCGTACGTTATTTTGTGTTACGCCAATGGTATCTGCTATCTCATTGTAGGGTATTTCTTCTAACGCCATGATAACTATGGCCCTATCAATTTCGGGTAACTGACGGATGGCCCATTGCAGTTTTTGGAGGTCTTCATCACGATTATCTTCTGCATGATTTGAGATATTAAAGTGTGATTCCCGAATGTCTTCCGTTTTTATATTTCTGCTTTGTTTACGGAAACCAGAGATTGCCGTGTTCAATGCAATCCGGTACATCCAGGTTGTGATTTTGGCTTCTCCTCTAAAAGTGGGAAATGACTTCCAAAGCTGAAGTACAATTTCTTGGAACAGGTCATTACGAACCTCTGCATCATGTTCATACATGTTACAGATCTTATAGATGAGACCCTGATGTTCGTTAATCAAGCTGGTAAATTTGTTCTCTTCCGATATCACTCCAGGGCCTTAGTTTTGACTATAGGTCGAATATAACGCGTCAGAATTACAAATCCGTTAACAGTTAATTGTTATCCGTGAAATCGTAGGTTAGCTTAAGGAGGTATTGGTAACTATTAACTATTAACTATTAACTATTAACTATTAACTATTAACTATTAACTA
>CAXSCR010000012.1:0-84225 GCA_964235605.1 uncultured Cyclobacteriaceae bacterium | reverse complement strand
CCCGCTCATAATCAAACACTATCAACTATTCTTTTTTTGTCGCTGAACCGCTGTTGCAAATGGGTGTCGTCTTCAAAGCCGCACCCAAAAAATATCAATATTTACTTTTTCAGCAGACCCTATTTATTAAAGTTATCTTGACCTTAAACGCTATATCTAACGGATAACAAGCGTACAACAGTTAGTTCTTTCTAATAACCAATGCCAGCAAAATATATTAGAATTTTAGAAACCTGAGTTACAGAAAATGAATGCTAATAGTGGTAATTCAAACGAGACAACCATACGTCTTATTAAGGTCTGATTTGTAATGTTTGAAAATTATTTAGATGTCTTCATTAACTCTTTTTGAGGAACAGTAAGTTGTGATAGACTTCCAGATAGTTGTGGTTGTTCTGGCTTGTTATAGTTGTTGGGGATTTGAATGGTAAACTTAGTACCAACTTTTAAATTTGACTCGATTGTAATTTCTCCTTTTAATTTTTCCACTGCTTCACGAACTATATATAATCCTAATCCTGCCCCCTCATTGTTGTGAGTCGCTCTAAAAAACATGTCGAAGACTTTATCTAAATACTCTTGCCCAATACCGATCCCATTATCTTCAAACTCCATCTTAACCATATCGGGTGACATCTTAATGTATATTCTTAGAAATGGATCTTCTTTACTATTATCGTAATACTTAATCGCATTTGAAATAAGATTATTAACAATAAAAGATATGCGGTATTTATCAGATAAAAATGGAGACTCTTCTTCTATAATCAACTCTTTCGAAATCCTAGATGAGCCGGGCATATACTGCATGCGCTCCAAGTTTTCAGTTATAATCTTGCGCATGTCAATTAGATCTTGATTTACTTCTTGGCGTGCGTTACGTGAGTAGTCTAAAATTTCTCTCAAGGTTTCATCTAGCTTATGCATGCTGTCTTCCATCATCTTAAAGTAATCTTTAAAATAATTTCCCCGTTCTGCATCCTCCATTTTTGCAATGCCTACAAGACCTAATACAGAGCGTAAAGGCGCACGTAAATTATGAGATACACTATATACGAAGCTGTCTAATTCTTTATTGATTTTTATTAGTTCTTCATATTGCGTGCGCAATATGTTATTGGCTTGCATTTTATCGGCTTCCGCCTCCCGTTGTTTTAACGCATTGATTATAGCCGTAGGTAATCTTGTTAAATTGGATTTTAGAACATAGTCATCTGCGCCTTGCTTTAAGGTATTAACAGCAAATTCCTCTGAAATAGCGCCTGTTACTAATATGAACGGGATTTGTAGTCCAGCTTCACGATAAAGTGCCAATGCTTCTTGTGAGTTAAATTGTGGAAGAAAATGATCAGATAAAATAACATCCATTTCATTTTGCTTCAAAGCCTTGATATATTCCTCACGTGTATCAACCCGTTTAGTTTTGAATTTTAAGTCAGCTTTTTGAAGCGTATATTCAATTAGCTCCAAATCGTCCTCCATATCTTCAAGGACTAGTATTCTCAAGGGTTTATCCATCATGAGCTTCAATTTAGAATTGATCGTTGCAATTGTCATTCCATTCAAAACATTGTTTTTAAGTTAATTTTAACGGTATCAAAATAAAGGTGTAGAGTAAAAGCCTCACCTTGAGCAATAATATCACATAACCTTAAGCAATAATATCCATAAATCACAGGGTCTTTTTATTTCAAATGAAGTCAAAGCATAAAGCATTAAGACAATGATAGTGGTGGTTTTGCCATGATTATTAAGATTATCATGATAATCGACATCAGACAATATTTAAACTATGCGGCGCGTACATATGACAGATAGAAAGCAGGCGAATAAAATTATAATTACTTGCCGTTGCGTGTGCATCATAATTAATAAATTGATCTAGGTATAATACAACCTATATCATAGAAAGGTTCGTGTTCCATAGAAGGTATAGGGTAACATCCAGCACTTAAATTAAGCGTACAGTTAAGACATTCCGAAGGAGGGTAATTTAATTACTCAATTAAAATTATTGCGCTTAACTTGCGCCATGTTGCTGGAAGAAAAGATTCAGGCGGTTGAGGTTTTATTTAAAAAATTAGACGCTGAAATTTCATTGTTTCAATCTGGTTCTGGATTGCATTGCAAATTTGGATGTGGTAAATGTTGCTCTAAGGCAGATATCGAAGCCACCGTCTTAGAATTTCTTCCATTTGCATATTATTTACACAAAAATGACCTTGCGTTTGAGTGGCTTGAAAAGTTGAGAGATGGAGATTCATCCATTTGTCTTATCTTAAATCCAACTCAAAACGGAGCAGGGTTGTGTTCTGAATATGCTTATCGTGGATTGATTTGCAGGCTATTTGGATACTCAGCCCGCACCAACAAATACGGTAAACCTGAACTTGTTACGTGTCAGATTATAAAATTAGAACAATCGGAAGCTTATCAACAATCGGTATTAAAAATCGATGATGGTGGCACGATTCCTGTCATGAGCAACTATTATATGCAACTGCATTCAATAGACTTTGATCTTGCTAGGGAATTTTATCCTATTAATGAGGCTATGAAACGATCTATTGAAACTATTTTACATTATTTTGCCTATCGTTGAGCGAGAAGTTATGAAGTACATTTTAAGTTTTCTTCTGCTTGTTTGTACCCTTAGTCTTGTAGCGCAAGACACTGTACAGATAGCTCCATTTTCGATGTCATGGACAAAGCCACGATTTGTTCCGAGAGCAGGGATTGCTGTACAAGAAACAGCATCTTTTGAAACTGGTGTTGCTTATCACCGAATTTTTATACATCCGTTAAGTCTAGCGTCAACAAGTATATATCTTTCAGGAGAGGCAATGATTCGTGATGAGAACTTCATTTTCGGACCGAAGTTGGGTTATGAATTTACAGTGGGCTTAATAGGGGTAGCTACTGATATAACATATTATACAGACACGCATAAGAATATGGTGGTAGTTACTCCGAAAGGTGGCCTAAGCATATTTGGCTTTGTTAATTTATATTATGGTCGCAACGTTATTTTATCTAACCAAAGCTTTGAATACATTTCGAAAAATCGCTTTTCAATTACCTTTCATATCAATCCTGATTATTTTGCTTTGAAAGAAGCGCCGCGAAAGAAAATTAAATAGAATTTTAAAATCTACTTATGAGCATTATCAAAAAAGCAGTTCTAAGCTTGTTGTTTTTGAGTCTCGTTACTGGCTTCGTTTCGATGGCGCCAAATCCTGATAAAGGCATTCAAGAATCAGTAAAGTGGATGAGCTTCGAGCAAGCTGTTGAAAAATCAAAACAGGAGAAGCGTAAAATTTTTATAGATGTTTATACCGATTGGTGTGGGTGGTGTAAAGTAATGGATAAGAAAACATTTAGTGATGCTAAAGTAGCGAAGCTGCTAAATGAAAATTTCTATGCGGTCAAATTAGATGCTGAACAGAAGGAAGACATTAATTTTGATGGACATACTTTCAAATTTATAGCAAGTGGTAGAAATGGATATCATCAATTGGCGGCCTCATTGCTTAATAACCAGTTAAGCTATCCAACTGTTGTTTTCTTAGACGAAGACTTTAAAATGCTTCAGGTACTACCGGGTTTCAAAGAAGCTCCAGAGTTTCACAAGGTTGCTCAATATTTGGGTGACGACCACTATAAAACTAAAAAGTGGGAAGAGTACCAGACCCTGTATAAATCTCCGTATTAAGACCAATCAATCTTAGCTCATAAAAAAGCCTTGACATACTTGCCAAGGCTTTTTATCATCTTGATGGATAATATTAATGATTGTCCTTGTTCTCCTTTTTCGTTTTCATATAATCCGTATAGCCCAGGGCAGTGGCAAAGCCAATAATTACGGCTACAATGGCAATGAAAATGTTAGCTCCGTCTCCAATAAATTGCTGAAACATGGTTTTATTTTTGATTCAAAGGTATATTTTTCGGATTAGATGATAAAGAGATTTAGCTTAAAAATTTAAGAATTGGCATCCCGTCAAGTACGTGAAGTTATCTTCTTCTTTTTTGAGACGTAAAAGTAGTTAAATCCACCGATTACCATCAGTAAACCAAGTACGATTGAAACAATGAAAAGACGGCTACTTCGTAATTCTAGGGTTTTGATTTCATCCTCCTTCCTCAAGAGTTCATAAGCATCCTCCGTTTGCTGAAAACTTAGCGCCATCTCCATTTGGGCTATATTTCTACTGCTTTCTTCACCATAGATCTTCTCCCGCACTTCATCATACTTTAATTGGGTGTTATAGGCCTCATTCATCATGCCCTGTTTAGCATAATTCTCCGCCATGGCTTTGTAAATAGTTGGTAAGCTCGTGAACGCTTGGAGTTCATCACTTAGATTAAGGGCCTCATTAAAATACACCTGTGCTTGTTGAGGTTGTTTGGCTTTGGTGTAGGTAACTCCCAAATTGATTACGACTTCCAATATGCCCAACCTGTTATTGTCAGCTCTCTCAATTTCAAGTGCCTTTTCGTAGTACTCAACAGCACGTTGAAAGTTGTTTTGTTTAAAATAAATATTGCCAATGTTACTTAGCGGATCGGCAAATTTTAAACCTTCCTTCTCACTTAGCTGATAGGACTGTGTAAAGTACTTCATTGCCTTTTCATACAACTGAATGTCGTTATGAAGATTGCCTAAATTATTCATAGAGCCAATGATCTTAATATTGTCTCCGGTTTGTAAAAACATGTTATAGCTCTCCTCTAGATAATGCAACGCCTGGCCAAAGTCTTTTTTTATGGAATAAATAGTAGCAATATTATTTTTCGTTGTGGCGATACCTTCCTTGTTATCGAGCGCCTCATAAAACTTAAGTGACTTGATATAATATTCCAGAGCTTTGTCAAGGGCGCCTTGGGTTCTATAGGCCACACCCAGGTTATTGTACGAGGCAGCAATACCTTTTTTATCGCCAATCTCAGTTGCCAGATTTAGGGCTTGCCGGGTGTAGCCAAGCGCTTTTATAGGTTCAGAACGCAAATAGACACGGAAAAGCTCATTTAAGGTTTTTACTTTTTTGTCACCCTGGATAGTGTCTAGTAAAGCTAAGAGGCTATCTGTTTTCTGTCCTGATACAGTTTGAATTGCACAGATCGCTAAACACAGAATGAGTAGATTTTTTTTAATCATAAAAGCTAAGGATAACCTTTAAAATTAATACATATATTCTCAATAGTTTGGATATCTAAAACAATAGTTTGGAGACTAAGTGAAGTGCAGCAGGTCAAGCCTCATTGAATACACTACAACTAAAAGCTATACTATGTACCTTGTAAGACATCTATTACTATCTATCTCCGTGTGCTCTTGGGATGAATCCAAATGTAGGCCACCTATAACAACCTATGACAATCTGATGCTTTTCATCTATATAAAAATGAAGGTGGATGAAAATTTTCTCACCATTCAGATACTAGACGAAACACAGCTTGTGTAGCGCTTGATGCGATTAAAGACAGGCACAAGCAGAAGGTGCTGAAAAAACTACTTACTTAGCTTTGCGATATTTTGATATTTCATTTTCATTGAGGCCTGCTTTTTAATTCTAATGTGTTAATTCTTCAAAACCAAATTGTATGCCTGGAAATCCGAAACTCATGTTGCTGAGTTGCCAGAAAATTTAGTTTCGGTTTTGAACAAAGAAGGTGAACTCATGTGTCTGTATTTACCAGCTCAATATAATTTGTTCTGGTGAAAATTGTGTTTCTATGAAGTAAACATCTTCTTGTGGTGCAGCTTCCGGCTCTTTGATAGGATCAAATTTTTCTAAACCTGCGAAGAACTTATTTAGTTCGGCATGAAGAGGGTGAGGCTGTCCGTTAATTTTTACATGAGTAGGGATGATATCTAAACCATGAAATACAATTTTTACTTTTTTCGCATGGCTTTGATAGGAACCTTCCTGCGCATGGATTATTAAGCTATTATGCTTGTTTTCGATTAGACGCTTAGCATACTCACCTTGTTCGTATTGAAATGTATTTCCATCATCTTCATAATAAGTAAATGATGTTTGCTTTTTACCACTGTAAACATGAATAATAATTATGTCTGTTACTTCACTGGTGTTTGATTTGGCAACTTGCATAGGAATAATAGCACCTGCCTTAACAAACACAGGAAGTCTATGCACAGGGCATTCTAGTATAATCTCAGTATTACCATGAAATTTATGACCATTATATAAGTAATACCAATCACCTTCAGGCAGGTATACTTTCACAAATTCTTTATTGCTTTCAACGGGTGCTACTAGAAAAGAAGGGCCAAATAAATATTGATTATGGAATTGCCCATCATAGATCTTGTTGTCATGGGTATAGTCTATTGCTAGCGATCGTTGCAACGGCATACCAGAAACACTGGCTTCATGGAATAATGAATATACATACGGGAGCATCTGATAGCGGAACTTGATATAATTCCTTGCAATCTGTTCTACTTCTTCCCCATAAGCCCAGGGTTCAGAATCACGACTGTTGATCATTGAATGTCCACGAAAAAAAGGGGAGAAGGCGGCAATTGAAATCCAACGTGCAAAAAGTTTGGTGTCGGCATCACCAACAAAACCTCCTGCGTCATACCCAGCAAAGGCAATTCCCGTGAGGCCCATACTGGTTACTAAACGTACACCTAGTAACATATGCTCATCATAGGCAACGTTGTCGCCAGTCCAAACAGCAGCGTAACGTTGTATGCCAGAGAAGCCTGAGCGCGTAAGATTAAATGGACGTCTTCCTTGCATCAAAGATTTTGTTCCTTCATAGGTACTTCTTGCCATTTGCATTCCATAAATGTTACGGCCTCTACGAATGGAAGATTTGTTTCCCTCAAAATCCATTTCTATGTTTTCAGGAAGCATGTTTCCCCATGTGGCAATCTCATTCATGTCATTCCAAAAACCATCAACGCCTAAATTAACATAGTCTTTAAACTGATCACGCCACCAGGCCCGTGCATCTGGCTTGCTAAAATCTGGAAAGTGACACCAGCCGGGCCAAACCTGACCAGTATAGTTTGTTCCATCAGGATATTTAATAAATACATCATGTTTGACGCCATCATCATAGGTATGATATCCAGGCTCTTCTTTTATACCGGGATCGCACATAATCACTACATGAAACCCAAGACTTTTTAATTTTTGAAGTAGTCCCGCAGGATCAGAGAAATCCTTTTTACTCCATGTGAAAATTTTATACTTCTCCATGTAGTGAATGTCAAATACAATCACGTCTGATGGAATATCTTTTTCGCGAAAAGTGTTAGCAACATTTAAAACTTCCTTATCGGGATAATAGCTATATCTGCATTGTTGATAACCAATACTCCAAAGTGGTGGTATCGGCATATATCCCGTAAGGTGTGAATATTGTTTTATTATTTCTCCCACAGAATCTCCTCCCATAAAGAAGTAGTTCATCGCTCCCGTATCGGCAGAGAATGAAGCAAATCTATTGTTAGACGCACCGAAATTAAAAAACGATTTATAGGAGTTATCAAAGAAAATACCGTACGATAAATGATGGTGAATGCCTATGTAAAATGGTGTTGAGCAATAAAGGGGATCACTGCCAGCACCATAAGCGTAATTATCTGTATTCCAGTTTTGATACCCTGAGCCTTTGCGATCAAGTGAACCTGTCTTTTCGCCTAAACCAATAAACCGTTCACCCACTTGTATTTTTTTATAGGTTGTTACTTGTTCACCATTCCATCCCATACCAAACCCAGAATCATCCTCATTGATAACTTGTTGTTTAAGGTCAAGAAATCTGAACCTTACGGGATTTTTTTGAATAGAGACTATAACCTTGTTTGTCTTGATTATGAGTTGGTCATTTACCTCTGAAATTTCAGTGTGAATACCAGTAGGCTGAGCAACAACAGCATACGAGAAGTCATCAAAATCCGCAGTTTTTGAAGTGGATATTTTTATTATTGAATCAGTAAAGCATATAACCCGAAATCTTCCGAAGCTAGTCTCACCCGATAAACCAGATTCTTCTTTATTCCATGTTATAAGATTACCCAAACTTTGACTTAGGGATGAATTAAATTTTACAGACATAGTATTATAAGTGTAAGCATGCTAAGTAAAGTTATTTAGGCAGATCATTCATCATATATTATATAATAAACATCAGAAATCGATTGAGTTTTTGCGGTAAATATTCTTATATGGGATGTACTTGGTATGTTATAGATAAGCTTGAGTTATTCACGCGTTTAAACAAAAAAAAGGCGATACTATTGTCATAGTTATCGCCAAGTAAAATGCTTTAAATACTATTTTTTGATGCTTCCTTTTTTCAGAGAAGATTCACGAATGATCATTCTTGTTTTCAATAGCTTCGTTTCTGCAGGTGCCTCTACTTCGCTTTTTGATCTTACCTCTATGTGTCGTATCAAAAGTTTGGCTGCTTCTTGTCCCATTTCATAACCTGGTTGATCAACTGATGACAACGGGGGTTCCATCATGGAGTTGAAAATCCAGTTGCTGAAACCTACTACGGCTATGTCTTGAGGAATTTTTAACCCCTTTTCTTTAATAGCCTGCATGGCACCCATTGCAGCAGGATCGCTACTTGCAAAAATGGCATCCGGCGGATTTGCTATTTTTAGAAGTTTTTCAGTAGCTATTCTACCTTCTTCGATGGTACCAAGTGCACAAGGTATGATGAGGTCTTTTTCTACGGCAAGATTGGCTTCGCTCATCGCTTCCATAAAACCCTCTAGGCGCTGCTTGCTGATATTTAAGTTCGGCGGGCCTTCTAAGTGAGCAATGCGTTTGCATCCTTGTTCTAGTAAATGCCGTGTTGCTTCTCTTGCGCCACTAAGGTCATCTACTACAACCATGCTTGAGTTTCCATTGTCATATACGCGGTCAAAGAATACCATGGGTACACCTTTTACAAGCATAGATTCAATATGATCAAAGGTGGTGGTTTCGCGAGATAGTGAAATTAGCATCCCATCAACACGACTGTTGAAAAGTGTCTTAATATTAACAGCCTCACGGGCGAAAGATTCATTTGACTGGGTAAGTATAACGTTATAGCCAGCACTGTTAGCCACATCTTCTATACCACTAATAACCGTGGAGAAGAAAAAATGTACAATTTCCGGAATAACAACGCCAATGGTATTGGTTTTACTTTGCCTAAGGCTTAGGGCGACTATGTTAGGTGTATAGTTAAGCTTTTCGGCTAATTCATTAACTGATTTTTTAGTTGATGGGCTAATATCCGGATGATCTTTTAGCGCGCGTGATACTGTTGAGGGTGATATACCTAACTCACGGGCGATGTCTTTGATGGTAACTTGATTATACTTCATTATATTCTATTGATGATGTGTTAAATTTAAGGTGTAAATTTTAAGTGTCGCATATCGCAAACGATTGAATGACTAAATTAGTGTGTTATTATGTGTAACAGGGTAGGAAATTTGGAGTAAAACAGACATTCTAAAACTCATAGATCAATTACTTGAACCTAATTGCGGATGCAAAATATCCTTTTATAATTTAATATTAAACAATGTCAATTGTTATCTTATAAATTATGTTTCAGACCAATGCTAATTGTGAAAAGGGCGTACTGGGGACTGTACTTTGTATGCCAATGAGTGTCGTTCCTTACCGGGGTGATTCCATGATGCGATAGACTAAAAAACAAAAGCCGTCTATTTCGAGACGGCTTTGTTACTAACCCTAAACTTCTAAACCCTGATTCAAAGGTGAACAAAGTGAAGTTGTAATACATCAGTGTTATGATGATTTTTAAAAATCAGGGTTTACCCCGAGATTTTTAACAACCCCATTGGGGCGCTTACTTGCCTTATGTAAAGTTTCTTTATGTCTTAACACCCGAGTATAGTAAGCATTAATAGGAGTTTTTCTTTTGCATAGCTTTTAGGAGGGGTATTGATATGGTAGTTAATTTAATTAGCAAACAGTCTTAGCATTACAATATGATTATATCATTATGTAGCAAATCAACAGATTGTGTTTGCCGTATTTATAACCTAACCTAAGTATTGTACCTGAACTTTAATGATATAGCAGGTGGTCAGAGATGGTTAAATTCATTAATGCTTCTACTAGATTTTCTTCTAACCGTGGTGCTGCAAAATCTGCGGTTAAAATTACTGCGGTGAAGATCTGCTTCTTCTTGATGAATAGTTATTTAGTACTGCCATCCGACTAAAATGGAGAATTGATAAAAGTAATTTAAAATATAAGAATTAAGAGGATTTTTAACACACTAAAAACATCCCCCCTATATAATCATCTATGAATTTTTTTTTGTAGGATGACATTAAATGAAAAGTGAGTTTTGAAGCAAAAGAATTAACAAAAAAGAGAGGCTGACCATCAAATGATCAGCCCTCTCTTTTTCGTATAAGCATTTAACCTATTGCTGACAAGTTGCTCTCCAGCGGAGCCTTGCTTCCTCCTCAGGCTAAAGCATTAATTCTAATGATTTATTCCGACAAAGTCACCAGCTATTTATGAGTAAATTGCCTTGAAGCATCTTGGTATGCTGTAGGAAGTAGTGACTACCCGCGGTGTCTTTTGTAAATGGCTTTACGCTTTCTATTGTAAAGTTTTCTAGACCCATTCTCAAGTAGCTGGTAAGGAAGATAGTATTGAATCTTAACATTCATCATAAAGTAACTATCATTCTTCGCAGGGTTTCCTCTTTTACCTTTTTTATAATCTGCCGGTTTTGTACCAATTTCAGCTCTTCTATCCGATAGAGCAACTGAAAGGTCACTTTTTAACGTGGTTGGATCTGGATAACGGGTCGAGTTGACATCATCTAAATAATCTGTAAATGTAACTCTGTAACCACCTTCAAAAAGAATATTGAAGAAAGGACCATATTTTACCTTTATACCAAACCCCATAGGAATTACGGGTTGAAATCTGCTATACTTTATACCCTCAGTCTGCAAAGGTTGTAGTGCGTATTTCTTGCCTTGATATTCGGTTTTGGGATTCATGTATAAAAGGGCAATTCCAGCGAAACCATAAAAATTTAGTGAACTACGCTGATAAAAATGTATACCGACAGGCGATAGATTAACAACACCCAATGCACTTAATTCAACATTTGTAGAAGTGAAAGACAGATTTCTTTCATCACGATCATCATTAGCTTTTTTATCTGAACCAGCAATTTGAAACCATGTACATTCTACCCTGGCTGCTATACGGTTTGAAATAAAATGCTCAGCGCCTATTGCAAGCGCTGGCCTGATGAAGCCAAGTTTTTTTGAATTAACAAAATCGCCGAAGTAGTTGGTTGTTCCTAGGCTAACATTAAGTATTAAATCCCTGTTTCTTTTAATAGCATAAAAACTTTGCCCATGGGCTAAAGTAATCTCTATGAATATTAAAAGAAACAGGATTTTTAATTTAATCATGCCTTTTCAGGATATTGTGTATGGCAATATAATAAATTTCAATTTCTACAGCTACTCTTACCTAAGAACTTCCTTTACTTTTTGCGCCGCGTCTTTTAAAACAATAGCGGAAGATACTTTCAATCCAGATTCTTCTATGATTTTAGCCCCTTCCTCGGCATTAGTGCCTTGTAGTCGAACTATAATAGGAACTCTGATATTTCCTATTTTCTTATATGCCTCGACGACACCATTAGCAACTCTGTCGCAACGCACAATGCCACCGAAAATGTTGATCAGAATTGCTTTTACGTTAGGGTCTTTTAAAATGATACGAAAGCCCGCTTCAACGGTTTCGGCATTTGCTCCACCACCCACGTCCAAAAAGTTTGCAGGTTCACCCCCGGATATTTTAATAATATCCATTGTCGCCATGGCAAGTCCCGCTCCGTTAACCATGCAGCCAACATTTCCATCTAATTTAACATAGTTAAGTCCTGCTTTACCGGCCTCAACTTCCAATGGATCTTCTTCTGTAAGGTCTCTTAATTCAGCGAGATCTTTATGTCTGTATAGCGCATTATCATCAAGGTTTACTTTTGCATCTACCGCTAATATTTTATTATCTGATGTTCTTAGTAGGGGATTGATCTCAAACATGGAAGCATCAAGGCCCAAATAAGCATTGTATAATGAATGAATGAATTTAACACCTTCTTTAAACGCATTTCCTTCCCAACCCAAGGCAAAAGCTATTTTTCTTGCTTGGAATGCCTGCAATCCAATATCTGGATCAATCCACTCCTTTAGAATTTTTTCTGGGTGAGTTTCTGCTATTTCTTCGATGTTCATACCACCTTCGGTAGATGCCATAATAACAGCGCATCCCTTCGAACGGTCTAGCAGAATACTCATATAATATTCTTTTGGTTCTAATTCACCGGGATAATAAACATCTTCGGCAATCAAAACTTTATTTACCTTTTTACCTTCAGCACCAGTTTGGTGCGTAACAAGGATACCGCCTAAAATTGCTTTTACTTTCTCAGGTACTTCTGCTAAATTTTTAGCAAGAACAACGCCTCTTGAACCCGTTTCTTTTATCTGACCTTTCCCACGTCCGCCAGCATGAATTTGTGATTTGATAACAAACCATTTGGTACCGGTTTCAGCTTGAAGCTCCTTAGCAGCTGCAGTCGCACTGTCGGGCGTGTCAGCCACGATGCCGCGCTGAATAGCGACGCCATATTTTCGTAGAATTTCTTTGCCCTGATATTCGTGGATATTCATTATTTTTTCTTTTGCAGCGAAACTAGTTTATTTAATGCTTTATTTCAAGTCTAATTAAAAGATATGGCATTACTAAGGGCACAGGGGATACATAAATCTTATAATCACCTCCATGTGCTAAAAGGAATTGACCTTGAAATATCTGCTGGTGAGATCGTGGCTATAACGGGTGTTTCTGGTGCCGGCAAGAGTACGTTGCTTCATATAATGGGTACGCTAGATGTGCCTGATCAAGGCAAAGTCTATATAGGAGATAAAGATGTGTTTGGACAATCATCTAAAGCATTAGCCCTATTCAGAAATAAATCAATTGGTTTTGTGTTTCAGTTTCATAATTTATTACCTGAATTTTCGGCCATTGAAAATGTTATGATTCCGGGTTTAATATATGGTGATGATGACAAAAAAGTAAAAAAACGAGCTGCTGATTTACTAGATATGTTGGGCTTGGCAGAACGTATGGATCATAAGCCTTCTGAGTTATCAGGTGGTGAACAACAGCGAACCGCAGTAGCTAGATCACTAATAAATTCACCGGCTATCATTATGGCCGATGAACCAAGCGGAAATCTGGATTCTAAAAATGCCTTGGAATTACACACACTTTTTTTTCAACTGCGAAAAGATATAGGACAGACGTTTATTATTGTAACCCACAATAATGAATTATCGAAGATGGCCGATAGAAGAATTGAATTGAAAGATGGACAAATGAGTTTGTAGTTCAGCGCAGAGATAGAAATACTAAATTGAAACGTGTAACGATTGTATCAATGTACTAACACTTCCCTATCTAGCTCCTCAGCGCCAACTACGCCATTGGAATTTATTCTCGCTAGCCTTAGTTTTTTTATTTCGTGTATTAAAATAGGATCGTATTTGACAGCAACACGAATGTAATTTTCAGTGAAGCCATGCATTAAGCCATCTTCAATATCATTTTCAAATAACACTGAACCTTCAGAATTGAGATTCTCTTCGTAAAAATTTCTGCGCTTCTTATCAGAAAGGATGTGAAGCATTTTTGATCGTTCCGCACGTTCGCTTCCTACAACTTTACCATCCATGGCAGCTGCTGCCGTATTTTCACGTTCAGAGTACGTGAAGACATGTAGATAAGAAATGGGTAACTCGTTCAAGAATTGATAGGTCTCTAGAAAATCTTCTTTAGTCTCTCCAGGGAATCCAACAATAACATCTACACCTATGCAGCAATGGGGCATAAGTGACTTAATTTTTTCGACACGTTCAACATACAGCTCACGTTGATAGCGTCTACGCATCAATCTTAAAATTTTATTAGAACCAGATTGTAGTGGTATATGAAAATGGGGAACGAATCTTTTGGATTGGCTTACTAAAGCTATGATCTCATCTGAAAGAAGATTAGGCTCTACAGATGAAATTCTAAAGCGTTCAATGCCTTCAATTTCGTCAAGTGCTTTTACTAAGTCGATGAAGCGTTCAGTTCGTATACCATTTTGAAGGCCGAAGTCTCCCGTGTTAACACCGGTAATAACAATCTCTTTTACATCTGTAGTTGCTATTTCTTTCGCTGTTTTTACAATGTTCTCTATGCTGCCACTGCGACTGTTACCACGCGCTAGAGGTATTGTGCAGAACGTACAAGAGTAATCACACCCATCTTGCACTTTTAGAAACGTACGTGTTCTATCATTAATTGAAAACGATGTGTTGTAGGTGCTTGCATTCTCAATGCCTGAAGCGAAAACTTTGGGTTGAGGAGTTCTTACAAATCCATCTAACAACTCTACCAGTCTAAATTTTTCTGATGCCCCAAGTACGGCATCGACGCCTGGTATTCCTGAGATTTCTTTGGGTTTAAGCTGTGCGTAACATCCTATGATGGCTATATATGCGTCAGGGGAGATGCTGCGCGCTTCGCGCACAATTTTATGGCATTTCTTATCGGCGTTCTCTGTTACAGAGCATGTGTTGATAATAAAAATATCAGGGGTATCAATAAAATCAACTTTTTTATAGCCTTTCTCCTCAAAAATCCTCGAAATAGAAGATGTTTCAGAGTAATTGAGCTTGCAGCCAAGGGTATAAAATGCGACTTTCTTCATTGAAGTCGCAAAGGTAATAAAGTTTGGATTGAGTTTAGGCGTAAGGTTTCAAGTTCAAGCGTCGAAGTTGCAGGTTACAAGTTTCAGTTTCTAGGTTTCAAGTTCAAAGTTCCAGGTTCGAGGTTAGAAATATCTAAACATTGCGAAACCGTAGACTCGCTTTAACCTTGAACCTGAAACTTGTAACCTGGAACGTTCAACCTGAAATCTGAAAGCCCTAAACCGACATCAAATAATCCTCTATTCCTTTAATTTTTTTATCCAGCTCGACTGTAACCCCTTCAAATTTGTCTCTGGAAGGGAGCTTGGCGTTAACACTGATATAGAATTTTATTTTAGGCTCAGTGCCTGATGGTCGAACGGAAACCTTACTTCCGTCTTCTAAAACGAATTGTAACACATCTGATTTTGGAAAGTCGAGGTCAGATTCTTTTTTAGTTAAGAGATTCTTTTCTTTTGGAATGCTGTAATCAAGTAGCTTTACGACTTTACTTCCAATGATGGATGTAGGTGGATTATTACGGAATTTCTCCATCAACAACTTTATTTCCTGCTCACCTTGTTGTCCTTTTTTAGTAAGGTTTAATAACCCTTCTTTGTAGTAGCCAAATTCAACGTACATGTCAATGAGCCAGTCGTACATTGATTTGCTTTCTTCGGCGGCATTGGCAGCCATCGCTGCAAAAAACGCACACGCCGATACAGCATCTTTATCGCGAACGAAGTCACCCACCATATATCCATAACTTTCTTCACCTGCAGCTATAAAGCGTTTTTTGCCTTCTAACTTGCCCATGAGTTCTGCTATGTATTTGAAACCAGTCAGGGTGTTGTAGCATTCAACGCCAAGTTTATTTGCCATTTTATCAACGAGATCAGTTGTTACAATGGTCTTTGCTACATACGCGTTTTTCTTATCCTTTTGGTTTTTCATTACAAACAACATGATCAGACTGAATGCCTGATTGCCGTTTAATAATATAAATTCTCCATCTGATTTTCTTACTCCAAAACCAACGCGATCTGTATCAGGATCTGTTGCCATGACCATCATAGCGCCTGCAGCTTTCCCTTTATTAATAACCATTTCCATGGCAGATTTCTCTTCTGGATTTGGAGATTGTACGGTAGGAAAATTTCCGTCTGGTATTCGCTGTTCGTCTACGACTTGAATGTTGGTAAAACCTATTTGCTTGAGACATTCTGGTACCATTGTGATGCCAGCACCATGTATACTGGAATAGACTAACGGGATATTATGATGCTTAGCAATAACATCTTTATTAGGAATTAGCTTCTTTACTTCCTTATAATAAGCCTGCTCAACATCGGGTCCGATATCATGAATATTAGCAGAATCACCTTTGAATTTTACTTGATCGAACGACTTGATTGCGTTTACTTCTATTATGATATTTTTATCATGTGGAGGTACCACCTGAGCTCCGCCGCGCCAGTATGCTTTGTATCCATTATATTCTTTGGGATTGTGTGAAGCTGTAATTACAATTCCGGAATGACAATTAAGATAACGAATGGCAAACGAAAGGAGTGGAGTAGGACGAAGCTCAGGGAATAGATAAACCTGTATTCCATTAGCGGATAAAACATTTGCAGCGACTTCTGTAAAGAATCGACTATTATTACGGCTATCGTGTGCAATGGCTATCTTAATCGTTTCAGATGGATAAGTTTTGTTAAGATAATTCGCGAGTCCTTGGGTAGCAACACCAACTGTATACTGATTCATGCTGTTGGAACCTGCTCCCATTATTCCACGTAAGCCTCCTGTACCAAATTCCAGGTCTTTATAAAAACTATCGATTAATTCTTTTGAATCAGATTTATTCAGCAGGGCCGTAACCTGAGCTTTTGTTTGATCATCTATAACACTGCTACTAAGCCAGGTTTCTGCTTTAGTTTTTACTTGTTGAAGTAATTCAGACATAAAAAAAATTTTTAATGTTTTTAAAGGCCCAAAAATAGAAATTTAATTACCCTTATCGATATCTACGACTGCTGATTAGTTAAATTAAAACTGCTGACTGTTAGTGGATAACTGATAATGGCTTTTATATTTCGATGAAATCTTCAATCTTTACAGAAAATTTAATTTATGAATATTAGCGCGCTTAATGATGCTTTAGCTGAAATTGTTAAAAAAAGAGAGGAACTAGGTAAGATTAATTATAATGATCCAAAGTATGATGATCTTGAAGAAGAGCTTCATGATATGGAAGACGATTTTCAAGATGAGTTCGGTGAGTATGTTGAGGGCGCCCTGCAAAATGTACATGATGAATTCTGTCCAGATAATGATGTGTTGTTACCGATTGGGTATTTAGGTGGCGTTATTGTGGAAGTAGATAAACTACCAGGAAAAGATACCAGACTGGTTTTAGCACCTAATCCGGTGCGTATAATTTTAACGGTGGGTAAGGACAAACAGCAAGTTGTTTGGGAGGCGAAGGGTTAATGTGCAAATTGTCAATGTGCTGATGTGCAAATTTGCTACTTGACATCCTAATATTGTTTCAGGTTCAATGTTAGGAATAGTTAATGTGTAATTGACAATGTGCTGATGTGTAAATTAGCTACTTGACATCCTAATATTGCTTCAGGTTTAGGTTCAATGTTAGTAATAGGTGACCTCAAAAATTTCAATGTGTTAATGTTCAGAAACTTTGAACCTGGAACCTGAAACCTGAAACCAGATATTAGGATTATAAAAACCCTAATTTTACCCTCACCTTATTAAGTACTTCCATCGCTATAACACGAGCACGTTCTTCGCCTTTAGCGAGTTTATTTTCTAATTCTTCTACGTTAGACATGTAGAAATTAAAGGCTTCACGTTCTTTAGCAAACTTCTGTAATATGAGTTCAAAAAGTTCTTGCTTAGCGTGCCCATATCCGTAGTTTCCGGCTAAATACTTTTTACGCATTGCTGTGTTTTGATCACCATTTGCTAACAAATTGTATATGGCGAACGTACTGTCAAGATCTGGATTTTTAGGCGATTCTAACGGGGTGCTGTCTGTCTTAATTGTTTTGATCTGCTTAAGCAATTCCTTTTCTGGTAGAAAGATGTCGATGATATTACCATATGATTTACTCATTTTTTGCCCATCCGTACCGGGAATAGTCATGAGTTGCTCTTCAATTCTCGCTTCTGGAAGCACGAAAGTTTCGCCATACATACTGTTAAAGGATGCCGCAATATCTCGCGCCATTTCGAGATGTTGCTTTTGATCTTTGCCAACCGGAACATACTGTGCATCATATAAAATGATATCGGCAGTCATTAGTACCGGGTATGTAAATAACCCTGCATTTACATCCGCTAACTTCTCAGATTTATCCTTAAACGAATGTGCATTGGCAAGCATTGGAAAGGGCGTGATACAATTCAGGTACCAATTTAATTCACATACTTCTGGTATACGTGATTGGCGATATAGCATATTTTTTTCTATATCAAACCCAAAAGCAAGCCATGCGGCGCCAACAGCCCTTACATTATTTATCCGGGTTTCGGAGTCTTTTATGGAAGTTAGGGAGTGGAGATCAGCAATAAAAAACAGGGACTCGTTGCCAGGCTGTTGTGATAATTTGATTGCGGGTATAATTGCGCCCAATAGGTTTCCTAAATGTGGCCTTCCACTGCTTTGTATGCCTGTTAAAATTCTTGCCATAGTTTGCAAAGAAAATAAAATAAACCCGAACGAATTAAGTTTTTAACTTTGTATTCTTAATAAATCAAGCAATGGTAAAGCAATTGTTAAACATTTTTTTATTTCTTTTTTTTATTACGGCGGCCCACGCTCAGCAATCAAAGGCAATTCAGTTTCGCGAAGAATTCTTCGAGTTTGGTAATGTGGCAGAAGATGGGGCACCTGCTGTACATGAATTCGTTTTTACGAACGCCAGCGGTCGCCCAATAAAAATACTTTCTGTGCAAGCATCTTGCGGGTGTACAACACCGGATTGGTCAAGAGAAACTATTCCGTCTGGTAAAACGGGTTTTATTCAGGCTAGCTTTAATCCGAAGGGTAGGCCAGGGTATTTTAATAAAACACTGAGTGTAACTACCGATTTAGACGCGGCTGTAATTACATTGCAAATCAAAGGTCAGGTTATCTCTACGGGCAGCAAGCCAGCATCTACTGAGTTTGAAGCAGCTAGTGGTAATTGGAAATTAAAAACACCTTCCTTAAATATGGGCAAAGTCTATCTTAAAGACGAGGCAATGACGCGTGAATTTGCATTCGTTAATGGAGGAACTAAGTCCATCAGTTATCTTGATAAGTTCGTTGGACCAAAGTATATAAAAGTAGAAGTTAATCCTAAGACAGTAGCAGCTGGCCAACGTGGTGTAATAAAATTGATTTACAATGGTAAATTAAAAAACCTATACGGCTTCCAGACTGATAATATTGAGATCTTAACAGATGACGAATCACAACCTAAAAAGTCTTTTGCTGTGTATGCTACACTCGAAGATTATTTTCCCACTCTTTCTCCAGAAGATTTAAACAAGGCACCGAAGTTCCGCTTAGATGATAGCTCAATTGATTTTGGTCGCGTAGCACAAAATAGAGCCTCAACACGAGAAGTACAATTTCAGAATACAGGGAAGAAAGAATTAAGCATTAAATCATTACAACCAAATTGTAGTTGCATATCAGCTACAGCATCAAAGAAATCAATTAAACCTGGCGAGAGCGGCAAAGTTAGTATTTCATTTAATCCTCAGGATAGAAAGGGAACTCAAACTAAGGCTATAACTGTTTATACAAATGATCCGCAAAACCCAATTCAAAGGATTTTGATTTCAGCTTACGTTGAGGATTAGACAACAGCTTACGAATAACTTTAACTTTGCACCATGACCAAGGTTGTGAAATTTACGGCGGCAGTAACACCTGAAAAATTCGGACTTCAACGCGCGCTCAAAAAGAAGGGAACGGCGGTGCAAAAGCCGGGTCAGCTTAATCTCTTCTCGGGCGGTAAAGTGGTTAGATTAAACCAACTCACCCATTTCGAGGAAGCGCTGATGTTAGATGATCAAGGCAATGCAAAAGCAGCTAAAGAAAAGTATTTAAAAGCCATTGAAGAACAAGATTCATTAGCAGATGCGTACTGCAACCTTGGAATTTTAGAATCTCAGGATGGTAATTATGCCAGGGCTATTGATTGCTTTACCCTTTGTCTAAAATATGAGCCTAGACAGTATGAAGGGCACTATAATTTAGCTAACTTATTTGCAGAGGCTGGCAATTTTGCATTAGCAAAGATGCATTATCAAATATCCATAGAACTGGAGCCAAGATTTTGTAATAACTATTTTAATCTTGGTCTTATGCTCGCCATAAGTAAAGAATTCAATGAAGCATTGGACGTGCTACGTCAATATCGCCAACTCGCTCCTTGCGAGGAGCACAAGCAAACTGATGAGTTGATTCGCCAACTTTTGAGTGCGCTTTAATAGAGTTTATTATTTAAACGATTATCAAGCTTGATGATCTAATAACCAAATCTACATGGTAGGGATGTAGCTTTAGACTAACAACAGAATTTTTTGACAGCACGGTATTGTTAGCTCAATCAGCCTTACGCCTTTGCGAAGTTCACAGGTAATGCGCGAACTGGCATGTATTTTTTCATGGCAAAATTGCAGGTGCGCAATTTAACCATGGATTTCCTTCTTTATTATCATCATCGCGTTTGGCGCGATGACGATAATAAGTGTTTAAGCGCGGCCTACACTTTTGCAGGAGGTAATTCTCTTTACTTCCGCGCCAAATCTACATTTGGACTGGAAGCGGATATTTGTATCATTTTAACAAAGTTTGAAATAGCGCAGCATAAAATGCAAGCAGACATAAAAAATCCATACATTTCTTCCATACACCAACATCAACACCTTAATAACTTTATAAGATGAAACACAATATCCATTTCGCTATCCAAATTGTACCTAAATCAAAAACACAACATGCTTATGATATCATTGATAAAGCAATTGATATTATTAAACAGTCAGGTTTAAAGTTTGAAGTTGGGCCAATGGAAACTGTTATTGAAGGAGACTATGATACTATAATGAGCATTGCCAAAAAAGCACAAGAAGTTTGCCTTGAATCTGGTGCGGATGAAATAGTGGTAGCAATGAAAGTGCATGCACGAAAAGATGGTGATGTGACGTGGGCAGAGAAGAATACAGGGGTGAGGTGATTAATTGGTCAATGGACGATGGTCGATGGGTAGGGTAGGTTGATAAATACGTGTTTAGAACCTTTCACTAATAGGTGATGTCTCTAATAAATACACAAGTATCATTTATTGAAAAGACTCATTGTGCGTTCGGGGCCGATGGCGCAATAGGAAAGTATCATGTCGTTGGCTTGATTAATTACGTAGGGGAGTTCGCTGAATTCTGTTTTTGAGAAATTACTAAGAACGAAATCTGCTTGATGTCCCTTATTAAAATTATCGCCGATTCCAAAACGTAAACGCGCGTAATCTTGGCCGTTAAGTAAAAGCTCTATATTTTTTAATCCATTGTGGCCAGCAGCACTTCCTTTGGTGCGCATGCGTAGCGTTCCGAAGGGTAAGGCCAAATCATCAACCACTACCAGTAGATTTTCTTTCGGAATTTTTAATTCGTTAATCCAATACGCTACTGCTTTGCCACTCAAGTTCATGTAGGTGGTGGGTTTAATAATATGTATGGCTTTGCCCTTATATTTAAATTCTGCTTTTTCCGCATGGCGCTCAGAGATGAACGCCACCTTCTGTTGGTCAGCCAATTGATCAAGAACTAAAAAGCCTATGTTATGCCGGGTCAATTCATATTCAGAACCTATGTTACCCAAGCCTGCGATAAGATACTTCATATGTTAAGTTACGTGGGACTTGTTAAAACAAAAAATCCTGCCGAAGCAGGATTTTTCACGAGTTTAATATTCAACTTATTTTTTTCCTTCTTCTTTCTTAGGTGTTTCAACTTTCTTTGCTTCAGCAGGAGCAGCAACGGCAGGAGCAGCAGCAGCTTCTTCAGCAGCCATTTTAGCAGCACGTGGCACTTCAACCACAGCTACAGAAGCTTGCTTAGGATCTAAGAATTCAAGATTGCCACTTTTAATATCACCTACTTTAATAGCATGGTGGAAATCCAAAGACGATACATCAACATCGATGTGATCAGGCATATCTTTTGGTAACGCAAATACTTTTAAATGATCTCTTTTTCTTACTAATGTTCCACCTTTAGATACGCCAGGTGATTGACCTATTAAACGTGCAGGAATGTTCATCTTCACTTTCTTATCTGCAGTGATGCGTAAGAAGTCGATGTGAAAAATAAGCTCACTTACCGGGTGAAACTGAATGTCTTGAAGAATTGCTTCAGCTTCCTCACCTTCAATATTAAGTTTTACAAAATGCGCTTCATTGGTGTAAACCAAATCCCTGAAAAGGATAACAGGTGAATAAAAATGGATCTGTTCATTTCCACCATAAAGAACGCAAGGAACATTACCTTCAGTTCTTAATCTTTGTGAATCTGACTTGCCGAGATTTGCTCTGCGATACCCTATAATCTCAATCGTCTTCATAATAGTTTATTTGGTTATGTTTATTTTAAAATTTACAGTTTGATAAAAAGTGAGCTGATCGATTCGTGATCGTGAATTTTTCTAATTGCTTTAGCAAAAAGATCAGACACCGATAATACTTTTATTTTTGGTGATAGTTGTTTTAAAGGCATGGTGTCAGATACTGCAATTTCCTCTAAGAGAGAATTCTCGATGTTCTCATATGCCTTACCGGAGAGTACAGCATGCGTACAAACTGCCCGCACAGATTTAGCGCCTTTTTCTTTTAACAATGCGGCTGCTTTGCAAATTGTACCCGCCGTATCGACAAGGTCATCAACTAATACTACGTCTTTGCCATCAACCTCACCGATTAGGCGCATTGATTCAACTTTGTTTGCTTCTTTTCTGTATTTGTCGCAAACAACAAGGTCTGCATCAAAGAATTTAGCAAAGCTTCTGGCTCTTTTAATTCCCCCTACATCGGGTGAAGCAAACATGATATTTTTTGTTAATCCAAGTGATTTTAAGTAAGGAACAAAAACGTATGCGCCATCCATGTGATCTACAGGAATGTCAAAAAATCCCTGAATTTGATCGGCATGTAAATCGCAGGTCATTATTCGATCTGAGCCTGCTGCTGTTAGTAGATTGGCAATTAATTTAGCAGCAATAGAAACTCTAGGTCTATCTTTTCTGTCTTGACGTGCATAACCAAAATAAGGTATCACAACGTTTACACTAGAAGCACTTGCACGTTTGGCTGCATCCACCATCAGCAAAAGCTCCATCAAATTATCTGATGGAGGAATGGTAGATTGAATAATAAAAACTTCGTGGCCGCGTACAGATTCAACTAAGAAAGGGGACATTTCACCATCGCTGAATTGCTGATAATTTACTTTGCCCAAAGGTTCTCCATAGGCATGCGCAATTTTCTCTGCGAGATAAGTGGTAGATCTACCACTGAATATTTTAACAGCCATATGAACTTTACGTTTCAAAAAAACTAATCCCGGCTTAAAGGTAAGTCGGGATTCAAAGTTGTCCGACTAGGGCTCGAACCTAGACTTTCCTGAATCAAAATCAGGCGTGTTGCCAGTTACACCATCGGACAATAGTCTCTAATAACAAGGTAATTGGTACCAGAACCCTAATTTGGGATTGCAAATGTATGATTATTTTTTAAAAATGATAAAGCCTGAATGACTTTTTTATAGGTCTTTTTCTGGATTTAAAGCAGTTCCAAAATGCCTTCAGCCCAAAAGCGTACTTATCAACGATTGATATTACAGCATTTTTTTTTTAAATGCCGACTGTTATTGAAGTCAATTGAGCCATAGGTGGTTTATCCTTGCCATACAGAGTTGGTTTGGCACCTGTCATAAAAATGTATCAGAATTTTTGAGGATTATAATCCAGTTCGTCCTTGCCTTGAGTATCCAATCTTCAATATCGGGCAGGATATAACCATTCAATTTCAAGCTATCGTCAAACATTTTATACCCAATGATTAGGTGGGGCTTATATGAAACCTGTTTATATCCCAAAACTTCATGCGTGAAATAATTGATTTTTCAATGATTGAATTGTGCTAGTATCTTTCAGACCAGATGATTTCATGATATCAAAAGTTCGATATTTCTTAAAATTGCCTTTGAAACTGTAATCGTATTTTACAGGTAGTTCTTTATAACGCAGGCATGAACTTAAAAGACCTAGAACAATGAGGGATAAGTAAAGCTTTTCATAAGCCGAATACTAATATGGGAATTTATGTAATTCCCACGCCAGAGAAAATAATGAGCTTATGTTTTCATTGCGTATGCTACGAATGCTTCTTTACCCAGTTGCTTGCGTTCACAAACGCTTCAATCCAAGGTGAAACTTGGTCAGATTTTCTGCCTGGATAATAGGGCCAATTCCATGAAAATAACGACCGTTCAATGTGTGGCATAATGGCCAAATGTCGTCCATTTTTTGAGCAAAGCGCAGCAACTGAAAAGTCAGAGTCATTTGGGTTTCCCGGATACTCAGGGTAAGTAAATTCCGCTGTGACCTGATAACCAGATTTATCCGAAGGTAATTTAAAACGACCTTCTCCGTGTGCTACCCAAACCCCTAACCTTGAGCCGGCGAGGGTATTTAGCATAACTGAGTTGTTCTCTGGTATTGAAACATTGATAAACGTTGATTCAAATTTCATAGAACCATTGTGATGCATTTTAGGATGATCTTTCCATTCAGGATAAAGTAATCCCAATTCCATTACCAACTGACATCCGTTACAAACACCAAGACTCAAGGTGTCTGTGCGTTTGTAGAAATTTTCCAGCGCTTGTTTCGCTTTGGGATTGTAGAGAAAAGCTCCCGCCCAACCTTTAGCAGAACCGAGTACATCTGAGTTTGAGAAGCCTCCAACAAACACAATCATATTTACATCCGAAAGATCTTCGCGGCCTGATACAAGATCAGTCATATGAACATCTTTTACGTCGAAACCCGCTAAGTAAAGTGAGTAAGCCATTTCACGATCACCGTTAACGCCTTTCTCACGAATGATGGCTGCCTTTAAACCAGTAGGTGATCTTCTTAGTGGATCAATGCCATATGTTTTAAATTGACCATCGAAATGTTTTTGGAAATTATAATTTAATGGTTGATGCTTATAGTTGTGATATCGCTTGTCTGCATGTGCCTGCGGGCGTTGCTTGCTATCAAGAAGATACGAGGTTTTATACCAAATGTCTCTGAGTTCATCAATTTCAAAATCAATCATTTCATTGGCATGGCGAATGGTAATTTTCCGCTCGTGCGTTACATGCCCTAATAATTTGTATTCTATATTGTTTGAGTCCAGTATAGCAAAAACTTCATTGTCATTTTCAACCTGAATTAGTAAAGCCGGATTTTCACTAAATAGAATTGTAGTTAAATCTTTTCCAACCAAGTTTATATTAAGTGTAAGGCCCACTTCAGGCACCGCGAAACACATTTCAAGCAAGGCTGTTATCATGCCACCCTCTGATACGTCATGTCCAGACAATATCAGATTTTGCTTAATGAGCGCTTGCGTCGTTTCAAATGCTTTCGCGAAATACGCTTCATCTGTTATGGTAGGTACATCATCACCTAAAAGATTTAAGATCTGCGCAAAGCTGCTGCCGCCTAGTTTAAATTTATCTTTTGATAAGTTAATGTAGATAAGTTTTGTTCCTTCTATAGGATGAAGTGAAGGTGATACTGTTTTTCTTAAATCATCAACTTCGCCTGCTGCAGAAATGATTACTGTGCCTGGGGCAATAACCACTTCACCGTTAGGATATTTTTGTGTCATGGAAAGAGAATCCTTTCCAGTTGGTATGTTAATGCCAAGTTTAATGGCAAAGTCACTCACAGCTTCAACAGCACTATACAAACGCGCGTCTTCACCTTTATTTTTGCAAGGCCACATCCAGTTAGCACTAAGTGAAACACCTTTCAGTCCGTGTGTAAGAGAAGCCCATACCAAGTTGGTTAGCGATTCTGCAATAGCGAGTTTACTTCCGGCTGCCGGATTAATCATGGCGCCGCCGGGAGCATGGCCAATGGCTGTAGCAACACCTTTATAACTTAGGTAATCCAAAGCCATAACAGCAACATTGTTTAATGGAAGTTGAATAGGTCCACAAGTTTGTTGCGTTGCAACTTTTCCTGTTACAGAACGATCGACTTTGTTAGTTAACCAATCTTTACACGCTACGCTTTCAAGCTGAAGTACTTGTTCAAGATATTCTTTGAGCTTAGATCCATCATACTTTATGGGTGCATATTTTACCGGTAGCGTTGTGTCTTTAAGGATAGTCTTAGGTGAAGATCCAAAAAGATTTTCGAGTTTTAAGTCAACTGGTTTTTGCGCTTGACCTGCTTTGCTGAAAATTAATTTTTTATCGCCTGTTGCTTCACCCACTACATAGAAGGGCGCGCGTTCACGTTCTGATATTTTTCTGAGTAGATCAAGATCTTTTTCTTTAATACCCAAGCCCATTCTCTCTTGTGATTCATTGCTGATAATTTCCTTATCAGAAAGCGTAGGATCACCAATGGGTAACTTGTCAATGTGAATCGTTCCGCCTGTTTCTTCTAGTAACTCAGAGAGACAATTTAAGTGACCACCAGCGCCATGATCATGAATAGTTATAATGGTGTTGTTATCAGATTCAACCATGGCGCGAATGGCGTTCATGGCACGCTTCTGCATCTCAGGATTGGAACGTTGAATGGCGTTTAACTCGATAGCATTGCCATACTCACCCGTTGCAACTGATGATACAGCACTACCACCCATACCGATACGATAATTATCGCCGCCTAACAATACTATTTTATCACCTGCTTCCAGATGACCTTTTTGGCTATCGGCTTCTTTTCCGAAGCCAATGCCGCCAGCCAACATGATAACTTTATCGAAGCCATATTTTTTATCGTTCTCCATGTGCTCGAAGGTGAGCACGCTTCCGGAAATCAATGGTTGTCCGAATTTATTTCCAAAATCAGAAGCACCATCTGATGCTTTAATGAGAATTTCTGCAGGTGTTTGATAAAGCCATTTGCGTTCTGTAAATTCTTTTTCCCAAGGCCTTCCATTGTCAAGTCGAGGATAAGAGGTTATATAAACAGCACTTCCTGCCAAAGGCAAAGAACCCTTTCCGCCGGCGAGTCTGTCGCGAATTTCGCCTCCTGAACCAGTCGCTGCACCATTAAAGGGTTCGACCGTTGTTGGGAAATTATGCGTTTCTGCTTTTATAGAGATTACGGAATCTATGTCTTTTATTTCGAAGTAATCGGCTATATCTTGACGGCGAGGCGAGAACTGTTGTATTCTTGGTCCCTTTATAAAAGCCACATTATCCTTATATGCAGAGATTAAATAATTGGGATTTTCTTTGGATGTCTTTTTAATTAATTGAAAAAGCGTCTGACCTTTCTCAGTGCCATCGATTATAAAAGTGCCGTTGAAGATCTTATGTCTGCAATGCTCTGAATTTACCTGTGAGAAACCAAAGACCTCACTATCTGTGAGTTTACGTCCTAATTGTTGTCTTACCTTTTCTAGATAATCAATTTCATCTTGGCTTAAGGCGAGACCTTCCTTTTGGCTGAAGGATGCGATATCTTCTATTTCAATAATAGGAGCGGGAGTGTGGTGTATGGTAAATAGCGATTGATCTAAAGTTGTATAAAGCACTTGTAACATTTTATCGTACTTTACTGCACCGTTTTTTATAGCGATGAACTCTTCGATTCTTTTAATTCCGCTGATACCCATGGTCTGGGTTATTTCGACTGCATTTGTGCTCCAAGGTGTAATCATTTCCTTTCTGGGACCGATAAAATAACCATTCAATACAGATTCAGCTACGGGTTCGGCGCCGCTAAATAACCAAGTAATTTTCTGGATGTCTGTAGGTTGAAATGACTGTGCCGAGCCAACTGCAAAAATTACGTCGGCCTTCGAACGGAAAAATAAAATCATCTGGAGTACGTGTGATTAAAAGATTCGCAAAAATAACATGGATTGCGGATAATTTCTAAAGTTTTTACGAATTCATTAGGGCATAGCAAATCATACCCTGTTATCTTAATTAAAAGAATTATCTCCGAAATTGGTTTACTTATTTGTTGATGGGACTTGGAGTAGTTCAATTAGCCGCTCATGTTTTAAAATTCCAAGATGTCCAGTTTCGATTAATTCAATCTTGCTATTTTTTAATAACTTCTGGAAAAGACGCAAGCTCTTTACTTTTATCACTGGGTCTTTAGTCCCTGCAATGAAAGTAAAACCGATATTATAATTATTTGCAAGCCGGGCAAACTCTTTGAGGTCAAAACTAAGGTAACGAAACACCACCCATGCGTAGTAAACCTTCTTTCGTTTATCTTCTGTCTCCATCTGATGTTTAGCAAATCTAATAAGGGACTTATCCATTAACTGAAGCCCAGATAAAATGTTAGCGAGGAATTGGAATCTTGCTGGGTGGTGTGTAAAACTTTTAAAGATGTCTCGACAAAAACCATGTTGAGTTGCTAAACTGTACCAGAAGCTAGTTTTTATACCGTCAGGCGCTATTAGAAAAACATTTTCTATTCTATTAGGGAATGCTTCAATAGAGGCTAGCACAAAGCGACAGCCTAAGCTAAAGCCCACAAGCGAAAAACTGGTTATATTATTTTCGTTACAGAATTTTGTTAATATCTCCTTCCAATACGCTTTGGCTAAAGGCTTCTCACCATCACTCCATACGCTTCTACCATGAAAAAAAAGATCAATGCTATACAGTGTGTATTCATCAGTAAGCGATGCCGCGATAAATTTAAAAGCATTATTATTCTGACCAAATCCATGAAATAAAATCATGTTACGATCTCCATTACCAGATTTTGAATAATTCAGTTTAGCGTTCTGATAAGCAAGAATATTCTCCACATCTCCATTTTGATTCTGTAAAAATGATATTTTTTATACACTATACAACTTCATCAGATTTGTAAAATTTTTCATTTCATTATACAACCTAATACCTAATACCCAATGCCCAATGCCTAGTCCCCCATTCCTAGATGCAGTTACCATTGACAATTAGAAAATCCTAAATGAGTAACGACTATTTGGAATATTCATATTTCACACATTATCTTTAAGTCCATGCAATTAAAAGCATTGGCATATTTTTTTATCTCGCATATTTGGTCATTCCTTTGCAATAATTTTTTTGCAACACTGTTTTACCTTAAAAACATTTTTAACGTGAAGTTTCACTACATCACCCTGTTTGTCTTATTCTTGGTTCAATCGCTATCTGCACAAAATCAGTTGTCGCAGGGAAGAGCTGATATACTATATAATAAAGGAATCGATCTTGTAGATCATGCCAACTATGGTGCGGCTCGGGTTGTGTTTACTGAGTTCCTCGTCACGGCGCCAACTAACGACACCAGAAGAGCAGAGTCAGCGTACTTCGTGGCCTTTTCAGCATTAAGCCTCGGCCATACAGATGGCGAAAAACTCATCGACCAATTTATAACCAATTATCCCTCTAACACCAGAGCAGCCACCGCTTATTACGATCTAGCCAATTTTTTCTATAACGATAAGAACTACACCAAAGCATCAGTCTATTTTAAAAAAGTAAATTTCCCATCGCTCTCAAGCAACCAACAAAACGAAGCACATTTTAAATGGGGATACAGTTTCTTTAATCTTAAAAAATTAGATGAGGCCTTAGCGCAATTTAATTTTGTAAAGAAGCAAGGATCATCTTATTCGCCAGCTTCAAATTATTATGCAGGTTTCGTCGAAAACTCAAAAGCCTTATATGATGAAGCGCTTACTGATCTTAAACGCGCTGAGATTAGTCCATCGTACAGCAACATTGTACCTTACCTTATCGCCAACATCTATTATAAGCAAGGCAAATATGATGAACTCATTCAATATGCAGCCACACTAAAAACGAGAACAGGTATTGCAAACATAAATGAGATTTCGATGCTTGTCGCTGATGCCTATTACTTTAAGAATGACTTTAAGCGTGCAACAGAATCGTATGACAAGTATTTATCAGAAAATCCTGAAAAGGCAGAAAGCGCTGTATTGTTTCGCGCTGGCTACGCCAATTATTCATTAGGACAAAATGAAAAGGCTGTTGATTATCTCAATAAGTCAGCCGCTACGAAAGACTCCATTAGCTATTACGCTTCTTATTATCTGGGTATTCTATATTTAAAGCAAGGCGATAAGCTTTACGCGATGAACTCTTTTGATTATGCTAGACATTATCCTGCTGATAAAAAACTAACCGAAGAGAGTACCTTTCAATTTGCGAAAGTATCATACGACGCTGGTAAGCCTGATCAGGCCATCAGTGAATTAGAAAAATTCCAAGTTGCCTATCCTACAGGTGTACATATCACGGAAGTAAAGGAGTTGCTGGCCCAGGCCTACGTCAATGGAAATAATTTTCATAAAGCCATTGAGTACATAGAAGCTTTACCCAACAGAAGTCAGTACATAGACCAGGCTTATCAAAAGGCAACTTACTTGAAAGGAGCAGAGCTATTTAATAAGGACGAGTACGCGGAAGCGGTAAAGTACTTCAATAAGTCTTTAGAATATCCAATCGAAAAAAATTATGTAGCACTTGCTAGCTTCTGGAATGGTGAAGCATACTCTAACGGTAAAAAATATGAAGAAGCGATAACCAATTATCAGCGTGTAGTGTCTATGGGTAGTACAGTTGATTCCGAGATATTGTTAAATACCCGCTACGGACTGGGCTACGCGCATTTCAACTTGAAGGCCTATGATAAGGCACTTTTTAATTTTAAGGACTTTACAAATAAAGGAAATAAAAACACAACTAATTATGCTGATGGGCTCATTCGTCTGGCAGATTGCTATTATGTAAGCAAGCAATACGATGATGCACTTACCTATTACAACAAAGCAATTGCTATCGGTTCAAGTGATAATGATTATGTGTTTTTACAGACGGGCTCTATCTATGGCATCCAACGTAAGTATGCTGAAGCCAGAAAGCAATTTTCTGCCCTTATTCAAAATTATCCAAAATCGCAGTATCGCGATGAAGCCATGTTTCAACGCGCTCAGTTTGATATAGAGCAGGGCAACTATCAAGTTGCCGCTGAAGGCTTGACTCAGTTAATAAAGGAGGGAGCCAACTCAAATTTCCTTCCTTATGCTTATATGCGGCGCGCGGCTTCTTATTTTAATTTAGCGCAGTATGATAAAACAATTGCTGACTATATATCGGTAGTTAATAGATTTCCGGGTCATCCGTCAGCACAAGATGCTTTGTTGCCTTTGCAAGAAGCTTTAACCCTAGCAGGAAGATCAGGTGAGTTTGAAAAATATTTAACACAATTTAAGACAGCCAATCCGGAGAATAAAGGCATTGAAAGTCTTGAATTTGAAACAGGTAAGAATTTTTATTTTGATCAACAATATCAGAAATCAATAAACAATCTTACTAGTTTTAAGTCGGCCTATCCGCAAAGCGCAAGACTGCAAGAGGCGAATTATTACATAGCTGAATCATACTATCGACTTAAGAACTTTGATAATGCCTTGCCCATCTTTACTGAGCTCAGCAATGATGTTAATTTTAATATGGGTAGCCGAGTGATAGGCCGTATTGCAGAAATTCAATTCAACCAAGGCAAACATGATAGCGCCTTGGGTAGTTTTCATCGCCTTGAGAAAATGGCTTCCAATAAAAAAGAGCAATACAATGCTTGGGCTGGTTTAATGGAAACATTTTACTTGCAAGGCCTATATGATTCTGCTGATATTTATGCTAGGATCATTTTAGAAAAAGGGGGTGTAAATGCCAGCGCTCAAAACAAGGCGTCACTTTACCTTGGAAAAACAGCCATAGCCCGTGGGGATAATGAAACTGCTAAAGATGAATTTCTAAACACACTTAATAGTGCGCATGATGAATTTGGGGCTGAGGCTAAATATCAGCTTGCGCAGATTTTCTATTTACAAAAAGAATATAAGCAGTGCTATGAGACTGTTGTAAGTTTAAATGAAGATTTTGCCTCATATGAGACTTGGGTGGGTAAATCATACTTATTGCTTGCTGATAATTTCATTGCCATGAATGATATTTTCCAAGCCAGGGCGACATTGAAATCTTTGATAGACAAGTTCCCTTCTCCACAGGTTAAAGAACAAGCGAGAGAAAAAATTAAGCAGATTGAACAGGCTGCGGCCGATAAACAAAAGACTTTAGATGCCGATACACTTGAAACCATTCGTTGATCTTTTACCAATGAAACATTTATTTATTCTTACACTCGTTTTAATAAGTACCCTTGCTGTGGCCCAGGATAAGAAACCATGGGGTGGCAATGACGGTGAATTAGAAGCTGTTGAAATTGAAATTGTAAAAGAAAGACAGATTACCTTGCTCCAAGCCAATCGTAATTTTGATAAGATTCCACCACATCCATCAGAACCCAAACGTCCTCCTATCTCGTATGATTTCCGTGCTTTCAGCTTTCAGACACCACAAATTTCTCCTGTCATTAAGCCTTTAAAACTTAAACCAGATAACCCATCGAACGTGTATGGAAGTTATGTGAGTGCAGGTGTCGGTAATTATGCTTCTCCTTATCTAGAGGCATTTATAAATTCAGCCAAAGACAGGAATAAATTAATAGGCGCACATGCTTATTTGAATAGCTCAATAAGAGGACCTGTTGACGGAACAAAATCCGGTAGTGGCATGTATGGATTGTCGTTTTATGGACAATCATTTAGTGAAGCTCTTGCTTTGTCAGGCAACGTAGGTTTTGATAATAGGTCAACTCACTTTTATGGTTATACGCCAGGCACGGATGTGCGTGCGCGAGACATCAGGCAAGCCGTAACTGTTTTTAAATTGGGAGGTAGTGTTGCTAATGCTAGAAGCTCTAACTTCTCTTATAAACTTAATGCGGGGTTCAGTTATCTAAGTGATAAGTACAGTGCACGTGAAAGTGAGGTAGATTTTGGTTTAAACTCGCACTATAAAATTGACGATGAAAAGCGAATCCGCATGAAAGCTGATTATTATTTAATCAATCGAAAAGATGAGTTTGTCGAGGCTAGTCCGCGCAATCTTTTTAACGGCAATGCTGCTTATGAGTTTGCGCCCATGGAAGGGTTAAAGCTAAGTGCGGGCGCTATTGTCTCGTATGAAAACGATACACTTGATAGCAAAGACTTCCATTTGTATCCTGACTTTCAAGCTACCTATGCATTAAGTCCATCTGTAGATGCCATAGGGTCACTGTCAGGTGGTGTTGAAAAGGTTTCGTTACAAACTTTGACAACTGAAAACCTTTGGCTGGGCCCTAACGTGCCTATATATCATACCAATAAGCTGTATGAAATTCAGTTTGGGTTAAATGCAAAATTAGGTAATAAAATATCAGCTAATGGTGGGCTATCCTTAGCTAATCTAAGAAATTGGTACTTCTTCCGAAACGATTCAGCAGCAACAGGCGACCAAGCAAAATTTGTAATTGACTATGATAGAGGATCAACCAAACGATCCAACTTGTTTGTTTCCTTAGCCTATACCCAAGCTACACTTGCTAAGTTTATGCTCCGAGGTGATCTGTATGGATACAGTACTGACCAGGTTGCAGAAGCATGGCATCGTCCTACTTTTAAGCTTACCGCCAATGCTTCTTATAATTTATACAACAAGATGTTATTCAAACTTGACCTCATAACCCAAGGCGGCATCAAGGCATTAGATCCGGTTACCCATAATATCGTTAAACTTGACCCAGCATTTGATCTGAATTTTAGGGCTGAATATTTATTTTCCCCGAGTCTTTCAATCTTCCTCCAGTTCAATAATATTACATCTACCAAATATCAAACTTACTTAAACTATCCCGTTCGTGGATTTCAAGTTATGGGCGGTGTGACGTGGAGTTTTTAATAGGAGAAGTAAATATTTTTAGAAGGGTTTGATTAGCCTTACTTATTTTTTACCTTCAGTCTAGTCTCGAAATAGCGGCTAGAATTTTGAACTTTTAGGTAGAAACATATATGCAATAACAGGTAACTTTTAGCTTCCATTTTTTATTTTAGGTTTGGCTTTGACCACTGCATTACTACCGCAGTGCTGAAATGTTTGCATGGGTGAAATTTTAGCTTATTTTTGTATAGTTTACCAATTCTATTAATACACATGGCTAGGAAAAAAAAGACAGATGAGGATGAGTCGCAAGACAACTCTGACAACATCAATGAGTCAGATGATAACTTTGGCCTTCCTGAAATAGAATATAAACCCTTAGATAGGGATGAGCAACAGGACGAATATGTTGAAGAAAGAAATCACTCTGAAGAAGTAGCAAGTTCTCATTCAAACTATGACGACGAGGAGATCATAGAAGAAAAGCAGACAGATCATATCTTTAACCCTGTCGAGGAGGAATCATCCTCAGCCGGTAAAGTAATTGGTATTATTATCATATTGCTTATCGCAGCCGGCGCTATTTGGTATTTCACTGTTTATAGGGTTAATCAAAAAGCCCTAGCTGATGAGCGGGCAAGAATGGAAGAGCAAACCCGCCAAAACCTAGCCAAAGACGAAGCTGCAAAACAAGCAGAATCACAACGTATAGCAGATGAACAACGCCGTGCTGATTCTATAGCCAATGCCGCACCGAAAATAGGAACGATCGAAACACTAAATGAGAGAACCGGCCGTTACTACGTGGTGGTAGCGAGTGATATAGATGACGATTTGCTTATGGATTACGCCAAAAAATTGAGTGTAAAAGGCGTAAGCACGCAAATAATTCCGGAACATGGAAGTGTAAAATTCTCGCGCTTAACGGTTGCATCAGGCGAAACGTATGGGGAGGCACAAAGTAGCGCTGATGAGCTCAAGGCTGACTATGAAGGCGGTGCTTGGGTAACTAAATATTAAATTATAAATGATATGACCGAGCGTCAGGAAAAGCAAAATAAAACAACAGCCATGCTCTCTACATTGGGTGTGCAAATTGTTTTGCTGTTTCTAGCGATATTTTTCATTTCATGGCAATCTCCTAATCCGCCACTCTCAGCCTTAAGCGGATCTAATGGCATCGAATTAAACTTCGGAATGGATACTGAGGGTACAGGTGCCATACAACCAACGGAGCCTGTGGGTACCGACAAACCTGCTAAGGAAGAAAAAACCGAAGAGCGTAAATCAGAAGAAACTCCGCCCGAACAAGCTGAAGAAGTTAAGGAGGAAGTAAAGCATGAAAAGGTTTCAGACACAAAGCCAACAGAAAAAATCGTAACACGAGAGGACGATGAGAGTACCATAGGGGTTAATGATAAGAAAGATCCAAAGCCAGTAGAAAAGCCTAAAGAAAAACCTGTAGAGGTTATAAAGCCGAAGGAAGTGCCTCGTAAAGAAAATCCTGTAGCAGTTTACAAACCCAACACAACTGCTAAAACTGAAAGCAATAAAACCGGAGGAGAAGGAAGAGAAGGCAAATCAGGAAACCAAGGCGATGATGCAAATAAGACAGGCGATAAAGGAAGTCCACAAGGTACACCTGATGCTAAAGCGATGTATGGCAACCAAGGAACAGGTGGCAACGGTGCCGGTGGAGCGGGTGGTGTTTCTATGACTGGTTTTAACGGATTTGAATGGCCAACTGTAAATACACCAGCGCTGCCAGATGAGGCTTATGGTACCTACGAGTTTTCAGTTAAGATAGATGACAATGGTCAAGTTACTAATGTTATCGCATTAAAGCGAGGCCTTAGTCTGGAGGCAGAACAAAAATTAAAGGCAGCAATTAGGAGGTTAGAGTTTGTACCAAAGAGTGCAGGCCTACCACCGCAATCTGAAGGAAGAATCACTTTCCGTGTAGTCTCTAAATAGACGATCCAATCATTTAGATCTGAACTAGATCGTTCTATTTTATTCATTGTGGAATTTCTATTACGGCGCTGATCTGGCTTCATTTTACTCAACAGGCAATCAGAAAACCTATATTGATAACATTAAAAATAATTCAAATAAGACCTGGAGTGTTGGATTGGGGCTAAGACCGTTCCTTGGAGTTCGTTGCAATTTTACTAACTGTCTTTATGGGTCAGCAGAAGCTTCATTTAATATTCAATATAATTATGGGAAGAACGTTTCCGAGAACTATGTTTCGGTATCAAAGAATGAAAGTAAAGATCGAAACTTGGCATTATCAATGTCTTCCGCTAGCGGACTTTTCTTATTCTATCGATTCTAAGATAATCACATTAAATAATTATATAGCTTCGGAGTGTTAACTTCCGGAGCTATTATTCTATTCCAAAAAGGGTGTGCCATCATAAAATAGTTATCTTGCAAGCGCATATACAACCCCATACCTACAGGAGTTAAAAAAGAGCAGGAAGACTTAAAATTGTGTTTAAAACTTACTCAGAAGCACTTCAATATCTCTACGCAAACCTTCCCATCTTTCAACGGGTTGGAACATCAGCATATAAGGCTGATTTAACCAACACCATCAAGCTTTGTGAAGCCATCGGAAATCCCCACAAGGAAGTTAAAACAGTTCACGTGGCAGGAACCAATGGCAAGGGCAGCACTTCACATATGCTAGCCTCCATTCTACAAACTGCAGGCTACAAAACAGGACTATATACCTCGCCACATTTAAAAGAATTCACAGAGCGTATACGCATTAATGGCGCAGAAATAGATAAGGATTTTGTAGTCGACTTTGTAAATCGTATTAAGCCAGTGATTGAAGAAATTCAACCTTCGTTTTTTGAAATCACAGTAGCAATGGCGTTTGATTACTTTAAAAAAGAAAACGTTGACATTGCCATAATTGAAGTAGGACTCGGCGGAAGACTAGATTCCACCAATATAATCACACCCCTATTATCGCTCATCACAAACATAGGCTTGGACCACACCGATATATTGGGTGATACACTAGTTAAGATAGCAAGTGAGAAAGCGGGGATCATTAAGTCTCACGTACCTGTAGTGGTAAGCGAACGTCAAGAGGAGGTAGCGCATGTATTTAATGAGAAGGCAAAACAAGAAGATGCGCCTATATATTTTGCTTCAGATTATTTTCAAGTGCAAAGTCAAATTGATTCACAAGGGGCTACTCATGTCGACATTTTAAAAAATGAATCACTCGCTTATCAGAGTGTAGCGTTGCCCTTAAAGGGATTTTATCAGCACAAGAATGTGGTTGGTGTGATAAAGGCAATAGAACTGTTAATTGAAAGTGGATTTGTTATAAGTAATAATCATGTTCTTGATGGATTAAAGAATGTTATCGTTAATACCAATCTTAAGGGTCGCTGGCAGAAATTAAATGACCGTCCGTTGATAATATGTGATACCGGCCATAATGTTGATGGCGTACACGAAGTAGTAAAGCAAATCAAAGCACACCGATACAATAAACTACATATTGTTTTGGGTATGGTGAAAGACAAAGACATTAGCAACGTGCTTTCGCTTTTACCACAAGACGCTGCCTATTACTTTTGCCAAGCCCAAATTCCAAGGGCGTTAGATGCCAGCTTACTGGCGGAAAGAGCCCGTGAATTTAATCTACATGGTGTTGTAGAGCCGGATGTTAATAATGCTATTCAGAAAGCAATGGAAGGCGCTAGTGCTGATGATTTTATATTTATAGGGGGAAGTACCTTTGTGGTGGCTGAAATTGAAAGCTTATGAAGCGAAAGCTGGAACGGTTTAGAATTGTAGAAGAACGTGATAATGTTATTGAGCATACCAAGGAGATCTTTAACAAAATTAAAGGAAATTGGCATCAAGAATACTTTAAAAACAACAATCCCATTACATTAGAATTGGCGTGTGGTAGGGGAGAGTATACCGTTGGCTTAGGTGCGCTCTTCCCATACAAAAATTTTATTGGTGTTGATGTAAAAGGTGAGCGCATTTGGAGGGGAAGTACCCTTGCAGTAGAACAAGGTCTTACTAATGTAGCCTTTTTAAGAACGCCCATCCTAGATATTGGAAGTTATTTCGATGCAAATGAGATTGAAGAAATCTGGATTACCTTCCCAGATCCTCGTCCGAAAAAGCGCGATGTTAAAAGACGACTCACCAGTCCGCGTTTTCTAAATATATATAAGAAGATGGTGAAGCCTGGTTGTTATATAAGGTTAAAAACCGACAACACAGATTTATTCGAATACTCTCTTCAAGAGCTTCAATCACGAAATGATATCCATGATATTCAATTCACGCGTGATCTATATGAATCTGAGCTCCGCCCGGAATGTTTTGATATTAAGACAAGGTATGAAGTACTCTTTGCTGCGAAAGGGGAGAAGATTAAGTATTTGAGGTTTAAGTTTTAGTTTCTAACAACTCTGGTAAAACAATGACAAATCGTCGTTCAAGGAGATGAAGTGTAAGATTATCTAATATCTTTTATATAAAATCGAACTTTGTAAAACCTTGATATAGGAAATTGTAGTGATTCATAATTTCCAATATTTTGCACCATGCATTCATCCATTTGGCTTGTTTAATTAAATGCTATTTTCTCTTGCCTGTCTTTTAACAGCGCCTGCATGCCCTGTGCATCAATGAAGATGATCCAAATTTATTGATCTAAGAAAATCTTAAAGGGTATGACAAATAGGGAGTATAGACATTACTGAACCTAGTTTAAACCATGTTAATATTACTGGGTTCTGCCCCACTATATTCTGAAAGAATGGCTTGTATGTTTTGTTTAAACTCTATCATGCTACTAGGTTTTTTAAGAAATTGAACATTCCTGTATTCTTCAATTTTACTAGGAGAAATTATTGTGGAATACATTATAACGGGAATAGCTTTGTAGTACTCATGTTTTTTTATTTTATCTAAGCAATCTTTACCGCTCATCATCGGCATATTAATATCTAAAAAAATCAGGTCTGGTTTTGTTTCCTCAATCTTTCTCAAGCATTGTCTCCCGTTGGTTGTATAGATAACATTTACACTGCTATCAATTTCCCTTAATGTGACCTTCAATAATAGAACGTCATCTTCATCCTCATCAACTATTAAGACTTTCATGCAAAAGTATGTATGCGTAAGTTTTTATTAGGCGGATGTAAAAAAAATGTTCCAGCTTGCCATGTCAACACCAACTTAAAGTGGACGTATCCAAAAAGGGGAGGATAATTGATGAAACATTACGTGAGACTACACGCTAAACGCAAATGATGAGCACAGTTTATTGAAATTGTTTCTACTATTTCGCGTGTGGGTAATTACAACTACATAACTTAGTGTAACCATAAATGACCGATATTGTCTACATATACACGCGCGCAATGGTGGTTATTAAAACGACTTTAAAATCCGGTTATTCGTTTATTGGAATTTAAGTAAGAAACTAACCTGGATTTTGTTCTGGAATGATATCACGAGAACCACTGTAAAAGGATAGAATTCGATCCTTGTTTACTTTTATATAAGATAAATGAGAATGTTATTTAATTTACACCCTTAATTGCATTATTTATATGTTCGTTTAGTTGCACAGACTGTTAAGGGAAGCTGAAGGGAATTCTTAAAACAATTCAGCTTACAATATACGGTAATGAATGGTATTCGCCACATGCTATCGGGGCTCCTTAATGGAAGCGAGAGCTTTCAAAAGTAAATTCAAGATTCAACCATTGAAACAAGCTGCTTCGGGTAACTGTCGATCGGGATGATAGCGCTTTACCAGGCGGCGATAAGCATTTTTGATCTCTTGATCACTTGCGCTGGTTGATACACCAAGAATAGCGTAGGGTTCATCAACGTGAAAGTAAAAAAAATACGGGTGATTCAATCGGTTTACTTACCACTAAAATTTTCCGCGCAAATTGTGATAGTAGTTTTTTCACAATCTAGCGCATCATAAACTCAATAGGTACATCGAATAGTGTAGATTCGTCGCCCATACGATGGATGTTAAAGGATTAAAAATTATTATACCTATTAAATTTGTCCACAGAAGACGCCTGTTGCAGGCATTATACTAATTTGAGAATTGTTCAGCGATCGTACGCTGTATGCAATCGAGGGAAAAATATACTTAGCAGATGAGGTATCGGGTTTACGTGATCGAGCTTTCAAAAAAGGTTTTTACAGAAAACACAAAATTCCGCTTAGCGAATCCACAATTCAATGGTGTACTTCAGTGTCTTTATGTAGGCATGACGAGTAAGACTCCCGCAGAACGTTTCATACAACATAAAACGGGATATGTCAACAAAAAAGGTCATAAGCTATCTGCCAATATAGTTCAGAAGTACGGAACGTACTTACGCCCCAGTCTATATGAACATATCAACGTAAAGTCGATGACTAGGGAAGAGGCTTTGATAATGGAAGAAAAACTCGCTTGGGATCTTAGAAGGCAAGGCTACGCTGTTTGGTTTAATTGATAGGAAAGAACATGCATTCTTCTTTAAATAAATAAAAAGTGGTTTTACATTAATACATCATTATGAGGTTTAAGGATATTATAACATCGTTAATATTAATTTTATGTGTCGGTCAAGCAAAGTCTATCTTTGCTCAAGGTGCAATAGATAGCCTTTTACTTAAGAAAAAGCAACTTGAAGTTAATGTCAATGTGTTAGGTTTAGCAATTAATTACGAAAAAAGGACAGGAAAGGTATTTACAACAAATTATGAAATGGGTCTATCCTATAGTTTTTATTTAGGTGGCGGTTCATTAATAGGTGAACGGTATAGTTATGAATTATCTCCAGTATTTTCAATTGATAATAGGTGGTATTATAATTTATATAAGCGCAAGCGTAAAGCTAGGAATGTAGCTAATAACGCGGCAAATTTTTTAAGTGCTAAAGTAGGCTATAGACTGTCTCCACTTGTTTCTAAAAATTTAAATGATAACCCGGTTATTGTGCTTAACCCTTCATGGGGCATACAACGAAATTTTGGCAAGCGTATTAATTTTGAAGTCGCACCAGGCTATCTATTTCTTTTTGACACTACTCAGAAGCAATGGAGTGGAAGAGTAAATATTAGCATGAAAGTTGGTTATGTTATATTCTAAATAAATGGTGATAGCATGAATGTATTCATAAGATTGTTTTTATTAACTATCTGTTTTTTTTTGCAAGGCTGTTGGGCATTGCAATATTATGAATATGACTCTGCAAGACAAAGGAAAATTCCTGTTAGAAACCTTCCAGTTTCCCTTCCTATTGGCGTGAAAAAGGCTAAGAGGCATATTGTTCCAAGTAATAGTTTTAAGGAATCTATGAAAGCTTTCCGTGAAAGTAAAGGAACTCTACCATCAAGCACGTGGGAATTAATTAACTTCAGTAATTATGCAAGGAACTCAGTAGATGAGATGTATTCTTCTGGATTTATCAGATTAGATATTTTTTTCTTCAGTCCAGATTCGGCAAAGGTGTGGTTCAGTCATAAACCGGTTTATCGTCAAAAGGTTGGGATTACTGATTTTGGAGGCTCTGAAATAGAAGGGACGTTCGTATTTATTTATAATGACTCCTCTTTTAAAACACTTACTAGGTTTCATTAATCTTTGAATTTGCCTTGTGATGGTTCAAGAGAAATGGGTGAGCTTTGCGTGCTTTACAGAAAGCATTGCTTATGTACATTGTTTATCCAAAAACGGGCTATACGTTGCCGCTACTCCCCGATTAAAAGAAAATCCTCAACTTTGAAAACTTAATGAATTTCCATTTCGTACCCCCCGTTGGTTTGAAAGTCGAACCAAATTCATGGAGGATAAGAAGCTTTTGTATCGACTGGAATCCCTTATGCAACAGTTAGGGAATTTTAAAGATTTTATAGGGTCTGTTATCCGTTTTACTGGAAAAATTGCCTATTAGATTAGCATCACTGATATCAGAATTACTGTTTCTTCTTAAGTCACATAGTTATATCAATTCTACTTAGAATTCAGCAATATTTACTAGTTTTACATATACTATATCATAATTACTTAGATTTTTATAAATGAATATCCAACCGGCAGGCCAGGAATGGCTAAAAAGGCGGTTTAATCTGTCCAGCTTTTCCTTAACCCATGCATCCTTTATTGGCACAAGTCATTCTATCGAGTTGACATCCGGGGGCAATGTGGAAGAGACGTTCGGAAGTAAGTATGCAGTAGGGAATACCCCACTGGATCATGTAGAGTTTAGCCTGAAATACGATGACTTGAACCTGGATTTTTTAAAAGCGGTCTTTGAGCAGATACCTGAAGGAGAAATAGCAACGTATATCGAAAAATCTCCCGCGGGGATGAATCGGCGCCGGATTGGATTTCTTTTTGAGTTCCTCACCGTCAAAACATTGAAGCTCTCACGGCCAGTTTCCGGAAACTATGCGGACTTGCTGGAAAGTGAATACTATGTGACCGGAGCCTCGGTAAAAGACACGCGCTGGAGAATTAATAATAACCTCTTGGGACTTGTGCATATTGTCCCGTGGTAAGGAAAACAAAGGCTTTACTGGAACTCCTGTCCATAGACACACGGGAGAGAATAAAAGACTTAAAAAAGGAATATGACCCAAAAGTGTTTCGACGAGCGATAAGCTTTTTATATAAAAAGGAAACAAGGTCATCTTATGAGATCGAAAGGGAAGAGCCTTCACCGGACCGGATGGAGAGGTTCATTGTCCTTCTGACGAGAGGAGGTACAGAGCCCAATGAACAATTAGTTTCCGCAGAAAGGTTAATTGCCTTGCAAAAGGTTATCGTAGATCCGCGTTTTAGTGCAGATGCATATCGCAATTTCCAGAATTATATCGGTGCGTCATTGCCAAATTCTCTGGAGCATATCGATTACGTTTGTCCACCACCGACTATGGTAGGAGACCTTATGCGAGGCCTATGGGAATTATCAATCAAAACAGTATCGGTTTATCCCGAAGTTCGTGCGGCGTTAATTTCATTTGGATTTGTTTTTATCCATCCATTCGAAGATGGAAATGGGCGAATCCATCGTTTCCTGATCCATGATGTGTTGGCTCACGATGGAATAGTTCCAGAGGGAATGATCATTCCCATCTCAGCTCACATGCTCAATCACATGCGGGACTATGATATGGCTCTGGAAAAATACTCCAGGCCAGTCATGCAAAAGATCCGATACCAACGGGGAGACGATGCCACAATCACAGTCACCAATCCCGAGGAAGTGGAAGGATATTTCCGCTATCCGGATCTCACTGAGCAATGTGTTTATCTTCTGGAGACTATTCGTGCAACGCTGACAGAAGACATGCCGGAAGAGCTGCGGTTTATCCAGCGCTATGACGAAGCAAAAAAGGAGTTACAGAATATTGCCGATATGCCTGATAAAGAAATCAATCTCATGCTTACCTTCTTTTACCAGAATAATGGAATCTTTCCAAAGCGAAAACGCGAACGCTTCAGTAAGCTTACCGATGATGAGATCGCCTGTATGCAGTTCGTTTATCGAAAGGTATTTGAGTTGGGTGAACTATAAGTTGGAATGGATCAACTCAGTAGTTTGTGCCAGAGTTGCTTCGTAAATATCGGGATTGGTAATTCTTAGATCTTCGGCAAGGTCCCAATAAATCCTACTTTAACTTTATGTCAACTCTCCCAGCATCATTTAATCGTCTTGAGTGATGCATGAAGTTTGACGCATGGGTGTTAGGCAATTTTTCGCACCAGTGATGTCTCGATTCTTAAATTTTGAATTGTCAAAACTTTTATATTGGTTTATACTGTTGAAGTCCAGCGAGAGTTTGAAAACCTTCATTTCACTAGCATTTACAGCGATACTCCTGTTGAACATAATGGGGTATTATGGAATATTTTTGGGCATGCAATATCGAAATGATGTCGTCATGGTGAAGAGCCTCCATGCAAGTCAGTATGATGGGGCGCAACCTATTACGATTGAGGTCCCAAATTCCATTCCTTATATGGAAGATAACCCAGACTTCGTAACAGTTAACGGAAAGTTTGAACATCAGGGTGAGCATTATAGAAGTCTAATAAAACAGAAATATGCACAAGACACATTGACCGTTGTGTTCGTAAAAGATTTTGAAACTCAAAAGATCACCGAGACACTTAGCAAATCGGTGAAAAACTTTACTGGCAAAAACGATAACCAGAAAAACAACGCAAAGCCTACTATAAATTTTATTAAAGATTACCTGCCTCAGACATTTTCATTGAAATCAAGTTCGGCTGGGTGGCAAGTGAATATAGTTAATAACAGTATTTACATCAACCTGATTCCATCCTTCGTAGGCTCAGTAATACATCCGCCTAATGCGCCTAAATCGTTCCAAATTTTCGTTTCAATCTCAGTTTCTGAGTTGAGCTATTCTGTAGTTTAGTTATTGTAACCATTTTTATGGATTGATCAGTCATGAACCAACTGTTCAAGATCAATTAATCTTTCGAGGGATATCTACCGCATGTTAGGGTTTGGTCCCTCCGTGTCCATTATGCAACAGTTCCACTGGTTCCTTTGGTTTGGTTTCTGGTGGAAGCTTTGCTTAGAAATTATATAAAATACGTTATGCCACACATTCCGCTCGAAGAGCACCTGCCCGGAATAACCGGATTACTTGAATATCGAAAAGACGCAGCTCAGCCTATACGCGAGCTTACTCAATTGCTATTGCGTGGCCCTTCTTCATTGACAGAAGGTGAACGCGAATTGATTGCAACAATCGTATCACACAACAATGAATGCAAATTCTGTACTACAGCCCACGCTGCTGCTGCAGATAAATTGCTTGGTGAATGTGACACATCAACCGCCATTAGAGAAAATATTGAGACCGCGCCAGTCAGCGAGAAGATGAAGTCACTTCTAACCATAGCAAAACAAGTTCAGCGAAGTGGAAAGGATGTAACCTCTGCTTCTGTGCAACGCGCAAAAGATGCAGGTGCTACTGATATTGAAATTCATGATACCGTACTCATTGCAGCGTTGTTTTGCCTCTATAACAGATATGTTGATGGAATGGCTACGCGCCTACCCGACTCAACTGATTATTACAACACCCTTGCTGAGCGCCTCGTAACAAATGGTTATAAGCGACTACCACAGGGCTACGACTACTTAAAAAAATAATCTTACGAATCAATCGACAAACCCATGAAATCTTTTTTACATATATTTCTTTTATGCTTCAGCCTTACGGCTTTTGGACAAAGCCAAAAGTTTACAGGAACTATTACAGATGAACAAAATAATCCGGTGCCCGGTGCAAATATTTTGATCAAAGGTAAAATTACCGGCACCGTGTCTGATGCGAAAGGAAACTTTGAACTCAACACCAATATAAATCCACCTTTTGTTATGGTGGTTTCCATGATCGGATATCAAAAACAAGAAATTGAAATTAGCAATTCTTCCGCAAGCAACACGCAGGTAAAGCTTACAGAGTCTAATGAAGTTATGAATGAAGTTGTTGTCATTGCATCACGTGTTGAAGAGAACATATTGCAATCACCTGTTAGTATTGAAAAGATGGATCTGCGCGAAATTCGCCAGACAGCCTCACTTTCATTTTATGACGCGCTTGAGAACATGAAGGGTGTTGAAATGGTAACAAGCGGTTTAACTTTTAAGCAAATTAATACAAGGGGTTTCAATCATACAGGAAACTCCAGATTTCTACAGCTTGTAGATGGCGTCGACAACCAAACACCAGGACTCGGTTTTGCGGTGGGCAATCTTTTTGGATCATCAGATCTTGATATGGAGAGCGCCGAACTTATACCGGGTGCAGCATCAGCACTTTATGGCCCGGTTGCTTTTAATGGTGTGCTCATGATGCGCACAAAAGATCCTTTTCAATACCAGGGCTTAAGCGCGCAGGTAAAGCTTGGCGCAAATCACATTAATGAAATGTATGCCGATCCACATCCGTTATATGATTATTCTATCCGCTATGCAAAAGCGTTCAATGATAAATTCGCTTTCAAGCTTAACGCATCTTATTTCACAGGCCTGGACTTCTATGCCACGAATTACACAGATGTCGATCCGGGTACACCCGAAGCGCAACGCGGTGATAACAATCCCGCAAGGAATGCCCTGAATATTTATGGCGATGATGAAGCAAGAACGCTTCAAGGTATTGGCCGTGTATCAAGAACCGGATACGAAGAAAGAGACGTAACTGATTACAATGTTTACAGCTTAAAATTAAATGGCGCCCTTCACTATCGCATCACTGAAAACATGGTATTGAGTTATCAGTATAATTTTGGTCAGGGTACTGCGAACTATACAGGCAGTAACAGATTCTCAATTAACAATTTCACTTTACAACAAAACAAACTTGAACTGAAAGGAAGTAATTATTTTATACGCGCTTATTCCACAGCCGAAGATTCTCACGATTCATATAATGCAAAAGGACTTGGGCAGCTGATCAATAAAACATGGGTGCGAGATCTGAATGGTAACATTGTTAATGAAAGTGAGGCCGACGACATGTGGTTTACCCGATATGAAGAAGCTTATAATGGAAATATTGCTGGTATGTCTGCAAATGATCATACAATAGCAAGAACCTTTGCGGATCAAGGCAGATATCTTCCCGGCAGTACAGACTTCAAAAATGAGAAGAAACGTTTAATAAAAACACAAGGCTTAAATGGCGCTGGTATTCTAAGTCAAAGCAAAATGTATCATGCCGAAGGTCAATATGATTTCACCAGCAAGGTTAAATTCCTTGATGTATTGGCAGGTGGAAACTATCGCATTTACGACATGTTTACGAACGGAACACTTTTCGATGACAAAGGTGGAAGCATCACCATAAAAGAAGGCGGCGCATTTCTGCAGCTTGGAAAGAAGTTGCTTGCTGACAAATTAAAACTTTCGGGCTCCATCCGCTATGACAAGAATCAAAATTTTAAGGGGCGATTTACGCCCCGCGCATCGGCAGTATACACAGTGGCGAAAAATCATAATTTCAGAGCTTCCCTTCAAACCGGATTTCGTAATCCAACACCTGGCGATCAGTACATCAAACTTAATGCAGGACCTATAACTATTCTTGGTGGTGTGCCTGCCAACAGCGAAGGCATGACGGTTTATCAAAACTCGTTCACATCAGCATCGCTGGGCGCTTTCTTTGGTGCATTCCAGCAAGCCATGCAGCAAGGTTCTACGCCACAAGATGCCGTGATGCAAGCAAAAGATCTTTTGGTAAAGTCAAACGTAGCGTATATCAAACCTGAAAGGGCAACCGTTTTTGAAGTAGGATACAAGGGATTGATCAACGAAAATATTATCGTCGACGTAAATTACTATCATTCAAGTTACACCGACTTTCTGCTCAATCAGGTGGTGATGGAACCACAAAGCCCGGTGCTCGGTGATGATGGAAAAGTTAATCCGCAGGCTGCATCAGATCTGCTTAATGGCGACAGTCATCTGTATCAGCTTTACACCAATGCCAGTGACCGTGTAACCTCTCAAGGCGCAACGTTAGGAGCAACATACGCATTACCGAAACACTACGCACTTAGCGCCAACGCAACGCTTGCAACCTTCGACATCCGCGACGCAAATCCGAATAACGTTCCTGGTTTTAACACACCTAAGTACAAAACTACTGTAACGTTCGGCAACAGTAAGCTTACAGATAATCTCGGCTTCAATATTGCCTGGAGATGGCAGGATAAGTATGAATGGTATGGCACGTTTAACCAAATGAGGCCAGGTACCATAAATGCATACTCAATTGTAGACGCTCAAATGAGCTACAAAATTCAGCCTATAAAATCGCTGATTAAACTGGGTGCAAGCAACCTGTTCAATAAAAAAGTTTATCAAGCCTATGGCTCGCCTTCCATTGGCGCTATTTACTATGTGAGTATCACTTTTGATAATCTTCTAAGATGATTAGTCAGTCTATAGCAGTTGAAAAAACAGAAACCGGAAAGATTGGTATCCTTCTCTGGATTTCGTTCGTCATTTGTTTTTTGTTCAATATTTCTGCCGGACTCATATCGACTTTGATGTCGGTGTACTTGCCCGTGGTAGTAAAGAATTTATCCGGGAATGTAAGTGCTGATGAACTCAACTACATCAGTGCTTACATTAATTCGTTGTACATAGCAGGTTGGGCTGTGGGTGGATTTATGTGGGGCTTTATCAGTGATAAGATTGGCCGGGTTAAAGCGCTTGCCATATCAGCAGGCACTTTCGGTTTGTTCACCATGCTAATCAGCTTTGCGCCATCATGGGAAATGGTAGTGATCTTTCGGTTATTGTCAGGATTAGCAGTTGGTGGCATCCTCGTGATCACACCAACATTACTGTCTGAGATATGGCCTGCCAGCTCACGATCTGTCATGATTGGAATCGATTCTATCGGATTTCCGATTGGTATTTTTTCATCAGGCTTGATTAACCTTTTGGTGAATGACTGGTCACAGGCATTTTTAGTAGGCGCATTCCCTTTACTTATCGCCATCATTTCGTTAATCATGCTGCAAGAGTCGACTGACTGGAGAAATTCAAACTCAGAATCACCCGAAATGCGGCATAAGCAAAATTCTACAGACAAAGAAAATCTCATCAGGGGCACCATCATTTTTGGATCGATGCTCATTGGTCTTTGGGGAATGTTCTCATGGATTCCAACATGGGTACAAAGTCTGTTAACTGATTCGAGCGGTCAAACAGAAAGAGGAATAGCCATGATGCTGTTGGGCGCTGGTGGCTTAACAGGAGGCTTTATTTCCGGGTGGGTTTCAAATTCCCTTGGTGTAAGAAAAGCGATGATGACCTGCTTCACCGGATGTATCGTTATGTCTGTGCTGCTCTTCGGTCTGAACGCATCTTTCTCAAAAGTAATATATATAGAATTAGGATTGCTTTCACTTTTTTTCGGCATCAGTCAGGGCCTTTTATCAATTTATATTCCACAACTTTTTCCTGTTCACAAAAGGGGAACATACACCGGTATCTGCTTTAATATTGGAAGAATTGTTACCGCCATGGCGATATTCTTTGTCGGGGCAATGGTCACCGGGCTTGGTGGGTACAGTAATGCCTTACTCACCTTCGCAGGGATTTTTGTTGCAGGATTTATAACAGTTTCTTTCACTAACGATAAAGCAAAAACTTAATGGCACATATTGAAGTTCCGGAAGGAGTTCCGGGCATAAGAAGTTTAGTGATGTTCCGGCCTGATACTGGCAAGCATCTTTATGATCTGGCGCAGGTTATTCTAAGAGACCCCTCGCCGCTTACTCCGGCTGAGCGAGAACTAATAGCGACACACGTTTCAGCACGAAACAATTGCACATTTTGTATGAGCAGTCATGCTGCAGCTGCCCGCGAACTTTTTAAAGATAAGCGCGGAATTGTCGATTGTGTGATTCACAATCAATCGACACCGCTATTGAGCAACAAAATGAAGGCGTTGCTTAACATCGCCGGAAAAGTTCAACAAAGTGGAAAGCTTGTTACCGACGAAGACGTAGCCGAAGCAAGAGAGCATGGCGCTGGCGATCGTGACATTCATGACACTGTACTTATTGCAGCAAAATTCTCCATGTTCAACCGCTACGTAGACGGGTTGGCTTCTCTAACACCAACCGATCCGAAAGAATATGAACTCATGGGTAAACGTTTGGCCACCATGGGATATGTTTTACCTCAACAACCTAAACAATAATGGCACACATCAAACTTCAGGAAGGACTCCCTGGTATCAGAGGCCCTATGGCTTTAAGACCCGAAACATCAAAACCATTGAATGATCTGGCAGAGGTACTGCTGAGAGGTGAGAACTCGCTCTCCAGAGGAGAACGAGAATTAATTGCAACCTACGTGTCGTACCTGAATGATTGTTTCTTTTGCCAGAATGCGCATGGTGGTATCGCACAGCATTACCTTGAATGTGATATGACTTTCATCGATGGCGTTAAGCAAAATGCAGATGGGTCTCCTATCTCTGACAAACTAAAAGCACTACTCTCCGTTGCAGCAAGCGTTCAGAAAGGTGGAAAGCATGTAACAACAGAACAGGTTGAAAGTGCAAAAGGCTTTGGTGCCACTGATCTTGAAATACACGATACTGTTCTTATCGCCGCTGCCTTCTGTATGTTCAATCGTTACGTAGACGGTTTAGGAACCTGGGCTCCGCAGGATAGAATGTTTTACATCAACAGGGCAAAAGCCCGCGCTGAAGAAGGCTATGCAAATTATAATCCCAACAACTGATCAACACAACATGAAAAAGATATTCTATTTCGGACTTGCTGGCCTGGCGCTATTCGAAATACTGAATGTGTATTTCATTATGCCGATGCCGGGGAGTCAGCAATTTGAGACAATTGATACGGCCTACTTCTTATATTCCTGGCGATGGATATTCAGGATAGCTTTTGGAGCGATGATTCTTGCAGGAAGTGTTTCTGCTTTTAGTACGAATAAAAAATGGATTCCACTCATTGCATTATTGCCGGTTGTTGCCATTGTGTATGTCTTCAACTTTCAAATGACTGCAGATCACATGTTTCTGCAACCCGAATCATTGGTCTTCAAGTCAAAGTCTGAAAACACATTAACAGATAGTAGCCTGGTTCTTGGCGTATATCACAACACGGAAGCAAAAGCCTATCCCATTCGTTACATCCAGTATCATCATCAGGTAAGAGACACGATTGCGGGCAGACCTATTATGGTAACATATTGCAATGTTTGTCGTACCGGAAGGGTCTTTGAACCTGTAGTCGATGGAAGGATGGAGAATTTCAGACTCGTAGGAATGGATCATTTTAACGCAATGTTTGAAGACGAGACAACAAAGAGCTGGTGGCGGCAGGCTACGGGGGAAGCGATAGCAGGTCCCCTGAACGGAAAGGTGTTACCCGAAGTAGCATCGAATCAATATACACTAAGCATGTTCTTTTCTCTCCATCCTTTTGGGAAGGTCATGCAAGCTGAAACCACCTCACATGAAAGTTATGATACATTGGGTCGTTTTGAAAAAGGAAAAAGCAAGGGCAAGTTGACCAGAACTGATTCAATGTCGTGGAAGGATAAATCCTGGGTACTGGGAATTCAGATTGATGGCAAGTCTAAGGCTTACGACTGGACTCAGGTGAAGGAATTAGAAGTACTAAACGATGAGGTAGCAAATATGCCGATCGTCATTGCTATTGCTTCTGACGGACAAAGTGTTGCGGCTTTCAAGAGAGACAATGCTAATCAATTAACACTCAGAAATGATTCACTAATCGGCATGCATTGCAGCTATGATTTGCTTGGCAGAAGTGTGGATGGAAGCAAACTAAGGTCAGTACAGGTATACCAGGAGTTCTGGCACAGCTTGAAAGAATTTCATCCAGCAACGGAGGTTTACAAGTAAACGTTTCTTCGTTTTAATAAAAGAACTTAGACATAGGTTCTCGTTGTTTAGACCAACGCCCTTTCAGATTTAATTTTGGTTTCAATTCTTAACTTGTGGGTATTAAACACATTTGAATTTGGACTTACGGACTCTGTTAAAAATACACTGCCACCAATTATGCTATTTTTGCCAATTAGGGTATTGCCACCTAAGATTGTTGAGCGCGCATAAATGATAACGTTATCTTCTACTGTAGGATGTCTTTTTTCGTCAGCCAAATCTTTGCTGACCTGAAGTGCGCCTAATGTAACTCCTTGATAAATGCTAACATTTTTACCAATTACTGTGGTGGCGCCTATTACAATGCCAGTACCATGATCGATAAAAAAGGGCACGTCTATCCTAGCACTTGGATGTATTTCGATTCCTGTCTTTCCATGAGCATGTTCGCTTAGTATACGGGGCAGAATGGGGATTGACAAACGTGACAGTTGATTAGCAATTCGATACACAGCTATTGCATAAAAGCCTGGGTAGGAAATTATTACTTCATGAATACTGGTAGCGGCAGGATCATTCTCATAAATTTTTGTTGCATCAAGCCGTAGGTTCTGATAGATCATTTCCAGTGAATTATAAAAAGAGCTCACCGTTTCTTCAATGTCAATATCGCCGGGGTCCAGATAGCTTAGTAAAATGTTTTCTAAATCAATTTGATTTTTTTTGAGAATACCTTCATAGGTAGATTGCTTATTAAGACTATTGTTAGGAAACAAATATTCAAGCAAGTTAATAAGCCATGTAATAGCAACTTGTGTTGATGGTGTTGCTTCCCATTCAGCAGCGTGAGTTTTATATAATAGATCAATAAAAGTTTTCGTTTTTTCGTTCTTCATGTTCGCTCCAGTATAGAATTATATTGTTCCGAATCTATTTTTTTAAAGCCCGTGCATGGCCGCTTCTTAATTTATACAACGTATCGGCCAGCGTATCAATATCCGAGCAAGTGTTGTAAAATGCCAACGATGGTCGCACGGTAGTTTCCAGACCAAATCTGCGTAAGATAGGTTGTGCGCAATGATGCCCTGTACGTACAGCAATGCCTTGCTGATTAAGCACAGTACCAACCTCTTCTGTACGATAGCCATCAAACACAAATGATAACACACTGGCTTTGTCTGGCGCTGTACCAATTAAGTGTAAGCCGGGAATATCTTTTAACAGCTTGGTTGCATACAATAATAAATAATGTTCATATTGACTTATCAAATCTATACCAATACGTGTAACATAATCTATGGCTGCGCCCAAGCCAACTGCATCGGCAATGTTGCCTGTACCGGCTTCAAACCTTGAAGGCGAATTGTGATATTTAGTATATTCAAAAGTAACGTCCATTATCATGTTGCCGCCACCCTGCCATGGTTGTGTTTCATTTAATAAATTCTCTTTTCCATATAGAGCCCCAATACCAGTAGGACCAAAAACTTTATGACCAGAGAAAACAAACCAGTCGCAGTTAAGTGCCTGAACATCTACACGCATGTGTGAGACTGATTGCGCACCATCTACTAATACCTTAGCACCGGTACTGTGGGCCATGTCAATAACTTGTTTAACAGGCGTTATAGTACCCAAAGCATTTGATACTTGTGTTATAGAAACTAGCTTCGTTCTACCGTTTAATAGTTTTGCGTATTCATCAATGATAATCTGCCCGTCATCATCAACGGGTATAACTTTTAGCTTAAGATTTTTCTTTGCAGCCAATTGCTGCCATGGAACAATGTTAGCATGGTGCTCAAGATGGCTTACGATGATCTCATCTCCGGCATGCAGATTTTGTTCGCCCCAGCTTTTAGCCACAAGGTTAATGCCTTCTGTAGTTCCCCGCACAAATACAATTTCATTTATCGAATTTGCGTTTAGAAATACCTGTACCTTTTGTCGTGCACCTTCATAAGCATCTGTTGCTCGTGCTGCCAGCTCGTGTGCTGCCCTGTGAATGTTAGAGTTTTCATGCTCGTAAAAATAACTGATGCGATCAATAACCTGTTTTGGTTTCTGTGTGGTTGCTGCATTATCCAGCCAAATCAGTGGGCGTCCATTAACACGTTCCTGAAGAATGGGAAAATCGCGTTTAATAAGGTTGACATCTAACGGTGCATGCGTAACACCATGTGCATTTTGTTTTGCTTCTTTTTTATTGTCACGAAAAAAATAGTAGGCGGGTTCCGTCGAAGGTAATTGTGATATTGCTGAGGGATTATGAATATATTTTAATGTTTCTTGCAGTTCGCCTTCAAAAGGTTGTTGTGATGCATAAGGTAAGTACCTGCCTGTATCATGTATAGCGCTGATATCAGGCGTACGCGAAATGTTTTTAGGATGTGTACTTTGCTTTAGGTAAGAGGCATAGCCAGCGTTATTTAGTATATCAGGTTTAAAGCCAGACACCGATATGTCGCTACCACCAATGGACTTGGGTATATATCCTAACCCAAAAGAATTCACAATTGAAAAAGCAAGAGAGGGAACATTGAAATCTTTATGCTCTACTGAAGAGGTTGAACTTGTATTAGGTTGGTGAAGGTGAGGATCATTAAAGCTTGTTCGTGGATTTCTAAGATCAACCGCATTTCCCTGGTTTATTGCTGATGGTGAAATGCCACTACCTGCTGCTACTGATCTTGTACCAGAAGCCGGGTTGGGAGGAACAGTTGAACTTGTCTGAAAACTTTTTAATTCATTAACATCATGCGGCGATACCGAAGAAGGAGATGCGCCACTTTCTGATAATGCTTTAACATGCGGATCATATAGACTGGTCTGCGGATTTCCAAGATCGTTTACCTGCCCTTGCTGAAGAAGCGGATCACCATATCCTTGCTGTTTAAAAGGCAAATCAGGGTTTCTTCCCGGTGCTGCTTTAAAAATTTCATTGGCCAGCTTCGCCATGGCATCAGCATGTGGCACGCCTGTAAAATCAGTATTTGTATTCATGGTAATTTCCAATTTCGACATCATCTAAAACGGCTATAGCATCATCTACCAAAACGGCAAGTGAGCAATATAACGATACCAGGTACGACGCAATGGCCTTATCATTAATACCCATGAAGCGTACTGATAATCCAGGAGATTGTTCACCGGGCAGACCTGGTTGATAAAGCCCCACAACACCCTGACGGCTTTCGCCTGTACGGATTAATAAGATTTTGGATTTGTTATTCTCAATCGGCAATTTATCCGAAGGTATAAGTGGGATGCCTCGCCATGTTATAAATTGTGAACCGAATAATGATACTGTTGGCGGTGGCACACCTTTGCGTGTACATTCACGGCCAAACGCTGCAATAGTAAGCGGATGTAACAAAAAGAATCCTGGCTCTTTCCATACTTTGGTAATCAACTCATCAAAATCATCTGGCGTTGGTGGGCCAATGCGTGTCTTAATGCGCTGTTGCGGCGCTATGCTGTGAAGCAGTCCATATTCTTTATTATTTATCAGTTCACTTTCCTGGCGTTCTTTAATTGTTTCTATGGTAAGCCTTAGTTGTTCACCTATTTGGTTATAAGGTTTGCTGTATAAATCTGATACACGCGTATGAACGTCCAACACTGTATTGACAGCACTTAATAAATATTCTCTTGGGTTTTCAATGTAATCGACAAAGGTTTGCGGCAATTCACGCTCATCGCGTGCAGAACAATCTACCTGAACACTGCTGGCATCTTTCACTCTATTAACCCGATAGATACCTGATTCAACTGGAATCCAGTTTAACAAATGAGTCAGCCATCTGGGGCTGATGGTAGAGAGTTGGGGGACTGTACGCGTGGCAACAGCTAGTTGTCTTGCGGCTACATCGCCAAGGGCTGTTTGTTGTTGTGGGTTATGTTCGGACATATGGTTTTTCTTAATGTTGAAATTATATATATATGTAAATTTTAAAGGTCAGAAATAATGTCTTTGCTTCAACTACCTTAAGTTTTTAATGATTACTATAGATTCATTGAATTCATTTCAAGTGTATGATGAATTATTTGCTATTTCGGATCCTTATTTCTAAATCTAAAAATATTGAACAGGAGTGTGCATATTAAGCATTGGCAAATGGGTTACAATGATTATGAATTTCATCTACCGATGAAGCATATCATTAGAAAGGTACTGATGATTTAGCAACAACAGGAAAAGATTCCTATGAGACGTGACATAGTAGTAATTTTCTTCATTTCAATATTTGTTAAAACTTAAATAGTTAAATACTCTACGAATCGAGAGACAAACATAATTTTTGTAAAATCCTTATCCAAACATTTTTAAATATAAATCTATTAATTCTATAGACTTTATTTACTATGTAAAATTGAGCTGTATCTTTACTCCAGATTTATTTTGTATCAACCTCCTTCATCCAATATCTAATTTGTGCTGCTTTTTCGTAGTCCTTAATTGGATAGCAATAATTAAATCAGAACTAAGATTTACTAAGTCCGTGTGAGTAACCGCGATGGGTTTACCATTGATAAATACGACCTTTTTTTTTGGTTCGAATTTCATAAAAGTCCTAATACTGGCGCGACTTCTAGCATAATCCTAGCATAATGCCTAAAACAAAAGAGGCCGATTCTTTTTAAGAATCGACCTATAAAGTCCTGATTATCATTTGAGTACCTCAGGCCGGAATCGAACCGGCACACCTTACGGTACACGATTTTGAATCGTGCGCGTCTACCAGTTCCGCCACTAAGGCATCGGAGTGCAAATATGAATAAACTTTGCTATTTTACACAATAGCCAACGCTTAAATCGTCAAAAAAAGTACGAAGCACGAGGTAAAGAAAGTACGAAGTACGAGGAACGAGGGACGAAGTAAAATAAAGTACGAAATACGAGGGACGAAGTAAGTGAAAATTAGCAAATGAAAATAACACTTCTGTCATCAAAAGTACCGGCCCCGTTGACTACAGTAGAATCTCCTCCCTCGTCCTTCGTACTTCATTCCTCGTCCCTCATACTTCGTCCCTCGTCCCTACACAATTCCTTCTTCAAAAACAATATTGACAACGCTATCATAATCCAGCCCAAGCAGCTCCGCAGCGTTGCCTTTATAAATTCCAATTTCTAAAAGTCCAAGGCTGTTAAAGACGATGCAACATTCACCTTGATCAGCCTGATTGTATTGCATATGCATGCGCTTAAACTTCTCACCACCAAAATTGATAGTATATAATTTCCCCTTGCTTAAAATTTCAAATGTTTCTTTAGGAATATTCGTGATCAGATTTCCAAAACTGTCTACCCGGATTACGCTTCCAGTTATTTGTTTTTTTGTTGCTTTTATCTGCCTATCAATCATCTTTTTAAACTGCGTCAAAGGTTTGCCTAGGTCAGATAGCGAAACACCACTGGCCAATTTCACAGCTGCAGGAGCAAAGATGTCGCGTTCAGGAAAAGTGGTATTAATACTATTAATAGAATTCAACGCTATTATATATTGATGCGGTTTGTCACTTATTAATCCGAAAAAGCCATTATCATTACCGACAAAGAAATGGTCTTCAAGTTGAATGGCGATTGGTATATCACCACGATTTCCTCCCGCGTCGACTCCTACAAGGTGTACGGTTCCTTTCGGGAAATCACGAAAAACAGCGCGCAGTACAAATGCTGCGTGGCCAATGTCATTGGGTTTGATTTTATGACAGATATCCTCTATCCTCACACCGGGATTAATACCAATTATCTTGGCCTTAATAGATGCCACGTAATGATCGCCTTCACCGGAGTCTGTAAGCAAGGTTACGATTGCCATGGATATTATTTATAACAAAATTTTTTTTCGCGGAAATTTACGATTTTAGATTTATGATTCACGTTTAAAACAAAGATTACTAATTTACATTGGCTAAGCACAGATTTTGTAATAGCATTCATACTAAAACAATATTTAATTGATCGAAAAAACAGTAACCTTAAACAACATCTCTCTGATAGATTTTCTTGGAGTAGGAAATAGAAATATTGATTCACTGGCATCGGCATTTCCGAAAAGTAAAATTGTTTCCCGAGGAAATGAAATACTTATAAAAGGAAGCACATCTGAGATAGGCCAAATAGATGAAATACTAAATTCGTTGATTGACCATTACCATAAGTACGGCAAATTGACGCAAGAAAATATACAAAATTATATTGCAAATGAACAAGAGATAATGTTGCCAGATGGAGAGGCTGCCATTACCTCTGAAGATATTATTTTGTATGGCACCAAGGGTTCACCCATAAGACCCAAAACAGTTAATCAACAGAGTTTGGTTGACTTGGTAAAAGATAATGATTTGGTGTTTGCCTTAGGACCTGCAGGTACAGGTAAAACTTATATTTCCGTAGCACTTGCTGTACGTGCTTTAAAAAACAAGCTGGTAAAAAAGATTATTATTACCAGACCTGCAGTAGAGGCAGGGGAGAACCTTGGGTTTCTTCCTGGAGACTTAAAGGAGAAAATTGATCCTTATTTACGACCCATATACGATGCGCTCAATGACATGATCCCTTTTGAGAAGCTTAAGTATTATATGGAAAGGGAGCTTATTGAAATTGCTCCTTTGGCATACATGCGTGGACGTACTTTGAATAATGCTTTTATTTTGTTGGATGAGGCACAAAATACCACACCCATGCAAATGAAAATGTTTCTTACCCGCATGGGCCCTGATTCTAAAATGATTGTAACCGGCGACGCGACTCAAATCGATTTACCTTCACGTCAAAATTCAGGATTGAAGGAAGCCATACGAATTTTAAACAATGTTAAGGGAATTGGTGTGATTGAGCTAAATGAGAAGGACGTAGTGCGTCACAAGCTTGTACGAGATATTATAGAAGCCTACAGCAAAGAGCTTCCTACTGAAAGACGATAGATAAAAGCCGGATGTGAATCCGGCTGTTTACAGGGGTTGAGCCCAGGGAATTGCTTTTAAAAAAATGATAGTTGATTAAATGATTAAGCGTCATTTTTACTAACAATTGATAAAAAAAAGAATCCTTCTCATGATGTTTTAGGAAAGGTGTTTGTTTTACTGGACGCTAACCAGTTTAATAATGCTTTATGAACTGGATTGGCTCAACTTCCCAATATTACAAGCGATTTCTCTGGAGGGTTTACGCTTTCAAACGATGATTGTCATCTGCAGCTTTTACTTATTCGTGATGCCACGTGGTCTTGAAATACAAATCCTTAACATGAACCCCACATGTGAGGCCCCTGCATAAAACTTTAAAAAATCGAGCTAGCAGCTCAAAGCCAGCAGCCAGAAGCTATAAGTTTTCCGTGGGGGTGTTGAGCCGAGTATATTTTCTCAGATCACAAAAATTTATACCTTTCATGAATGATCCAATGGGTACCCTACGCCTTTGTAAGGATTGTTCTCTTTTTTATAACAGGTATCTGTCTTGGTATATATTACCCTGATATTATATCCAATAAATATGTCTATATAATTTTTAGTTTATTAGTTCTATTGTATTGGGGAGCTGCGTTTTTTATCCGACAAAGAAAATTATTAAATGACCAGGGCCAGCAGAAATTCAACGTCGGCTTTATTGGATTAATTGCTGTCTTCATTGGCGGATATCTGCATACGCATTTACAGACTGAAACAAATTACGCCGATCATATTATTAAGGATAAGGGTAGCATTGAATATTATAAAGCCGTACTTATAAATTCACCATCAGAAAGGAAAAATTCCTTTAAAGCAGAAGCTACTATTGAATCTGTTTTAATAGGCAGTGAATGGAAGTCGCATCAGGGCAAAATCGTTTTATATTTTTCTAAGCAGGATTTTTCATCACCTTTTCATTATGGTGATGTGTTTCTCATTAAAGGTACCCCACAACTTATTTCAGCACCTCTCAACCCTGACGAATTTGACTATAAACGTTATCTGAGCTTCAAAGACATCTATCACCAACAATTTATTAAAAAAGAGAACATTAGATTAATTGACTATAGACCTTCTAATTCGTTTGTCAAATACGCTTCTCTCAGTAGAAGCTGGGCTGAATCTCAATTAAAAAAATATGTTGCAGGTACTCGTGAGCGAGGTATAATCATTGCGCTAGTTTTAGGGGTTACTGACGGATTAGATAACGAACTTTTATCCGCTTACGGTGCTACGGGTGCTATGCATGTTCTATCGGTAAGTGGTCTACACGTTGGCATTATATATGGGCTTCTTTTATTTCTATTAAATCCCATTAATAAAACCCGAACGGGGAAATGGACCCTAGCCATTATCAGTATTTGTTTACTATGGATGTATGCTTTCATAACGGGGCTTTCGCCATCGGTGCTACGTGCTGTTACGATGTTTTCATTTGTAGCCTTGTCAAGGCCAGTAGATTACAGAACCAATATTTATAATACGTTAGCTGCGTCCGCGTTTGTTATTTTATTATATGATCCATATCTCATTATGTCTGTCGGATTTCAGTTGTCCTATTTGGCTTTACTCGGCATAGTGTCTCTCTATAATGGGCTCTCAAATTTAATTCAACCCAATACATTATTGATGAGCAAAGTATGGAAGATGACAGCCATGTCTATAGCTGCACAGGTGGCAACTTTTGCTTTGGGCTTATTTTATTTTCATCAGTTTCCTAATTACTTTATATTGTCCAATCTTCTCGTTATACCAGGCTCGTCACTGATTTTATTTTTAGGACTTACATTACTAGCCACCAGTTTCTTTTCTTCATTGGCTTCTCTATTAAGTAACGTAATTGCAGTTCTTATAAAGCTTATGAATGTATTTGTATTCTGGATCGAGTCATTACCATTTAGCCTTATTAATAACATCTACATAAGCTCCTTTCAGTGCTGGCTTTTAATGGCGATAACTATAAGTTTACTTCTTTTAATTAAATATAAGCGTTTAAGTTATCTATATGGTGCAGCAGTGCTTTCGTTAATATATACCACATTTCAGTGGATTCATTTTAATACCAATGTTAATCACAAACAACTTGCAGTGTATAGTATAAAAGGTCATTCAGCTATTGATTTAATGGAAAAAGGTCATAGTTATTTCATCGCAGATTCGGCTATGTATACTGATCTGGAGAATATCCAGTTTCACATTCAACCAAATAGATTACGCCATGGTGTAAGTCATGTTATAGATGGTAGAGTTAGTATGATTAAAAATGTAACCGGTGCCAATGCCATGTACTGGAATGGTAAACTCATTCTTCTAGTAAACGATAAAAATTGTGATATACCCACAAACGCTGCTGTAGATTTCTTAGTAATCGCTAATAATTCAGTAAAAGACATCCGTAAAATCAGAAAACTCAATTTCAAGAAAGTGATACTCGATGGTAGCAATTCTCTGTACTTTGCTAACCAATTTTTAAAAGAAGCTAAGGCGCAAAATATGGAAGTACATTCGGTTCTTCACGCAGGCGCCTTTACGACTGAGCTATAACTATAGATTTAATGATTTATGACATATATACAATATTCAGTAAAAAATAGGATTGGCTTTATTACTTTAAATCGACCTGAGAAACGCAATGCCTTGAATCAGGAGATGGTTGCCCAGCTAAAGGAAGCATTTTCTATCGCAGAAGCGGATGAAAATGTGAAAGTTATTATTTTGAATGCACAAGGCGAATCATTTTGTGCAGGGGCAGATCTCGCTTACTTACAACAGTTGCAAGATTTTTCTTATGATGAGAACTTCGAGGACTCAACTAATTTGAAAGACCTCTTCCTTCAAATTTATACACTAAAAAAAGTAGTTATAGCACAAGTACAAGGCCATGCGTTGGCAGGTGGATGTGGCCTGGCTACGGTTTGTGATTTTACGTTCGCAGTTCCCGAAGCTAAATTTGGATATACGGAAGTAAAGATCGGTTTTGTACCTGCCATTGTAATGGTATTTCTGCTTAGGAAAGTTGGCGAAATGCAGGCTAAGCATTTATTATTAAGTGGCAATGCAATTACGGCCGAGCAAGCATTACAAGCTGGTCTCATTTATAAATTATGCTCACGCGAGGCACTTGAAAAAGAAGTATTACAACTCGCATCAAGCCTTATTGAAGGCAACTCCGCTCATGCCATGATGCTAACCAAGCAAATGATAGCAGAGGTGCAATCTCTCTCTTTAAATGATGCGTTAGATCATGCTGCAAAAATGAATGCGCAAGCCCGCAGTACACCAGATTGTCAAAAAGGAATTGCATCCTTTCTAGCCAAGGAAAAAATAGCATGGTAATTGAAAGGCATATACTTACACCTATTAAATTAAATTCATAATCACTGATTAACTAACCGGGCAATCCCCCAAGAAATATGAGAATTAAAAGAGAATTATTTTGCTTGTGGTTTTTTATCCTATTGTTTAACGTATTAAACGCGCAGGTTAAGAATGGGGTTAACTCAGTACTCTGGAAAGTTCAGTCTCTAGGCTCTTCACACACCAGCTATTTGCTTGGTACAATACATATTTTTGGTAATGAATGGGTTGACTCTTTTCCACTTTTAGATTCCTTAATCCATTCATCATCTACTTTTATTATTGAAAGTATGCCTAACAAAGGCACATTAGCAATAAGCGATTGGCCAAATGATCTTGCAAATGAAAAAAGAACCGCCAGAGAGTTTTTCGGAAAAGATTTTGATCTGGTGAATAATTTCATTTTAAAAGAGACGGGCGTAAGCATTACAGTGATGGATACTTCTAAATTACCAAAAGTGCCTGTACTTTATGCGTTCGGAATATTTTTGATGAATACATTAGCTGAAAAGCATAATTTAAAAGTTGGTACGGATATGCAATTGGTGGATAATATATTATTTGAAAAAGCCGATTCAGCAAAAAAAGTATGTATTGGACTGGATAATAGAAGTAATATAAAAGATGTGTATACCTCAGAGAAGTTTATCAGTGAGATAACAACAGGTATAGTTGAAACGGTAAAAATGATTTCGGGTGAAGAGACTAAAAAAATGAACACAATGTTATTAGAAATGAAATCTTATGAGCAAGGAGTATATGTTTATCGTTTTAATGCGTTTGCAAGGGGTTACCCTGTAGGGCTTTTAAAACAAAGGAATATAGATTGGATGAAGCAGTTGCCGAATCTTATCAAGAGCAAAGATTGTTTCATAGCCGTTGGAATTGCCCATCTAGATTTTCGAAAAGGTCTGGTTCGGGAGCTCTCAAGACAAGGCTTTATACTTACACCTATTAAATTAGTAACAATTAACAATTAACGCTAACTATTAACGCTAACTATTAACGCTTAACTAATAACCACACCTAGTTCCTGGAAACTGCACAAGTCATATTAAATCGATACTGGAATCATAGTCAATTTAGACCGTTGCAGGAAGATATTATTCAATCAGTATTGGATGGCAAGGATACGCTTGCCTTACTGCCAACGGGCGGTGGAAAATCTGTTTGTTTTCAAGTGCCAACGCTGATGTTGGATGGACTTTGCATTGTTATTACACCTTTAATTGCGTTAATGAAGGATCAAGTAGAGCAATTACAAAAGCGTGGAATAGATGCAGTTGCCATACACTCAGGAATGCATCGTAAGGTAATAGACATCTTACTTGACAATGCGATATATGGAACCACTAAGTTTCTTTATGTTTCACCCGAACGTCTTCAAACAGAAATCTTCATTGCGCGTGTAAAGAAGATGAAGGTTGCCCTTATTGCCGTTGATGAAGCGCATTGCATTTCCCAATGGGGATATGACTTCAGACCACCTTATTTAAAGATCCCCACACTTCGTGAACTGAAACCTGATGTGCCTGTTATTGCGCTTACTGCAACGGCTACGGAGCTTGTTCGTGATGATATAATGGATAAGTTGGTCTTCCGTAAAGATGCGTCTCTTTTTCAAAAATCATTTGCGCGTGATAATCTTTCATTTGTAGTACGGAAAACTGAAAATAAAGAAAAGCATGTATTTGATATCCTAAGAAAAGTTAAGGGATCAGCCATTATTTACGTGCGTTCCCGTAAGGCTACCATGGAAATTGCTGAATGGCTCACAAAGAAAAATATAGTCGCGCTTTATTATCACGCAGGGCTAAGCTTTGATGATAGAACTACGCGTCAGGATGAGTGGATTCAAAATAAAAGACGTGTGATGGTGGCTACAAATGCATTTGGTATGGGCATTGACAAGCCTGATGTTCGCATTGTTATACACCTTGATCTGCCAGAAAATTTGGAGTCATATTATCAAGAAGCAGGGCGGGGTGGCCGTGATGGTGTGCGTGCATACGCGGTTATTCTTTATCATGATTCAGATGTTCTAAACTTAAGGGCGAAGCTGGAGCAGTCTCAACCTGCTATTGATTTCTTAAAGAAGATTTATCAAAGCTTAGCTAATTATTATCAGTTGGCTGTTGGTAGTAGTGAAGGGGAGAGCTATGATTTTGATTTGCATGATTTTTCTGAACGATTCAATCATCATTCCACGGAAGTGTATGGGGCATTAAAAAAATTAGAAGAAGAAGGCCTTATTCAATTTAATGAAAGTTTCTATAGTCCATCTCAGCTTCACATTAACATGAATAAGGCAAAGCTCTATGAGTTTCAAGTAGCCAACGAGCGATTTGATCCGCTTATAAAAATGATTTTACGTTTGTTTGGTGGCGAATTGTTTTCAGGCTTCACTAAAATTTCAGAGGCCTACTTAGCAAAGGCTATGAAAGTTTCAGTTAGAGAAATGCTAAATCAACTTCAGCAACTAAATGATCTACAAGTTATAGTATACCAACCTGCTAAAGATATGCCGCAGGTTACATTTGTATTAGCACGACAAGATGCGGCATCGCTACCTGTAGATCACAATAGATTAAAAGCACGTAAAGCGTTGCTAACCGCAAAAACAGAAGCGATGATTGCCTATGCGGAAAATGGTCATCGTTGTAGAATGCAGACCATACAAGACTACTTTAATGAAGTCACCTATCTTACATGCGGTATATGTGACATCTGCATTAGCAAAAGAAAAACAGATAACCACGCAGCGTTACAAGGTCTGCGCGATGAGGTTGTTGTTGTACTATCAAAACAAGCACTAACCGTAGAACAACTAGAAGAAATAATTTCCCCAAAAGATCATGAATTATTTGTAGATATTATCCGTGAAATGGTAGACGAAGGTGAAATTGCATACGATAAAGCCTGGAAATTGCAGCTGATCAGACCTAAATAATCATTTACTAATACGGCAGAATACACATCCCAAATATGTAGATACCCCGAGCACACTTTTTGTATAATGTATTGTATAGTAAATTCTACAACATGAAAAGCACTATTATCATATTGTCTAAAGCTGGTCTTTATTTCTGCGGACTTCTCTTCATTGCACTCACGTTTACGAGTTGTGCTTTCAATCATATGGCTAAAAGAACTTATCTAGAAGCAAAAAAAGACAAACCTTATGATGTAATTATAGTGCCTGGTTCTCCGTATAAATATGGTTCTGTCAGTAATATTATGAAGATGCGTGTTTTTTGGGCGAAACATTTATACGATAGTGGTTATGCGAAAAATATAATTTTCTCGGGTTCGTCTGTGTATAGTCCTTACGTCGAAGGTATCGTAATGAAATTAATGGCTGATTCATTGGGCATTCCGCCTGAGCATACCTTCGCTGAAACTAAAGCTGAACATAGCACCGAGAATGTTTATTACTCTTGGAAGATGGCTCAATCGTTAGGTTTCAAGTCAATTGCTTTAGCAACGGATCCTTATCAGAATGCCATGTTGAAAAAATTCAAAGCTAAATTTTGCCCAGACGTAAAATCACTTCCCGTCATCTTCGGCAAGATGGATTTTAAAAGTAAATCACTTCCTAAAATTGACAGCACCTCCGCATACGTAAAAAATTTCGTTTCCATAAACAAACGCGAAACATTCTGGGAGCGCCTCCGAGGAACCAAAGGCAAACGCGTATTCGCTGAAATTGAAGCAGACAGAAAGCAGCTTGAAACTGCAAGCATGAATTTTAAGAATGAAGCAATAGGAAATTGAATTAATTATCAATGTGCTGATGTTCAAATGTTGTAAGTTGGAGACGCTTAATTCCTTGACTCAACAAAATAAGGTGTCATAAACACGCCCTATACCACGTTTATAGATAGCTGTAGTTACGTTTAGGTTAGAACGGTCCTCAATGCCCAAGGCCTTTTACCTACTGCCCAGTGCAACTAATTAGCCTCAATACCTACTGATTACCAACTAACTTCTTCCAATCCTGGAAGCGCATGTCAATACGTGCTTTTAGTCGTTCGTAATTCTCCCAGCTATCTGTTACATGATAGATTGACGGTAACATCTTAACTAGAATTTCATCGTAATCATTGTGATAGAGACCACCACCATAATAGTAGTAGGTAAACATGTTGCCTTGGCGGCTGAATAATTCAAAGCCTAGATATCCATCCCAGATCTCACTAAGAATTGTGCAAGAGATTTCTCTCCTCTTAAAGCGGAAGATTTGATTTGATGCTTCATCCTCAAAATAATCTGAGTATAGCGCTACGTCGATGATCCAACCCAAATACATACCAATGTGTACATAAGCTTGTTCAATAGGTAATGAATCGGGGAAGTTTCCAAGAAAGTGACTCTTGGCATTATCATAAATGGTTTTTTGAATCTCCGCCTTTTTTTCCATACAACGATTTTAAAATGATTGTACACTAAGCTAACAAAAAATTCGTTCAAACCGACAATAAACTGCTGTTAATAAAAGAACATATAACCAATTATTATTGCGGCTATAACACCCCCTACATCTGCAATTAAACCACCTGTAATTGCGTACCGGGTCTTTTTTACGCTTACAGAGCCGAAATAAACTGCAACGATATAAAATGTAGTTTCGGCGCATCCCCTAAAAATACTGCTCAAGTTTGCCACAAAAGAATCGGGTCCATAGGTTTTAGAGATATCGATCATCATAGCACGTGCGCCTTGGGCCGTTAAGGGTTTTAAGAAGGCAACAGGTAGCGCATCTACAAAGTCTGTGTTCATATTAAATGCAGTAAGTACCCATCGTATGCCATCTGTTAAATAATTCAAAGCACCAGATGTACGAAAAACGCCAATGGCTACGAGTATGCCGATAAGAAAAGGAATTATTTTGATGGCAATTTCAAATCCTTCTTTTGCGCCTTCCACAAAGGTATCAAACAACGGAAGTTTTCTTCTTAGGCCCAGTAGCATAAAACAAACAATGAGGCTGATAATAATTACACTGGTTACAAGTGTTGATTGCCGCTGTAATTCTGTCGGACTAAGAGATGAAAAGTACCATACCGCAGAGCCGATGAAAGCAATCATACCTAATAAGTAGGCGAGGAGTATAGGGTCATAAAGTTTTATTTTTTGCTTGATGCTTATATAAATCAGACCTGCCATTGTGGAGAAGAAAGTAGCGATCAGCGTTGGGATGAAAATACTTGTTACGTTCGCTGAGCCAAGGGTAGCTCGGTCTGCCATAATAGATAATGGAATTATAGTTAACCCAGACGTATTCAATACAAGAAACATAATCTGCGCATTAGAAGCCGTATCCTTTTCTGGGTTTAGTTCTTGTAATTCCTTCATGGCCTTAAGGCCTAATGGTGTGGCGGCATTATCAAGTCCAAGTATGTTGGCACTGAAGTTCATAATAATAGAACCCGTTGCCGGATGATTGCGCGGTACTTCAGGAAATAATCTTGAAAAGAATGGTCCGACCAGTCGCGACAATATTGGTACAATTCCACCTTTCTCTCCAATCTTCATAATACCAAGCCATAGCGACATGATACCTGTTAATGAAATAGAAATTTCAAAACCGGTCTTTGCCATGTCGAATGTGGACTGCATCATGGCAGGGAACACAGTGCCATCGTTAAAGAAAATTAATTTAACAACAGCAACAACAAACCCAATAAGAAAGAATGAAACCCAGATATAGTTTAAAATCATCTTAACACTTGAAATTATCTTATGATAAGAATAACGAAAGAAATTGAATGTTACCTCATTTTATCTGCAAAATAAGTCAGGTCATTCATATGTACTTTCTACTTTAAGACGTACCGTACACCAAGAAATCCTTTTATACCTTGCACGGGAGCATAGTTATAGCTGGGGTCAAAGTTTGGGCTGAATGCATTTCGATCTGTATCATTAGGACCAAAGATTGGATATTTAGGAACGAAGTTTAAAATATTTTTCACGCCACTATAAACTTCAAAACCGTTTTTGAATGATTTGCTTAATTGAATATTCATGGTTGTAAACCACGGAGATTTGTCAGGTCTACCTGGTAACACAGGTAAATTCATAGGCCCATTCAAGCGCCCCGTCAAATCGATATTTAATTTTATTGGATTGATGGTATAACTAATGGCATAGGTGCCAGAAATCTTGGGTGCAAATAACTGAGGAATTTTGATTTCTTTATCAACAGCATCATGCTCTTTCTGATAGACATCCATTAGTGTTATGCCAGCAATAAACTTAAGTCCGTTTGTTAAAGATATATCGGCATTCAAGGTCACACCTTTTGAAACAGCGTGGCCATTTATATTCTTGTAAATAATTTTCTCAGTATCAGTCAAAAAATCGCCGACTATTTTATTTGTGAAGTAGGTGTAGAACACACTTCCATCAAGGCCAATATATCCATTGTTTAAATTTATGAACGAGACATAATTAGCATTTACATTCCATGATTGTTCTGGCTTTAATTTTTCAGCGATCACAACTTCTCGTGCACCTGTTAAGGCTGCATGATCTTCTGTAAAAAGATTCACAACCCTAAAGCCATTTCCTCCACTCAATCTGAAAGTATTATTTTTATTGGGAGATAATTTAAAGCTTATGCGTGGTGATAAGATATTGCCATGTTGATTGTGGTGATCATAGCGGATTCCCGCTAGCGTCGTGACTTTGGTGCTTATTGCAACTTCGTCTTGTACAAACAGACCAGGTAAAAATGTTTTTAAAGGTGCATTGCTATTTTCTGTTGAAGAGGTGCCAATGGTATTGTCGTCATAGTAAGTAATACGTAGGGGCATGCCTATTAATAAATCGTGACTTGAGATTTTTTTCGACCATCTTAATTGGGCAAAACCTACTTGTTGTTTTGCATAGTATTTTGTAATGCCATAATATGAATCTTGCAAATGGTAGTTGTACGAATAATCGAAGTACAACTTTTCTTTTAAAATGGGTAGTTCATAATTTCCTATCACTTCCATGCGATTGGTGAATATCGATTCAGCATAAATAGTATTGCTACCACGATCTTTCTGCTGCCACTGCATTTCACCGCCCCAACGACTTTCATAGACGTAACGCAATGCGAGGGTGGATACTTTATCTGATTTGCGTTTTATACTCCATTTATTAAAGATGGAGCCTCGTCTTTGTAAAGTAATATCGGTGAAGTTATCACCATTATTATCAATGGGATTCCAAAAATTAAAGAAGTTAACTCCCAGAAGGGAAGTGGTATTTTTAATTTTCCACTTAGCTGTAACGTCTACATTATACTCGTTATAGGTTGTTCCTGATACATCTGCTGTAAGTTTAGGTGAAGTGAGAGGGTCTTTTGTGATGATGTTAATAAGACCACCCACTGCCTCGGAGCCGTATAAAGTAGAGGCGGGTCCTTTTACAATTTCAATTCTTTTAACCATGCTGTTTGGAATTCCCGCTAGGCCATACACGGTTGCCAATGATGAAACTATTGGCATTCCATCAATAAGCACCATGGTGTAAGGACCTTCCATTCCATTAATATGGATATCGCCGGTGTTACAGACATTGCAGTTTAGCTGAGGTTGAACGCCATTCACCATGGTAAGTGATTCGAAAATATTAGGCGATGGATTTTTTTTGAAAAGGGTGGGTGTATAAATCTCGACTGGAATAGATGAGTCCATTTTAGATACTTCTTTCATCGTGCCTGACACTACTACTTCATTAAGGAAGTGACTGTCGGGTTGGAGTTGAAAGTTATATACTTGTTTTCCTGTTACGAGCGCCTGGCTTTTAGTAGAGTAACCATGAAAGGATGCAACGAGTTTATTGGTAATTAACGAATCAGGAAAGGAAAATGAAAAGAAACCGTTTTCGTTAGCGACTGTGCCGACCCCATTGTTTTCAATAATAACATTAGCAAAGGGAAGTGCAGTTCCGTTCGAACTGTCTTTCACAACGCCTGAAATTTTGATTTGTTGGGCTATGGCTCTTGACCCCACAACCAATAAAAGTAGTATTATATAGAATCTCATCTCTCAATCTTTTGACAAATCTATTTAATATTTTAAATATTTTAAAAATAAAATTTAGATTAATCTAAATTAAAGATCAAAAACGCTTAAATTATCCAATAACACTAGATTTTTATTGATTGCTTAGATTAAGGATATGACAAGCGATTAAGCCAGCGGTTTCAGTACGTAAACGGCTGGTACCCAGACTTACTTTTGAAAAACCAGCCGCCATAGCCAGACTTAACTCCTGATGTGTAAAGTCGCCCTCAGGGCCAATTAGCACCAATGAACTTGATTCACGTTTTACCAAATCCTTAAGATGATCCGGATTGGAGTGATCAACATAGGCTATATATCTACCGGTTTCAGATCGCTTCTTAATAAAATCCGATATTTTGGTGAGCCCAGTCAGAACAGGATAAGAGGCCTTAAGTGATTGCTTCATAGCACTGATGGCCACTTTTTCTAACCTATCCAATTTCAAATAAGGTCTTTCTGTATTTTTACATTCAATAAAGCTGATTTGATCAACCCCAATTTCCACCGCCTTTTCAACAAACCATTCAATGCGATCCGTATGCTTAGTAGGAGAGATCGCGATATGAATTGAATAAGTACGCTTGGCTTCTGCAATTTTTTCAATGATTTCAAATTGACATTGCTTAGAATCGTCTTTCGTTATGCGGCATTGATAGAAGAACCCCTTACCATCCGTAACACGTAACTCATCCCCATTTTTTCTCCTCAACACCCGAACAGCATGTTTCGATTCTTCAGGGTCCAGGTGAAGAGTACCCTCGGGAATATCCGGTTGATAAAATAGATTCACGATTCTTTATTTAGGCACCATTAGGCATTGGAGATTAGGCACTGACATTAGGGATTGGTATGGCATTTGGCATTGGAGATGAGTGCAGAGGTCGTTGATGTTTTATAATTTATGATCATTCGATTATTAGCCTGACACGTCTTTCCAAACCGCTAACTCCCATCGCCTATTTCCAATGCCTATTTCCTAATGCTCAATGCCTAATAGAAGTTCCCTAGCGTTATCTACCGACGTTTTAGACGGCTTCTCACCGCCAATCATTTTTGCTATCTCTAAGATGCGTTCATCTTCCTTTAGTTGTTTGATGTTACTCATGGTTTTTGTTGACGAATTATCTTTGTAAACGTAATAATGGGCATCACCTTTAGCTGCTATCTGAGGTAAATGACTGATGCTTATAAGCTGGTGATTGGATGCCATTACTTTCATCATTCTTCCAAGCTTCAACGCTATTTCCCCAGAGATACCATTATCGATCTCGTCGAGAATAAGTGTAGGCATGGCAGATTTTTCGGCCATAACATATTTAATGCAAAACATGAGTCGGGAGAACTCGCCACCTGATGCAACTTGCGCTAACGGTCTAGGAGTTATTCCTTTATTGGCACTGAATACAATTTCTACTTTATCGGTACCTGTGGAGGTAGGATCTATATTTTGTTGTTCGATGGATAGTGACGCATCTGGTATACCTAGCTCTTTCAATAACTTGATGATCTGATTGCAAAGCGGCTTGAAAGCTTTTTTACGAGACTCACTAAGTTGTGCCGCAGCTTTGTGCAGCTCGCGTGTAGTTTTTTCAAGCAATGCCTTAGCAGCAACGAGTGCTTCATCAAGATTAGATGTAAGTGAAGCTTTGCGCTGTAGATTTTCTTGAATAGCGAGAAGCTCGGCCAGGTCAGCAGCCTTGTGTTTTTTTGATAAGCGATATACAGCGCTGAGTTTTTCTTTAATTAGTTCTGCGCTTGCGGGGTCGAACTCAATGTTTTCTTCTTCCTTCTCAATCTCTGATGCAATGTCATCCAATTCAATGCGTAAGCTTTCAAGGCGCTGATATAAGGATGAATAATTTGCAGAATATGATTCTACATGTTGCAGGTTGTTACGCGCTTCCGAGATTGATGTTTGAGCGGCATATTCTGAGCGATTTATTAAATCAAGTACCTGGTTAAAACGAATCTTGATTTCTTCTGCATGTTCTATAATCTTCAGCTCAGATTCAAGCGCTTCTTGATTGATATCATTTAATCCAGCTCTCAATAATTCATCGAGCTGAAAGTTTGTATAGTCTGCTTCTTGGCGAAGTGTCTCAGCTTCATTATTTAAATCTTCAAATCCTTTTCTGGCTTTTTGAAATGCAGACCAGGTAGCACTATAAACATTTTGCAAAGAATCATTTTCAGCGTAAGTGTCTATGAGCTTAAGTTGAAAAGATTGATTGCCAAGCTGAAGTGTTTCATGCTGGGAATGTACATCCATCAGCATACTTCCTATTCGTTTTAAGACATCAAGTGTTACCGGTGTGTCGTTGATAAAAGCCCGTGATTTTCCGCCTGGACTAATCTCTCTGCGCATCACAGTAAGATCTTCATAATCTAAATCTGCTGCCGTGAATAAGGGCTTGAGCCTATAGTTAGTAATATCAAAAGTGCCTTCGGTAATGCATTTTTCATTCTCATCCCATAATACTTTTGTGTCAGCACGATTACCGAGAAGCAAACCTATCGCGCCAAGCATAATAGATTTACCTGCGCCCGTTTCGCCTGTTACCACATTCAGGTTAGGAGAGGGATCAAACTCAAGGTGTTTGATCAATGCATAATTTTTAATGGTGAGGCGTTTTAACATCAGGCTGGTGTGTCAATATAAAGTTCACTGATATTATCGAGAGCAAAGGTCATCTTTTTCATGCGTAGATTTAAAAGGGTGATTTCATTTTCAGAAAATTCTTTTAGGATGCCGTAAAACACCATGTTATCACGTCTCACAATATTGATTTTCTTCTCCAGAAACAACGGTATGCATTTACGGATCTGCGCCTGATCACTTAGTCTGATTTGCCTGTTACTCACGGCGAAAGATAAAAATAAGATTATAAAATCACGACAGCGTAGAAATGCTATGTTGTAATTATTGGACTATTTTATCGTATATGCGATTAGACGGATCAATAGCCACCAACAAATCGTAAGCCTGCCGTCTAATCTGGATATTACCAGAGGAAAACACGTTTACCAATTCTTTGCCCTTTGCATCAAAAAAACTGATTACCAGAATCGCATTCGGGTTAATATCCCTGACTTTCTTAATTGCCTTCAATCCCTTTAAAATTACCTCGCGACTTTGATCCGGATTTTTATCGAACGTATCCATAGCCAAACGGTGGTAGGAGTAAATGGCTTTTCTAACATCGATCATTTGTGAATTGTTCAAATTCTCAAGGAGCCAATAACGATTACGGTTATTACTAAGTGCTGCCCATCCCACGCGGTTTGATTGTTGTGCATTATTAACAACAACGAGTGCTTTTTGATAAAATGGAGTTCCTCCTAATTCGCTAAATGAATCAGCATCCAACCCAATTATGACATAAGCATAATAGGCCAGCATTGAGGTGAGGTTGGTCATGTAGGTATTGTCATTATACTCTAACGGTTGAGATTCGATATATTCAAATTCCCAATCGCGATCGGCAAAATTTAAAAGCAAGCTAGAGTAATTGGTATTGAAAATTGGTCTTGCGGAACGCACTTGCACAGTGGCTGTGAAACTTCCAATAGAAGGCATGCTATTAATGCTGATTAACAGATTGCAGTTAATCTTCTCATGATTCTTGAAGCCATCGTTGGTCCACTTCCTACCATTCATAAACTGTTCAATGGTAGTTTTCATGTCTTTAAATACTGACCGGTCTGTGGTCTCTACCTGCGTTGCATTAATGGTAACCGTGCAGTTTAGCTCTTGGCTAAAACCGGCAAAAGGCAGAATGAGCAGTAATAATAAATAGGCCTTATGCATGGAGGTTTTCTATAATGAGGGAAACAATATCGTTCGCTACTTCTTTCTTATCCTTGAGGGCGAAGGATGTCATTTTTTGTTGTTTGTCGATAATGGTAATTTTGTTGGTATCATGACCAAAACCAGCACCGGTATCGTTTAATGAATTCAATACAATCAAATCAAAGTTTTTAGATTGTAATTTCTTAAAGGCATTTGTCTGCTCTTGTTCTGTCTCCAAAGCAAAGCCAACGATCATTTGCCCATTATGTTTGAGTTTGCCAAGTGATGCAGCGATATCATGCGTTTTGGTTAATTCGATGATTAGATTCTCATCCTTCTTTTTAATTTTTTGGGTTGATACCACAATAGGTTTATAATCAGCTACTGCAGCCGAGAGCACGGCTATATCAATTCTAGGAAAAATTTCAGTGCAAGCATTATACATATCTTCTGCTGATATAACATTTCTAACGCTAACACCCGGGTGTTTTGTATGTTGATGGGTTGGACCCGTTACTAAATTTACTTGCGCACCCGCATTTGCCAAAGCCTCGGCAATAGCAAACCCCATCTTACCGCTTGAGTGATTACCAATAAAGCGTACGGGGTCAATCGCTTCATGCGTAGGGCCAGCTGTAACTAAGACTGTCTTGCCCTTCAATTTCTTATCTTCAGAAAAGAATTGGCTCAAGTGATCAATAATTTCTTGCGGCTCCGCCATCCGGCCTGTTCCAACAAGACCACTAGCTAGTTCACCATAGGTTGGGCTTATGATGATGTTTCCGAAGCTTTTAAGTTTTTGAAGGTTATCTTGTGTACTTGGATGCTGAAGCATATCCAAATCCATCGCAGGAGCAACATGAACGTAACATCGCGCTGAAAGATAAACCGCTGCTAATAGATTGTCACAGAATCCATTCGCCATTTTTGCAATGGTATTGGCACTGGCAGGGGCAATAAGCAATGCATCTGCCCATAGGCCAAGGTCAACATGGTTATTCCACTCACCTGTATTGTCTTTTACAAACTCAGTAAGAACCGGATTTTTTGATAGGGTAGAAAGCGTTAATGGTGTGATGAAATCGGTGGCAGCATGGGTCATAATAACCTTCACTTCAGCACCTTCCTTAATGAGTAGCCTAACCAGAACGGCAGACTTATAAGCGGCAATACTACCGCATACTCCCAGAATTATTTTTTTCCCCCTGAGCATAACGCTATAAAGTAATAGCTGTCATGAATTGACAACCGTACGTAAATAAAAAAGCATTCTTAAATTATGCCTTGTTCCCCAAGATTAATCTAAGAATGCCCTATATAAAGCTTAGAATTCCTGGTTCTCAGGAGATTCGTTTTGTAAGCGGAAGTTTAATTTATGTTCGATAAATTCTTCAGTAGCGGTATTTGTTGGTTTCGGCATACGCTCATAGAATTTTGAAATCTCGATTTGTTCACGATTTTCAAATACTTCTTCCAAGTTATCTACCGTAGTAGCAAATTCTGCAAGTTTATTGTTCAACTCTTCTTTTAGATTAACAGAAATTTGTCTGGCACGTTTAGAGATAACCACTACAGATTTGTAAAGGTTGCCTGTTTGCGCTGCTATCTTATCAACATCGCGTGTAATGATTGATGCTTGTACTGCCATAATTTTATGAGTTATTGTTCGTGTTATTATTTTTAAATTTACTTAACCTAGTGAGACTTTCCGCATAGAGTTTTTCAGCCGCAGAGAGAAATGCACTAGCCGGGTATTTGTCAACGAATTCTTTATAGTTCTCTACCACTGAATTAAAGCGCTCTTGTTGTTTGGAATGAATACTTTGGTTAGCCAGTTTATAGGCAGACACTATAGCTAGGTACGATGCTTCTTCTACTAATTTTGAATCGGGGAAATTATTTTTGAAATTGTTTAAGGCTATAATAGCTGCTTTGTAACTACGCATCTTAAAATATTGCCTGGCATTATCAAAACCCTTTATCTCTAATTTCGTCTGTGTTTCAGATATAACCTCAATGGCACGATCCTTAAATTTACTGTTGGGATAGCGATTTAAAAACCCCTGCATCGAGCTCATGGCGTCTATGCTGCTCGTTTGGTCGAGATTTGAATTAGGGGAAGAGGAATACAATGAATAGGAATACATGAATCTAGCCTCTTCAGCCAAAAGACTGCGACCATACGTTTCATAGAAAGTCTTAAACTGCTCAGAAGCTAATAAAAAGAACTTAAGATGGAACTGGCAATATGCTTGCGTAAACTGTACCTTTTCTCCTTCTGGTAAACCGCGAACAATGGGTAGAATCTGTTCAAAGAGAACCGAAGCTTTGAAATATTTCTCTTTGTTAAAATAGTTTAGCGCTGCATCATATTTAACACGCCAGTCCGTACTTTTTTCTATTCTTCTAAATTTACTACGCAATGTGAAAGTACCGCACGAAAAACCGATTAGCAGGAGGGAGATAAAACAAATCGCAATTCTTAATTTCCGCATAAGCCCGCAAATATAGTATAAGACATGGTAAGAGTGAAACGGGATTATGGCCAGTTTATGATTATTACCCAGATATTTGTGGATAATAAGGCGATAAGTTAGTTTTTAACGATCAGTTTGCGCGTCATTACACCTTCATTGTTAATGTAAAGCGTGTAGAAGTATATGCCCGGATTTAAATCAAGCGTTGAAATCTTAATTTTACTTTCCAGCGCTGGTAAATTATACTCGCTTACTTTATTTCCTAGGATGTTGTGAATCAATACCCTTGCCTTTGTTTTGTCATTGCTAATTTTATAATCAATATAAGCATATTCTGTTGACGGATTCGGATAAACATCTTGGAGCGTTATGTAGCGCGAAGTATAGATATTTGCCCTTTCAGATTTTTCATCGACAATGAAGTTTATATTTAACTCCACTAATTCCGTTGGATTGGCTTTGTTATAAGCAACATATTTGACTAGACTCTCTGCAGGCACTAACCCGGCTTCTAATGCAAGTTGAAGTGTTGCGAGCGTATGACCCGGTTCTACCTTAACAACAAAATCCTCCACCTTTGAGTCAAGGCAGTTGTTATCAAGGCAATAGAAATTTTTCTGTGTGGTACCGATTTGCGAACTAATCCTTTTCACAATAATGGTGACGGCTTTCTCTGAAGTATTTTTGAATTTCACGGGTACTTTAATGGTCTCCCCAATTATACCCTTCACAGTTTCCTGAGATAGGGAAGCTTCAAAACTTTGCGCGTTGAGCGCCAAGCTTAAGAATGAGCAGAGAGCTGACCAGAGAAGCTTTTTCATAATTTTTGCATTCGGGGAGTTTTACAAAAATTAGGCTTTTACAGCGATTGTCATAATTTTAACCTGATTATTTTGTGGGTTTTACAATAATAAAATATTTACTGCGTTTTCGAGTCTTTTAAGGCTTAGGGGCATTGGTCTTAATTATCTGATTAACCTTAAGATCTGGATTAATTTGAACTACATCCTTTTTGGCGGGACGTTCTTTCTCCTTCCAACTAAATCCTTGTAGGCGCTTATCATCCTCCTTTATTTCATGAACGGGTATAAAACTGGCGTCTGGTTTTACATAAAAACTTAAGTTGCCGACTTTGCCTTCTTTAAAACGAATGATAATGTTGCTACAAATAATTTTATTCATGCCCATAAATGAATTGTCTTTATCATCCAATGCATAATATAAGCTTTCACCATTCCCATCAACCACAATACGATTTATGTTTCTGTTCACGAAATCAGCAGTCATTTTTCTCCCTTTGATTTGATTGAAGTTTAGCAAAGTATCTTTTGAGATTACGAAGGCATTTACTTTCATGTAAATTTTATTGATCGTATTATTTTTAATCAACATGCTAATGGAATCTGCAGTCATCTGATTTCCGTCTGTCCATAGCGTAGGACTATTGTAAAAAAAGATGGTTGAGTCAGCTGAGCGGTACTCTAATGAATCAGCTACGCCTTGTAAATCTTTCTTAAAGATTTTCACATTATGATAGGCGAGTAGCCTTTTCTTCTTTGGATCCTTGCTATCAATAGCCACCAATGTATCGGCTTTAATGAAAAGCGTGTCGCCTTCATCGGTAATTTTAGCAATGTACGCGCGATTATAAATTTTCGTAATCCCTTTAATTTTATACGCGTCTGAAGCCTGACCATAGATGAGCATTTTTTCTTTTTTGAATGTCATGACTACGTCTTCTCTTATCTTATAAATCTCTCGTAAGGCATCCATCTCATAGCGCTTACCTTCCATTTTATACTCATCATTTTCAGCCGTACCACTTTTAAGATCAGAGCGTCTGGTTTTGGTGTCATACTGGCCGCCGTCATAAACAAAAGTGGTGCTATCCTTGTCAATCACCGTTGTACTTGTTCTGAAGAAGACTATCTTCGACCTGGAATTATATTGTAGACTATCGGATTCCATAAGGTGATTTGGACTTTTAACCTTAACATCTTTTTTAAATGATGCCATGTCAGATGTTATATTATAGTATCCTTTACGGCTGGTGAGTACATTGATACTATCTACCAATCTTCCTCCATTGTAGTATCGGGCTTCATTCCGTGGTCTATCGTAATCTAAAAAGTCTGTATGGAGTGTTGCTTGATTAAGTTTAACAAACACTACGTTGTTACGAAGCTTAGCCTTCTTTTCGTTACCATCATACTCCAGTTTTTGCGCAGTGATGGTTACTGAGTCGCCATCTAAAATGCGCACATGCCCGAAAGCGGCAAGTGAATTTTTTTTCTTGTAGAAATGGGCAGAATCACAATAAATGGTGGTGGTATTTTGGACAAAAATAACGTCGCCAAGTAGTCGGTCGAATCGCTCGCCATTAACTGTGCCATTCTTAAGCTTGCCGGCTTGTTTTAATTTAACCTTTTTCTGTGCAAGAGCAGGCACAAGGGCAATTAATAGAAAGAATACAATGAGTTTGATGTAGCGCATATCTTAATTAGAAGGCGAAAATTAACTAAAAACTTATCTTTGACCGTGCTTGAGCAATTTCTAAACCATATTGATCGAAATAATCTCTGTTCCCACGCCGACAAAATACTATTGGCAGTGAGTGGCGGCGTGGATTCCATGGTTATGCTTCATCTCTTTAAACAAGCCGGCTATTCGTTTGGTGTTGCACATTGCAATTTTGGATTAAGAGCCGATGAATCGCAAGGCGATGAAGATTTAGTAAGAAACGCATGTAAAGAACAAGAAATTCCATTTCATATTCACGCTTTCGAAACCAAAAAGTATGCAGCGCAGCATGGATTATCTATCCAAATGGCGGCCCGCGATTTACGATATACCTATTTTAATCGCTTAGCAGAAGAACATAAATATACCTACGTGGCAACAGCCCATCACCTCAATGACAGCCTTGAAACTGTTTTATTAAATCTGATAAGGGGCACAGGCATAGATGGCATTACAGGAATTAGTGTGAACCATCAAAATATTATAAGGCCTCTATTATTCGCTTCACGCGATGTCATCGTTGATTATGCAAACGCGTGTCAATTACGCTGGCGTGAAGATTCAAGCAATGCTTCTGATAAGTACCATAGAAATCTTATTAGAAACCAAGTTGTGCCGCTGTTGAAAATGATAAATACCAACCTGGAGGAAAGCTTTCAGCATTCGCTGGAACGCATACAGGGCGCAGCGTTGTTGGCAATGAATAGCATTGATCTATTCACTAAACAAGCTATCCGCGAAAGCGCTACAAATGTTTATATCAATAAGGCATTACTGGCGTCACGGCCGAGTCAAGCCGTATTGCTATGGGAGATTATCAAAGACAAAGGTTTTAATTACATCCAGTGCAAAGAAATTACATTGACAAATCACCAATCTGGTAAGGTATTTTATTCTGCCACACATCAATTAACAATAGATCGTGATCAATTAATTATTTCTTCATCCAAAAAAAAGGCGCATGAAGTTAACGTGTTGATTGAAGCAGGCCAAGTGAATGCATCGCGCGGAAAACAAAATTTCATTTTAAACACTCACTCCAAATCAGATTTCAAACTCCAAAGAGATCCCCTAATAGCCCAACTAGGCCTGAAACAACTTAAATTTCCATTGACCTGGAGAAGTTGGAAACCGGGAGACAAATTCGTACCCATTGGCATGAAGCAAACTAAAAAGCTCAGCGATTTCTTCGTAGACAACAAAGTACCGGTGCCCGAAAAAGAAACTATCACAGTACTCGAATCAGCCGGCGAAATAGTATGGATAGTAGGGTATAGGATTAGTGATTTGTTTAAAGTAACGGATGAGACGGCGGAGGTTTTGGTGATTAGATTTATTGGTCTACAGTCCACGCTCGACGGTCCACAGTCGTGACGTTTACCGTGACTAAATTTCTACGCTAGACAAGTAGTCGACAAGTTACCACTAGACAATCTGTGGATCGTCGACTGAGGACCGTCGACTTACTAAAAAAATATTTCCAAAATCCCTACTTATTAATAAATTCGTGCCCGGTTTTGACGTGTACCTAAAAGTCAAAAGAGAACGTGCTGAAAATCAATAGTATACTGATTCTAGTTTGCCTATTCATATTGAACTTATATAATCAACTGTCTTCACATCACTTAAATTTCAAACCATTATGAAAATTACCGTAGTTGGCGCTGGTAATGTTGGCGCTACATGTGCCGATGTTCTGGCTTACCGAGAAGTAGCCAACGAGATCGTCTTGATTGACATCAAAGAAGGAATTGCAGAAGGCAAAGCGCTTGACATTTGGCAGAAGGCGCCAATTGATCTTTATGACTCAAGAACTGTTGGATCAACAAACGATTATACAAAGACCGCCAATTCTGATGTAGTAGTTATTACCTCCGGACTACCACGCAAGCCAGGTATGAGCCGTGATGATTTAATAGGAACGAATGCCGGCATCGTAAAATCGGTTACGGAAAACATTGTAAAGCATTCACCTAAGGCCATCATCATTGTGGTATCCAATCCACTTGATGTAATGACTTATCAAGCGCACCTTACCTCCAAATTCTCTCGTAACAAAGTTATAGGTATGGCAGGTATTCTTGATACGGCCCGCTACCGTGCCTTTCTTGCAGAAGCATTGAATGTGTCTCCTAAAGATATTCAGGCTGTGTTAATGGGTGGTCATGGAGATACCATGGTGCCGCTTCCTCGTTACACAACAGTTGCCGGTATTCCTGTAACTGAACTTATGGATAAAGATAAATTGAATGCTATTCTTGAACGCACCAAAGTTGGTGGCGGCGAGTTAGTAAAACTCATGGGAACATCCGCGTGGTACGCGCCAGGTTCTGCAGCAGCGCAAATGGTAGAGGCCATAGTTAAAGATCAACGCAGAGTATTCCCAGTTTGTATTAAACTAGAAGGCGAGTACGGCATTAACGATTGTTACCTTGGCGTACCTGTTATCTTAGGCAAGAACGGCGTTGAAAAAGTTATCGAATTAGATCTTAACAAAGATGAAATGGCATTACTTCAATCAAGCCGCAAGGCTGTAAAAGAAGTGATGGATGTTCTGGATAAGTTGGGATAGGTTATTAATCTTTAATTGATAAGGTCCATACCAAAGCATTTATAATGGTATGGACTTTTTTTTGATATGAGACTATAGCTTAGCTACTAGTTGCTTTAGATATTACACCTCATCAGAGTGACTCTTGAGAGCACTCTGATGCTTCGAAGCAGAACCCGGTCTAGCGGTCAGTTTTGGTAAAACATTTAGAGGAATGATGTGTATTAAACAGATACGTACATCCGTGCTGTGATCAGAGTTCTCTACGAGTAACTCTGATCGGGATAGAAAACAAATTTTAACTAACATAAACTATAAAAACTATGAAATTTTCATAAGCTAAAGCACACCCAACAGAAAATTTTACGATTCTATTTTTGTCTGTAAGCATAATTACATAATTGCTCGAATTAAATTTCTTTCTTCTCTTAGAAATATGATAACGTTTTGTTTAACCGATAATCCTCGGCTAACAATAATAACTGAAGTGTTGTCAATTGGTAGGACAAAATACCTCTGCATGTGTTAACCTTTTGGAAGACTGTATAAGGTGCGTACTTGCAACTATGCACCAGGACTTACGGAAGTTTCTTCCATAATAATATCACATGACTTATACGGATTACAGAAGCTTCAGAAAATTCTAGACGGTTTGCTTTCTGATGATACCTCTGTCAGAATGTACCCGTGTTTATGTTGAATGTTGAAAGTATTTAAACCATATACCAGATGTTTAGTCGAAGTGGTATGTTTTTTATTGTTTATCGACGTATATGTCATTTAGTCGATGATTTTAACATGAGTATCTACCACTAAAACGCAAACTATGGATTCACCTTAAGCAAAAACCAAATGTTTTTACCGATTTTAAACTTTAATACTTTAATCTATAATGAAAAAACCAATCACAACTCACATTCTTAATCAGACAAAAAAGAATTCTCTTATGAAACAAATTTTTACAACATATCACATTCTCATAATGTTATTGTTGTCAGGCCATTTATTTGCAAGTGTGCCTAACAACAATACAATTGCGCTGGTAGCGCCAGGTGCTTCTCATTCGGATATTGTCGCTATACATGCCAGCCCATTAGAACCACCCTATTTTGGCTTTGACCCCACGACCCAATGCGCATCTTTTATCACGTTATCATTTTCCAACGATAATGAGGGCAGTGCCACAGAAATTTATCGCTCGCTAACTGAAAGTGGAGGCTATAGTCTCATTGCTACAGTTGCACCTGGTATAGGAACATATGAGGACGATGTTAAACCCCATACGAACTATTACTATAAGCTGCGAGCCATTAAGGATGACATAGCGTCTGACTTTTCCGAAGTACAGTCTTTTTACACTGCCGATGATTTTTATGCACCCGGACTCACAGCAACAGTAACTGCCAATGCGGTAACGCTAAAATTAGTTGATCGTAGTTATGCTGATGATGTCTACGAATTTACACGATATGATGAAAGCACAGGAGAGTCTCTGCTTCATTCCGTTTCATTACGTGATTCAGGACAAGTATATACTTTTGTTGATGAGTCTGTCTTACCCAACACCACCTATAGGTACGAAGTAAAGTTTTATCAAACTTGTGAAGGAATAGACCTGGGAACAGTGGCCTCTGTTACAATTACAACGGCAGGGAATGCATTAGAAGCTCCGTATTTTGGCTTTGACCCCACGACCCAATGCGCCTCTTTTATCACGTTACCATTTTCCAACGATAATGAGGGCAGTGCCACAGAAATTTATCGCTCGCTAACTGAAAGTGGAGGCTATAGTCTCATTGCTACAGTTGCACCGGGTATAGGAACATATGAGGACGATGTTAAACCCCATACGAACTACTACTATAAGTTGCGAGCCATTAAGGATGACATAGCGTCTGATTTTTCCCAAGTACAGTCTTTTTACACTGCCGATGATTTTTATGCACCCGAACTCACAGCAACAGTAACGTCCAGTGCAGTAACGCTAAATTTATTGGATCGTAGTTATGCTGATGAGATGTACGAATTTTACAGGTATGATGCTAGTACCGAAGAGACTATTCTTCTTCACTTGGTTTCACTACCTGACTCAGGACAAGTATATACTTTTGTTGATGAGTCTGCCGTACCCAACACCACCTATCGATACGAAGTAGGAGTATATCAAACTTGTGAAGGAATAGACCTGGGAACAGTGGCCTCTGTTACAATTACAACGCCAAATGGCCCAGGAGTACAAGGCTTTACACTTGTTAATTACAAAACTGACAAGGATATTATGGAGCTTACGTTAGGTGAAATGGGCAACGATCTAACTGAATTTGACAGACCCAACATCAGAGCTAACACCACTAATAGTACAAAAAGTGTTGTCTTTTATCTCAATGGAAAATTGATTGCCACTGAAAACATAAGACCATTTGCTTTATTTGGCGACAACAATGGAAACTATACAGCTGGACGACTCAAACCGGGCTATTATAGCCTTACCGCTGTTGCTTATAGTAGAACAGGTGGAAAAGGTATAAAAGGAAACAGTCTTGATGTATCGATTTTCATAGACGAAAGTGCCAGTAGATCTGCAGTTGTAACAGAACGTCATAGAGAAATAAAAAATGATGCAAGTATATTCCCAAATCCTATTGCGAATAATTCAGTAGTACAAATATCCGGAGAGGCAAATAGCAATGTGCGGGTAGAGGTTCTCGATTATTTTGGCAAGCCCATAACAACTCTTTATCAGGGCGTGCTAAATGAAGACGGTACTATGAAACTGGATCTCGCCGACAATAATTTTAAAACTGGGAATTATATTCTTTTAGTGAAATTTGGAAATGAGAAGCTTACCAGAAGGTTTGTTGTAAAATAATATTGAATAGATAAAAATAATAAGAGGTTGGGACGACCAACCTCTTATTCAAAATAATAGTTAACTCTTACTTTGTTGCCCTCATGTTGGTTGGATGACTTGCGTTTGTCATTGGACGAAAACGGTATTCCTAAATACTGGGGGCAGTTAGAAAAAGGTGCCAACGCTATGCCGGATTGATCTGCCGTGGTTTTTACTGCCTGATCGATGCGGTTTTATATCTCCCCGAAAAATGGTGCTCACTACTACCGCAAGCTTTCAGCTTGTGGGTAAAATATTGTAAGCTTTCAGCTTA
>CAXSCR010000011.1:0-86312 GCA_964235605.1 uncultured Cyclobacteriaceae bacterium | reverse complement strand
CTCGAACCCGCGACCTCCTGCGTGACAGGCAGGCATTCTAACCAGCTGAACTACCGGACCATCTAATTTTTAAATGGAGTGCAAAGATACCTTTGTCATTCGTTTCTCCAAAAAATTTAGAAAATATTTTTATACACACATTTAAATATACTTTGTTCTTTAATCTAACAACTGCATTATTAACTCAATCGTTACTATCGACAATGGACTATCGACCATCGACTAATTAATCAATCAATCCCCGTTCTTTAGCAATTTTATTTAATAACATCAACGCCTCCTGCCTATCATTCTGAATTTCTCCTTCAAGAATAGCTTCTTTAATTTGCTCTTTTATATCACCAATAATACGACTGGGCGGCAGCTTAAACATTGCTATTATCTCATCACCCGTAATGGGCGGTTGAAAATTTCTAATGCTGTCTTTGGCTTCAACCTCAGCCATCTTTTGCTCCACTAAATCAAAATTTTTGAGGAAGCGATTAACTTTATCATTATTCTTAGAAGTAATATCTGCACGACAAAGTTTCATCAATGCATCAACATCATTACCGGCATCAAATAATAATCTACGAATGGCAGAATCAGTAACTTCTTTTGAAAGCGGGATAGGCCGAAGATGCAACCTCACAAGCTTTTGGACGAAAAGCATGTTTTCGTTCATAGGTAATTTCATTCTTCTAAATATTCCTGGTGTCATACGTGCACCTTTATCTTCATGTCCATGAAATGTAAAGCCATGATCTTTATCATATCGCTTTGTAGCAGGTTTAGCTATGTCGTGTAGAATAGCTGCCCAACGTAACCAAAGGTCATCAGACATTTTAGAGACATTGTCGAGCACTTGCAGCGTATGAAAAAAATTATCTTTATGCGCATTGCCACCCACGTACTCAACACCGTGTAGTGCTACAAGCTCTGGAAAAAAATACCTCAACAACTTACTATGAAAAAGCAATTTAAAACCATAAGAAGGAACAGGACTTAAAATAATTTTATTAAGTTCATCTGTGATGCGCTCTTGCGATACAATTTTTAATCTTTCTCCTTGTGATGTTATAGCTTGGAAAGTGTCAGCTTCAATATCAAAGTTAAGTTGAGACGCAAAACGAATGGCGCGCATCATGCGCAAGGGATCATCAGAAAAAGTGATAATAGGATCTAGGGGCGTTCGTATAATTTTTTTCTTTAAATCTTCCACGCCACCAAATGGATCTACAAGCTCGCCAAAGTCTTTTTTATTTAAACGAATGGCTAATGCATTGATTGAAAAATCTCTACGCTTCTGATCGTCTTCAAGTGTTCCATCCTCTACAATCGGCTTCCTTGATTCTGACCTGTATGATTCTTTGCGTGCTCCGACAAACTCCAGATCAAGATCTCCATATCGAATTTGCGCTGTTCCAAAACTTTTAAAGATTGTTACATGGTGATCAGGTCCTAATGCACGAGCCACTTCGGTCGCGAGGCTTATGCCACTACCAACACATACAAAATCAATATCTTTAGAAGGTCTGTTTAAAATCCGATCTCTCACATAACCACCTACAATAAATGCCTCAACCTGAAGCGAATCCGCAACATGCCCAATAGTCTTAAAAATTTTATTGTCTAATGATGATGCAAAATTCATGTGCGGGATTTTCAGCTCAAATTTAGCGATAATGTAGTGAGACAAAAATATTTAACGTTCTGGCATCAGGGAAATCGCTTTTATCAAACTTATAGCTTCTGGCTGCTAGCTTTGAGTTGCTACTTCGATTTTTTAAAGTTTTATGCTGATGACTCACATGTCGGGGCGCATGTTAAAGATTTCTATTTCTAAACCTAGTGGCATAACGAATAAGAAAAAACTGCGGATAAAGATCATCGTTTGAAAGCGCAATCATTCCAGAAATCGCTTGTAATATTGGAAGTTGAACCAATCCAGTTCATAAAAAAGCGTTATTAAACTGGTTAGAATTCCAGGTAAAACAAACACCTTACCTAAAACATATGATGAGAAGGAATTCTTTTTTTATATCAATAGTTAATAAAAATCACGCTTAATCAACTATCATTTTTATTAAAACTTAAAAACCATTTCTCTGGTTTCAGCGCTACTATATCACGTGTTTTCTAAAAATGATTAAGCCGATAATTAGCGCAGCAATTGAAGCAACAAGTACTGCCCCTGCCGCAATATCTTTGACCTTTCCTGCAAGGGGTTTCCATTCAGTAGTAACCAGGTCTACAAGATCTTCAATGGATGTATTCACCAACTCGGTTGTAATTACTAGACCAATGCATAGAATGACTATGCACCATTCGGTTGATGTTATGTTATAGTAAAACGAACCTGCTATAGTGAGGAAAGCTATGACAACGTGAACGCGAATATTACGATCACTAATAAATGCCAACGCAACACCTCTTAACGCATATTGAAATCCGATCAGAAATTTCTTCATATAATTTTTAACATATCAGCAATGGCGTTTATTAATTCAGTATGGCTATTAATTGTCGGCTTGAAGCCCGAATAATCAGCAGCCCTAGCCATTGCATCAGTAAGATCAAATTTAGATTGATTTATAGAATATGTTATTTTTTTTATTTTCAAATGTTCCGCTAAATATTCTTGCTCAGTTTGGCCAGGTGTAGGAATAAATACAGCCTGCTTTCCAAGTGTGGCCATATCCATAACCGTACTGTAACCTGACCTAGCAATGATCAACCTTGATTGACAAATAGTATCTTGAAGTTCTCTTGAACCCATGAAGTCTACAATTTCTAATTGATCATTCGTTCTTCTATGAGAAGCTTCTGGAATACCTCGCACCATAATGGCTTTCAATTTACTTGTTGCAATTTGAGTGGTTAATAATCTTTCAAGCAAAGTTCGCTGCGGCTCAGGGCCTGATAAAATACATAATATATCGAAGTCAAGTTTATTGTTGTGTGAAATACAAGGTGTAAATCTAGAGATCTTACCAATAAATCTGGATCGTGAAAAGCCGGCAGACATGCTCCCCGTTAAATTATTCTCACCACCCTCATCAGGTATCCAACACAAATTGAATTTCTTTATATGATGGTGATTGATAAAATTAACAAGCCCACGTAGCCATTTCCACCTATTGGGTAAGAGAATATTTACCTGATGTGTAATAAAGATAGTATAAGCGTGCTTTGAACAGCACCCGAAACGATTATCTGATATTACACAGTGGATTTGTTTCTCTCTAACAAAATTTTCTATAATGGCGTGTTCACGCTTGATGGCCTTTATAAATTTAGGCAACTGCATAATGATTTTTAAAACCATTGATCCACGTGATGGGTACACAGGGCCATACGCGGGTAACTGTACAACTTTGAGTTGTGGAAATTCTGTTTTCAGCAAAGTTAGTGAGCTACCACTTCCTGCAATAATAACCTCACATTGAGCATGTATTAATTCTTTGATAATAGGAATGCATCGTGTAGCGTGACCCAAGCCCCAATCTAATGCGGCAACTAGCACACGCTTTGGCTTCATTCAGTTATCGCTTTGAAAATAAAACCACGCTCTGAAAAATGCTCGATAAATCGTGGTAAAGTAAACGTCATGTTTCTTTCCGCTTTATAGCTGTCATGAAAGACTACGATAGAACCAGAACGTGTGGCATTAACTGTATAAAGAAGACAATTATGTGGTGCAACGGTTTTACTGTAATCATGAGAGAGTACATCCCACATTACAATGCAATAGTCTCTTAAGCTTTTGATTTGTTTTCTCGTAATTCTACCATAAGGCGGACGAAATAATTTGAACCTCGGGTTGGCGTCGCTCCTTTCACCTTCTATAAAAGTTGGGCTATTACCTATAATTTCTGTTTGACAAAGTTGCGTATTGGCTACATATGCTTCAGGGTTTGCCTTCCAACCATTGAGGTGGTTGAAGGTATGATTACCAATCGTATGTCCATCGGTAATGATCTTCTTAAAGATATCTGGGTGTTTTTGGATATTATCACCAATACAAAAGAAAGTTGCTTTCGCAGAAAAACGCGCTAAGGTATGTAACGCAAATTCAGTTGCACCAGGAACAGGCCCATCATCGAAGGTTAGAAAAATTTCTTTCTCGCGTGTCGGCATTCGCCACAATAAACGTGGATAAAGTATCGGAAGCAAAAAAGGCGTTCGATGGATCATATCACGGCCACACGACAAGATAAAATTGTGATATCATCATGATATCCTTTCTTCCCTTTAAACGTATCAAGTGAGACGATAATATCTTGATGGATTGTAGGTAAATCTTTCGTTTGAATTGCGTCATCACTAAAATAGGAAAGCAAAGCTTCTACCCCGTACTCCTTTCCATCTTCATTTATTGTTTCCGTTAAACCATCGGTATAACAGAATAAAAGAAAATCTTCAAGACCTGTTACAAACCCTTCGTTCAAAAAAGGAAGTGGATGCATAGCACCAAGTACAGTTGAACCTTCTTCTAATAAACGAATGCCATTTTTCTTATCGATTAATATTGGCGGATTATGTCCAGAATTTACATACACCATAGTTTTAAGGCGGATGTCGTAAATGGCTGCAAAAAATGTTATAAACTTCTCACCCTTCGTATTTTCCAGCACCTGAAAATTGAGTGCTTCAATAATATCTGTCAGGTTAGGTGTTTGACGCAATAACGTTCGTAACGATGCCTGAAAATTTGACATCATCAATGCAGCAGGAATTCCTTTTCCACTAACATCAGCTACACAAATTAAAAATTGATTTTTATTAATAGGAATGTAATCATAGTAATCACCGCCTACCAGGTCATGTGGAAGGTAACTGGCTTCCACTTTGAGAAGGTCGGTATTTGGCAATGTGTCTGGAAATAGAAATTGTTGTACATCGCTTGCTATCTCAAGCTCTTTTCGTAATGCCTCCTGCTCTAATTGTCTTCGTGCAAATTTCTTGTTCTCGATGGCAACAATGATGATGTTGCTTAACGCTTGAATGAATTTAATTCCATCCTCATTTTCATAACGAAGATCATCATTATCAAGTCCGCCTACAAATACAAGTGCCAGTGTATTTTTTTTGTGCGCTACAGGAATTACCATATTAAATTCGCTGAAGTCATCTATAGGAAAATTTTTTAATTGACTTACGTCAGAGACTACTTTGAAATAGTCTGGTAATCTTATTTTGTGATAGTTACCGTGTGTTCCAAAATTTACTTTGCAATTCCAATGTTCATCCAAAACAAAAAGCGCCAGTTTCTTGATGTTAAGGTTTGATCGTAATGTAAAATTATAGATTTTATAAAGCGACTCCTCGGTGACATTGTCATTAATGGATTGGGTAATCTCAAGCAAAGCGTTTAGCTCAAGCTCTTTAATTTCAAATTTACTTTTAAGGGTTTGTTCAATCATTGCGCGTAAAGTTAATCGATATCTGGTATCGTAGCCAGTTTTGTTTCAACTGATTTAAGACGCCTGCCCTTCCAAGTAAACGACTGAAAATGAGATACTAAGCCGATAAATACGACATAAAACGGATAAACAAACTGCAATAATATAAAAGCTAGCCAATTCCACCTCACCTGAAGGAAGCTTGAAACCTTATGAAGAAAATAAAATTCAACCACTATTTTAAACAACAATAAACTGATAACTATATAAGGATAAGATTCAAATAAGAAGGGTATACATAAAACAGCGAGGTTAAAAAGAAAAACAAGAAAGGCGATAGTCTTACTGGTAACACGTTGATATTTCCATTTGCCAGACCAGCGGATTCGTTGATTTATAAAATCGCCAATAGTATACTGCGAACGGGTTGAAACAGTAGCATCAGCTGTATGCATAAATCTAATACTGCCTGAATACGCATCAACTATCTTACGCATCAAGAACTCGTCGTCCCCAGAAGGTATGTGTACATTCCCAGCATAACCTCCTACTGCCTCATAGGCAGATTTTCTAAATGCAAGATTAGCTCCATTGCACATGGTTGAAAATCCGAGTGAAAGTGTCGCGGCGCCGGTACCAATTAAACTACAAAATTCAAGTGCCTGAAGCGACGAGAAAAAAGAATCATTCTGAATTATTCTAACCCCGCCAAATACCATCATAATATTATCCTCCTGTATGCTTTCATTAATAGCAACTAACCAGTTTTTTCCAACACGACAATCACCATCTGTGGTCACAATGATCTCACCCTTTGCTAAATTAATACCTTGCGTCAACGCGTGCTTCTTGCTAGGTTCATTTGCTGAGACTATTTTGAAACGCGTATCAGCTATAATCTGCCGTGATACAATCGAAAAGGTTCCATCTTCTGAGTGATCATCGACGATTATCACTTCAAAAGTTTGATAACGTTGTTGCATCAAATCATGAAGTAATAAATCAATGGATTGGGCTTCATTTCGAATAGGAATAATTACAGAAATGAATTTATCAGCCATCTTACGCTGTTCGTTTAGATTGCATGAAAAATTCCATCCAATGATCAATCCGATCAAAGCAATAAAATACATTCCGAACAAAATAAAAATTACTATTGCCATAGCAGACAATAATACGATTCTCGCACGTAACATGAAACCCAAGCTCCGATTCCCGATCTGTACGTTAAACAATTTGCTCCTTTACCCATAAACTCATTACTTTAACCTGTGGGAAAGATCATTAAAGAAAAAATAATTCTCGGCCTTGATCCTGGAACAACTGTAATGGGCTATGGTCTAATTATAATTCATAAGCCTAAAATTGAATTGATACAATTCGGCGTCATACATTTAAGTAAGTATGAAACTCATGAATTAAAATTAAAAAAAATATTTGAACGCGTTCTCAGCTTAGTAGATGAATACCATCCCGATGAAGTTGCGTTAGAAGCTCCATTTTATGGAAAGAATGTTCAATCGATGCTAAAACTCGGGCGTGCTCAAGGTGTGGCAATGGCCGCAGCTTTATACCGTGAAGTACCCATAACTGAATATGCACCAAAAAAAGTAAAACAATCTGTGACGGGAAACGGCAATGCCTCAAAAGAGCAGGTGGCTAAAATGCTAATGATGCTATTCAATATTAAAGAACTCCCTAAATTGTTAGATGCTACCGATGCGCTTGCTGTTGCAGTTTGTCATCATTTTCAACAAGGTCCTGAAAAGTCTAAAGCAAAAAGCTGGGAAGCATTTTTAAAAGATAATCCAAAGAAAATTAAGGTATAAGTTAGGGATTGGGCATTGGAGACCGGGGCGTTAGGTATTGGGCACTAGGCATTGGGCATTAGGGATTAGGCATTGGGTTGGTGAGTTGAACTAAGGTTTATTATTTGCAATAAATCGGTCGTTAAGGGGTAACGGTGATGTTTCTGCTTGCATTTTGTAGGGAGGCTATCCATTAAAAAAAATCTCACCAGACACAATCTTTGCATCTGGTGGTTAGATTTTAGGGAAACACTGTAAACTATTTAACGATAAGCTTTTACAACTACGCTACTGACTATTTTGATTCAGGGGAATGTTCAGATTCCGTCTTATTTCATCGGTTCGACAGATAAAAGTTCTAATTCGTAAATGAGAGTTGCGAATGGAGGTACTTTGTTTTTAACCCCACCTGATCCATATCCCAATTTGTAGGGTACATAAAGCTCCCATTTTGATCCAACTTTCATCAACGGAAGTGCTTCTCGCCATGCAGGTATTACACCATACGGAAGAGCCTTTAATGGAGAACCTGCTTTATACGTATTTTCAAATTCTGTTTTGTCTATTAGCTTACCAATGTAATCACACGTTATCACTTCGTCAGCTTTCGGCGATTTACCTTTTCCCGCTTTAATTACTTTATATTGAAGCCCACTTTTTAGAGTAATTACACCCTCTTTTGACGAATTATCTGTTAACCACTTTTCATTAGTCAATCTCGACTCCGCAAATAAAATTCCTCTTTTTGTTTCAATTTGTCCCCTAAGATATTTATCAGCTTTTGGATAACTAAATAACGAAGTATCGCTTTGCATTCCTGCCATTAATCCTAACAATAAAGCAGGCGTCAATCTATCAATGCCATATTCTTTTGCGCCCCGTGTCCATGCGTAGGCTAACTGGTAACTTAACGTATCGAACTTAGACGCTAATTTTATGTCGCCTAATTTTTGATTGGGATCGAAAACATGTTCTGAATCATTTTTTAAATATGCAATCTCTTTATCTAATCTCTCACCCGATTCTTTGGCATCGGTAAAAGTCTTATTACGCACCATGAAATCATGAGCTCCGATGTAAAATGAAGGCGATACTTTATTTAAACCAACTTTTGCAATACCATTTGACCATGCAACACCTAAGGCGTAACTGATGGTATCATCGGTATTTCGAACAGATATATTTTTTATAGATGTATCTTTTATTTCGTCATTAAATGCGGGTATGTTTTCTATAACAGAATCTACTTGATTGGAATTTTCGGCAGTCTGGTTCTTGCAAGAAATTAGAACTGTAAAGATGAGTAGATGAGTAAAAATATTTTTCATTTAGGCTTAGTTTAGTGATCAATCAGATTTATAATTATGAGATAGATTAACATACAAGATAGATTAACATAATATGCTATAATATAATAATGAAATTAATGTGTAACATAATTTCATTCTAGTCTACTAGAATCAAAAAAGCGGCGTAAAAGCCCCTTTAATAGACTGAATAGGTATCGAACTATTAAAATTCATAAAAACCCAGAACATATCATCAATATCAATAACATCGCAGAATAAGCTACAGCCAAATTGGTTCTGTCCATACGGGTAGATTTCAGAATAATTCATCGTTTCATTATTAGGAGCACCAGTGTGCCATCGCGCGGCGTCAAAAAATTTAGGGGGCCATCATTATTGCCAATATATAGATTCCGTTAAAATCATGACACATAGACTAAAATGTAGAAGATCCATTGAAGTTGTTTTTAGTATAATGTGTTACTTTTGGAACCCGTTTTATTGCCTGGTTCAATGCAGTTACATTGAAACTATAAGGCAGGATGCATAAAAGTAGAATTATGTTTTGCTTTTAGTTTTTAATAGACAAAATCGTCCCATTCAAATTTTATGCTTTTTGTAAGATATTGGAAATCAGAAGGGTTTATTGAAATTATTGTATAATTGAAGGAACTATACTTAATAGTCGATGGTAATTTAGGCGCTACTATTTCAATTATGGAGAAATTTTAAATTTAATTAAAAATTAGAAAACGTTGTGTGATCTTGTAAATGCGTCATTGATATGAAAAATTTTGGACAAGTACCGTTTAATTATTTTCTAAAAGGCACGGCTATTTTTGCGTTGCTAGCTTTACATCTTGTGTGTAGCATGCCTGTTTCAGCTCAATATATGCATGCCAAGGGCACTAAAATTATTGACAAAGATGGGAAGGCAATTATACTGAGAGGCATCGGTTTAGGTGGCTGGATGGTTCAGGAGGGTTATATGATGGAAACAAGTGACTTTGCTAATTCACAATATCAAATTAAAGCCAAAATTGAAGAAGTACTAGGCACTGAAAATACAGCAGAATTTTATGAAGCCTGGCTTAAAAATCATTGCACAAAAAAAGACATAGAGTCTCTTGCGACATGGGGTTTCAATTCCGTAAGACTTCCCATGCATTATAATCTTTATACTTTGCCAATTGAGCAGGAACCCGTACGTGGCGTAAACACCTGGCTTGACAAGGGCTTCGCTTTAACTGACAGTCTATTAAAATGGTGCAAACAAAACCAAATATACCTTATACTCGATTTACATGCAGCGCCGGGTGGACAAGGTAGAGATGCTGCAATTTCCGATTATAATCCTGCAAGAAAATCCCTATGGGAAGATGATTTTAATAAATCTAAAACTGTTGCACTTTGGAGAAAATTGGCAGATCGATATAAAAACGAACAATGGATTGGTGGATATGACTTGATAAACGAAATAAATTGGAATTTCACCCCAGGTGCAAATCCCAATGGCTGTGATGAGTTAACAAATGCACCATTAAAACAATTGTATCAAAGTATCATAACAGCCATACGCGATGTAGATCAAAACCACTCCGTATTTATTGAAGGAAACTGCTGGGGGAATAATCATAATGGATTACATACGCCCAAACTTGATAATAACATGGTTATAAGTTTCCATAAATATTGGAATTACAATGATCAAACCTCCATTCAAGATGTAATTAATCTCAGAAACTCTGTAAACGTTCCGCTTTGGCTCGGTGAATCAGGTGAAAACTCAAATACGTGGTTTACAAACGCAATAAAATTAGTTGAAGGAAATGACATTGGTTGGGCGTGGTGGCCTTTAAAGAAAGTCAGCTCTGTTGTTAATCCCCTTACTGTGGTTAAGAATGAAGGCTACACCAACCTTTTGAACTATTGGAAAAATGGAGGTACTAAACCCAGTATGGCTACAGCAAAAGCTTCACTAATGCAATTAGCCGATAATTTAAAGATTGAAAACTGCATCTATCGCAAAGATGTTATTGATGCCATGATTAGACAAGTTTATGATAACACCTCCATACCATTTAATATCAATAAAGTGCCAGGCGTTATACATGCATCAGATTTTGATCTAGGAAAATATAATGTTGCTTATAAAGATACCGACACGGCGACCTATCATACAATCACTAGAGTCTACACGGCTTGGAACAATGGATGGAGTTATAGAAATGATGGAGTTGATATCCAAACCAATACTGATACTGATGTTAATTCCAACCACCATCATGTTGGCTTCACTAAAGATGGAGAATGGTTAAAATATACGCTTGATGTTGACTCGAGTGCAGGGTATGATGTAACGGTTCGATACAGCTTAGGCACCTCTACTATTACATTAAATGTAAACGGATCTGATTTGGTAAGCACAACTTCGCTACCAGCAGTTGGTGCTTTAGCTGATAAACTTATTCCTAACGTTGTATTATATAAAGGCGCACATGGATTAAAATTAATTTTTGAAAAAGGAGGTGCTAATATTCATTACCTAAAATTCACGCTAAGTAAAAAAATAAATGAGATTGCATTTCAGGCAATTTCCGCTAACACAGCAACTATTGAACAGCCTAAGCTCTATATTTCCTTAAACAAGAAAATTGATGCATCAACGCTTACGGGCATTGGAAGTTTCTCAGCTACTGTAAAAGGGACCACCACGCCTATTTCCCAGGTCGTGGTTCATTCACAAAATGCAGCGATGCTAATCGTTACTTTAAGAGATTCATTTTACGAAAATGATGCGATAAAGATTAGTTATAATGGAAGCCAGCTGCTGTCTATAGATAAAACCCCTTTAGCTGCGTTTACCCTAGATGCAAAAAATAATCTTCCTAAATACATTCTTATTCCAACTAAGATAGAAGCGGAAGCTTTTGATGTTAACCAAGGTTTAGCAACTGAACCAACCACCGATACTGGCGGTGGACTTGATATGGGCTTTACTGACACAAATGATTACCTCGATTACAAAATAAACGTAGCAACGACAAGTGAATACTCAATTGAATCGAGGATTGCCTCAAATAGTGGCGGGGGCAAAATTTTAATACAACAATTAGATGAGTTAGGTGGTATACTTAATTTTGTTGAAGTCATTGTACCCATCACGGGTGGTTGGCAAACATGGCGAACCCTCTCTAATAGAATAACACTTAGTGCAGGTAGGGGTACTTTAAGAGTTAAGGTAGTTCACTCTGGATTTAATATTAACTGGTTTAAGTTTGATATTATAAGCAGTGTTTCAAAAGAAAAGCAAGGGTTAATTATATATCCTAACCCTACCGACGATCACCTGATTATTGAAGTTCCTGGCAATTTATATGTTAAAGAAAATTACCTATCAATCCGCAATACAAATGGCGTTATTGTTAAGCAGGGGAAAGAACTGAGCAAAGAGGATATAAATGGCTATTCTGTGAAGGAACTTGCTGCTGGTATTTATTTTCTTGAACTAGGTTTGGGAGATAAAATTTGGATACAAAAATTCGTAATTAAGTAATCATTGTTGTCCGACTAAAGAGGGTAAGATATGATGGACTTTTGGGGAATAACGCAACAATCATCTTAAGTTTATCTGCAAGGGGACTGCGATTTATGTCTGTGCGCTTAATTAACGCAATTCCGCGCAGTGGCAAGTATCTTCTCCGTGTATTACCCTACATATAGTTATTTCATTTACTACATCACTTTTCCCTACTCAAAGTTTCTGACCAGATATTAATGCTGACGTATCATTCACTTATTTCGATTTACCTTCTTTTATAAACCTATACCCTAAGGCCGAAAACGCACCAAAAACTAAATGGGCAACCACTAAGTGACCAAAATATTTTTTGTATTCGATTTTTGGTGGATTAGGATGGAGTTCAAATGTTGCCTTCCACACGCCAACGGCAATTGCTCCGTTTACACCCCCCAGAATAAGGCCACTAGAAATTGTTGGGGTTGATTTATGCTTAGTCCAAATCTGATCATAAATTGTAGCAAAGAAGAAGCCCACTGCATAATGTACTACCCAACCATCAAGTGTATTTTCTTTACTACCGTTTAATGAGGTACCCAACGATCCACCCTTGCCTAATAAGGTACTGAGCAATACAGGTTCTTTAAATTGTTTATTCTTCTTCTCAGATACCAAGTAACTAAATAAGGTCATCATGCTTGTTCCGACTAACCCTGCAGATATAATTTTTGGTATATTCATAATAGTGAAATCAAATTATTCGCAATGCAATTGAACTATTAAAAAACTATACCATTCTCAGTAAGTGTCATCACTAACGTATGATTGACTATATTAACATCTTAGCTAGTTCTTCCGCAACTGATCTTCTTGAATAGCGTTCAGATTTCGTGCTTTTAACAAGGCTTTGTGGCGCGGTACGCCATGAATGAAAGTAAAAGCCTAAGGCATTCTTAATGGCGACTACATCTGTACCTGCTAACATTGTACCTGCCTTGGTTTCACTAAGCAAATTAGCAGCGTCACCACTAACAGGGCCAACACCTAAAATTGGCAAACCAGTAGCTAAGTATTCAAAGAGTTTGCCAGGCATAAAACCTTCCGCATCTTTATATCCATGCAGTATAAGTATAAGTAATGAGGATGCACCATATGTTGAAAGCAATTCTTTATGTGGAATATTACCCTTAAAAATTGTAATTGAATTAAAGTCAGGAGATGAATTTACATACTGTTTGAATTGAGGATGCACCTCTCCGATAAATTCGATAATAACGTTTGATTTAAAAATCGCATTCTCTTCTGCCAGTTTTTTAACTGCTTCCATAAAAGGTCTGGGATCACATTTTTCATTTACAATACCTACATGGCGAACTGTAAATTTTTTTGACTTGCAATATTGAATCGATTTAAAATCATCTTCATCAAATCCATTGGTGAGCAACTTTACTTTTCGATTTCCCAATCTCTCAAATCGCTTTACATAAAATGGTGTGATAGTGATGACTTGATCAGCTAAAGCTAAAACTTTTGACTCCAATCTTTTATGAATGCTTCGGGCAATGGAACCAACCATCAAGCTATCTAATAGTCCCCATTCTGTCCACGGATCGCGAAAATCTGCAAACCACTGTAACGCGTTATTTTTTCTTTTGAGATGATACCCTATCAAATGTATACTATGCGGAGGACCCGTCGTAATGATCGAATTAATTCCCTGTTCGATTATAAAATTACTAAGAAATTTTACAGAAGGACGCACCCAGAATATTCTTGGGTCAGGGATAAAAAAGTTACCACGAATCCATGTGCTTACCCGCTGAAATATTGTCTTCTGCTTACCAGAAACTAAATCAGTAGGTTTTGCTACACCATCACTTTTTCCAAAAATACGGGAGATTTTAAAAAATGCTTCATAGGGCTCCCAGATTGGAAAGTGTATTACTTCTGCCTCCGTAGGAACGTCAGTTAATAACGAATTATCCCGAACTGCAAAAGCAGGATTCTTCGGTGTAAATACATAAGGTTTACAACCAAATTGTGGCAGATATTTTACAAACTTCAACCAACGTTGTACACCGCTACCTCCACTTGGTGGCCAATAGTAAGCTATAACTAGAACTTTTTTCTCACTCACAAGTAGATGTCTTTTTTAAAGTTCAAATGATTTGATCTTCAAGTTTACATATAAATTCAGCCAATAAAATTTACTACGCGAGCAAAAGCTTTGCAATATCTAATGATTGATTATTAAACCATTTAATTTCTTTATCGCGTTTAAACCAGGTAAGCTGTCTTTTTGCATAACGCCTTGAGTTGCGTTTCAATAATCTAATTGTTTCTTCGCGATCATGCTTCCCATCCATAAAATCAAAGATTTCTTGATAGCCAACAGTTTGTAGTGCATTATGGCTTTTAAATGGATAAAGTTTTTCTGCCTCCTCGAATAGACCAACTGCAATCATCTTATCCATGCGTGAATCTATTCTTTCATAAAGCACTTCGCGATCTAGCTCTAATCCGATTTTTACTATCGAAAAGTCATGTTGTAATTTTGTATTTCTTTGGAATGTAGATATTGATTCACCTGTACCCAATTTCACCTCTAAGGCACGCATAAGTCGCTGCGGATTATTTGAGTCTATCTTTTCAAAGTGTACTAGGTCCAACTTCTTCAATTGTTCTTGAAGCCAGCCTAAACCGTTTTGCTCATATTTTTCTATTAAAGACATTCTGATAGTCTCCGAAACCTTTGGAATAGTATCGAAACCTTCACAAACTGCTTTTATATAAAGACCAGATCCGCCACATAAAATAACCGAATCATGTTTTTGGAAGAGGATATTTATTTGTGCAAGCGCTTCGAGACCATATTGTGCAGCATCGTAATTTTGATGAATGCTTAAGGTGTCTATAAAATAATGGGGAACAAGGGCAAGTTCAGATGGCCTTGGCTTAGCCGTTCCAATATACATTTCCTGATAAACCTGGCGTGAATCAGCAGAAATTATGACGGTTTTTAACTGCTGCGCTAAGCGTATGGCCGTATCAGTTTTTCCAACAGCGGTTGGTCCGACAATAACTATTAGCTGTTTTAATCTCGATTCCAAGCTTGCAAGATAATATGATTTCTGTGTTCTAAGGCTCTAGAAAGCGATTAATCAAGCTTGGTAAGAATTTAAGCTTTAGTCAATAAGCAAGTCGTAAATATGGATTATCTTCGCCCCGAGAGATATCTGTTAGATTATGATCAAATACACCATACCATTTTTAACAAAACTTGAGGAGATTATAGGTGAATCAGATCACGTTTTGCGTTATGAAAAAGGGAATTTCAAATCTGGATACTGCGTTTTGAAGGACCAGAAAATCATAATCGTAAATAAATTCTATACTATCGAGGGTAAGATAAATGCCTTACTGGACATTTTTAGAAATGTAGCGTTGGACATTAGCAAGTTCAGTGAGAAGAATCTCAAGCTTTATGACGAACTCACACAAACTGAAGTTAAAGCTTGAAGGTAACTTTCCTTGGCACTGGCACTTCGCAAGGTGTACCCGTTATCGGCTGCACGTGCGAAATATGTAGTTCTCTTGATTTTCGTGATAAACGTTTACGCACCTCCATACACCTTCATATTGACGGCAAAAGTATTGTTATCGATACGGGACCAGATTTTAGGCAGCAGATGTTGCGAGAATACATAAATCGCTTAGACGCCATTATCTTTACACATGCTCACAGAGATCATACTTCAGGTTTAGATGACGTAAGGGCTTTTAACTTTAAGCAAAACATAGACATGCCGGTTTATGGCACACATGATGTGCTTGAACAATTAAAAACAGAATACCATTATATCTTTGCCAATAGAAACTACCCTGGCATACCACGAATAAATCTATTTGAAATTACCGAGGAAGAAATCTTTTCTATCGATCAATTAAAAATTACGCCGTTGCCTGTAATTCACTATAAATTACCCGTGCTAGGATACAGATTTGATAATTTTAGCTACATAACAGATGCTAATTTTATTTCAGACGAAACGCTAGAGAGGCTAGAAGGAACCGAAATATTAGTTCTTAACGCCTTGCAGCGCGAACCCCACGTTTCCCATTTTAATCTTACAGGAGCTATCAAAATGGTAGAAAAAATAAAACCCCTAAAAACTTACTTCACCCACATAAGCCATAGACTTGGTTTACATACCGACGTACAAAAAGAATTACCCCCAGGCATATACCTCGCCTACGATGGCCTACAAATCGAAATCAACTAATAACTTATCTACAAATGCCCAATGCCTAGTCCCCAACCCTACCTAATTCCTAATTCCCAGTCCCCAATGCCTAGTACCTAGTCCCCAGTGCCTAGTAGTCCCCACTGCCCAATGTCCCAATGCTAAAACTAATGCATCCTATCACCACGTACTTCTAAATTCTTAACTATCTCTGCTTCTTGTTCCAGAAGTTCCTTCCACCGCGCGTTGACTTGTTCTTCTGGAATATATTCTTTTGCTAACTGCAAAAATGCTTTATAATGCCCTGCTTCTGATACCATTAATTCATAATAGAATTTCGAAAGACCTTCATCACCAATATTCTTATGAAGAATTTTAAACCGTTCACAACTTCTTGCTTCAATTAAGGCATTCATCAATAATTTCTCAAGCAATAATTGATCGCGGCTGCCCCCTTTTTTAAATACCGTATCAAGTTGTTCAACGTATTTGTCTTTGCGTTTAGTGCCTAGCTTAAAGCCACGTTTTTTCAATTCTTGCAGTACACGTTCAAAGTGCCCCCACTCTTCTGCAACAATGGAGGTTATACAATCTACCAATTTTTCCTTTTCAGAAAATTGCAGAATTAATGAAATGCCCGTCGACGCCGCCTTCTGCTCACAATAAGCATGATCTACGAGTATTTCTTCAATATTCATACTGGCAACATCAACCCATCGCGGATCTGTAGGTAGCGCTAAGCCTAACGTGAATTTATCCATACTAAATTAAAATGATTGAATACTACATCAAATGCATTGCTGTTCTATGCCTTGCGTTAGTCAAAAAATATGAGATCAAATCCAAAATCAAAAACATTACGCTGCCCAGGATAATACGGCGTGGGCATATAACCACTTTTAGTAAAGACTTGCAAAAAGTTGTTATACTTAACGAAAATTCTGCCGCTTTTAACCTTCATATTAAAGAAAATGTCAATGACGGGAAAGTCAGGTGATTGTAAGCTATTCTGTCTATAGAATTGTTGTATTACCGGATCATACCCTGCTGCAAAATAGGCAGATTTCCAATGCACATCCACACCGGCATGCATGTCCATATTTCCATTAAAGAAAATATTTGCATAAGACAGTTGGCCATTAACAAATAAATCTGGGATGCTAATAGCATCATCATCATTAGGTAAAACTTTGGTATAAATTACTTGAGAACTTACGGTAATATGTCTCAGCAGTGTTAACGATATATTTAATTCGGGCGAAGTTATTAACTGTGTTCCGTTTGATTGCACAGGAAGAACTTTTTGAAACTCAAGGTCCTCATATTTAAAGTATGCGTAATCATTTAATCGAGTTACAGTAAGGCCAGGTGAAATGTTAAGTACTTTCGAATTGTAGTGTAAATAACCATTTAGCTGAGTCACTTTGACGGAATTCAACGATCTATTCCAAGCATCGTGACTTCCACGATAAGCTTGAAGTAAAAACCCTGGTGAATATTGAAGCTGTTTCAAAGAAGCCTCAAACCATTTACTTTTCAGACTTCCTTCAATGCGAAAATTTCCCTGTGCCTCTAATTCTGCCCATGCATTTACTTCACCAATAGAGTCTAAAAACAACGACATCTTGCCTCCTAAATAATGTTCATTACCCTTTGTGCGCACCGCGACGTCGTCGGCATTATAATACCTGTACTTCATATTATATTGACGTAAGGCATAATAGCCATTATAGAAAAGTTTGGCAAGATTTCCTTTAAGACCTACCTCATTACGAAATGCATTAAACTTAGTACCATCGGTTGTTTTTGCGCTATCCACTTCAACCCAATCAAAATAAGTTTCATTTAGTGTTGTTGACTTGATATCGTAAAAATTATTGTCTTGGTGTTCGTTATCTAAAATATGATAAAGTTGAAACCCTTTACCAAATATTTGGTATTGATGAAATACGTGAATGCTATTTCGTCGCTCCCGGCTCTCGGCAGTTGTAAGCCATGGACTTACATTCTTAAAAAATAAACTTTTAAGATCAAATTCCGGACTAGCTTGTTGTATACCACCATATTCATCAGCTTGATAATGGTTTCTTCTGAAATTAAAAAACAATCTGTAGGTACTGTCTTTTGACTCATATGCCGTATAGATGTCATAATAGGTGCTCTTCACATTTCTATCACCCTTACCAGCAGTTGCAGGAACCTGCTTATCGACCAATAAGCTTCTAAAGTTGAACCCGAAATTCCATCGAGGGTTTATGTTGCGACTAAAAGCAACGTTGGTAATTGAACGGCCGCCACCACCTAAAACTACTTTCATGCTTGAGAAAGGTGATTTTGTGTCATAGTACTTTAACTTTTCGCTATCCCAGTACAAATCGAAGGAGTGAAACCCAGCCTGAACTCCTATTATTTGTGGGGTTTGGTAATAGATAGGTTGTATCGAGGTACCTACATTACCCAGATCCTGATATAAATTATTATTACGCTGCACATAGTTAAAGCGATGAAAATTCCGAATGAATGTATCTATGGGGTGATAAATATGACGATTAAAGAAAACGTCCTGCTCGAAGAAGTACTTTGAGGTAGTGGGACCGTAAACCTGCTTTGTTGTGTCGTCAATAATTCGAGAGCCCCTTCTCCTTGGACTTTCATCATCCTGGGCAATTGATGGAATGGATACCAACAAAGCTAAGGCACTTATAAATAGTATTCTTAAAACATGCACTCGCAAAAATAAGGACTGGTAGTTCTGTTCCTGCGTACGGCACAAATTAATTCTTAGATGCATGATTTAAAAGCGTTAGCACCATCTCATCAAAATCATTACCATTTTTAATGAATTCGGTTTCAATGGGCAAATAAAATATAGGAATCTTAGAAGTAATAGACTGAAATTCAAGCGTATCAATCTTGACCATGTCTTTTTCCGTGGTGAGTATACTTAATGTTGCATCACTTTCTACAAGCTTTACTACTTTATATAAATCGCTTGCCGAGTAATGATGATGATCAGGATAAATGATGTGATTAACAAGCGTAAAATTGCCTTGAACATAATGTACTAGTGGTTTATGATTAGCAATACCTGTCATAAGCAATACACATTCACCTATCTCGGTTTTGTTACCAAAGGGTATAGGTAATCCATATCTTATTTGTGTAAAAAAAACAGGGCTATCAACATATAAACGAATAGACTGCTCCATCATTATCATTTCTTCAACTGTAATTTCCTCCCGGCATTTAGTTACTATTACGACATCTGCCCTATTTGCTCCGGTCCGCGACTCGCGAAGTCTCCCGGCTGGTAAAAGAAAATCTGTATAAAACGGCCTATTGTAGTCAGTTAATAGCATATTGAATAAAGGTTTTACACGGCGGTGCTGATAAGCGTCATCCATTAAAACCACTTGTACCCCAGGGAATTGGTGTATAATATTGGGTATGGCATACGCCCGATCTTCCCCTACTGCAACAATGGTATTATCGCGATATTTTTTATAAAATTGAAATGGTTCATCGCCAAGTGTAGTGGCATCATCTAATGAGTTTGCAATACGCATGCCCTTCGTCTTTCTACCATAGCCTCGACTTAGCGTACTTACTTGATAATTCCGATAAAGTAAACGAATAAGATATTCGATCATTGGCGTTTTACCCGTTCCACCAACGGTTAAATTGCCAACGCCAATAACTGGAATTTCAAATTGAATAGACGGCTTTAGGTTAAGATCGTATAGACGATTACGGAGGTCTGTTATTAATTTATATAGCGCTGCAAAAGGGAAAAGAAGAATCCTTATCATCATAAGCAAAAATACAATTAACTTTCAACCCTAACGATTTCTAACACATGCACAATAAAAAAATAAAGGATGTTATTAATCACCTTGAATCTTTGGCTCCCAGGGCATACCAAGAATCTTACGACAACGCAGGACTAATCATTGGAGATCCATCAGCCGTAGTGACAGGAATTTTAGTCACGCTCGACTGTACCGAAGAAGTTGTACAGGAGGCTATTGAAGCAAGTTGCAACCTCATCGTTGCTCACCACCCTATTATATTTAAAGGACTTAAAAAATTGAATGGAAAAAATTACGTAGAGCGAACTGTAATCACTGCCATTAAAAACGATATAGCCATTTACGCCATACATACCAATCTGGATAATGTTCATACCGGTGTAAATAAAAAAATTGCTGAAAAAATTGGATTAACGGATCTACAAATATTAGTTCCTAGAAAAGATTCGCTTAGTAAGTTAACCACTTTCATACCTGATGAAAAGGTTTTATCTGTAATGGAAGCCCTCCACACAGCCGGTGCCGGACAAATTGGGAATTACAAAAATTGCAGTTTTCAAGTGAAGGGTCAAGGTACTTTTATGCCCAATGAAAATTCAAATCCGACCATCGGGCACGTTAATCAACAAGAAGTTGTTAATGAAACTCGGGCGGAGGTGATTTTTCCCTCGCATGCAGAAGGAAGGATAGTAGAAGCGCTAAAAAAATCACATCCCTATGAAGAAGTTGCCTATTATATTACCATGTTAACAAATGATAACCAAGAAGTTGGTGCGGGAATGATTGGTGAATTGAAAGCGCCTGAAACACCGTTGGATTTTCTGAATTATCTAAAAAAATGTATGAATTTAAAAGTAGTAAAGCATACCAATTTACTTACAAAACCAATCAAAAAGGTCGCTATTTGCGGGGGGTCGGGAAGTTTTCTTCTTCAACCAGCTATCCATGCTGGTGCTGACATTTTTATCACAGCTGACTTTAAATACCATGAGTTTTTTGACGCCGATGGAAGGATTATTATTGCTGACATTGGGCATTATGAAAGCGAGGTTTTTACGAAAGACCTATTAATGGATGTTTTAATCGAAAAATTTCCTACTTTTGCGATCAATTTTTCAAAAATCGTCACGAATCCAATAAGCTATTTATAAAGAATGGAAAATCAATCAATCTCTCAAAAGCTCGAAGCACTCGTAAAACTCCAATTCATTGATACTAAAATTGATGAGCTCAGAAAATTAAGAGGAGACCTGCCAGATGAAGTTCAGGACCTTGAAGATGAAATTGAAGGCTATAAGACTAGATTGACACGGTTTGAGGCTGAGCAAAAAGAACTTGAAGAAGGAATAAAAAAGAATAAAGAAGGTGCAAAGGAAGCTGAGAAGCTTATCAAGAAATATACAGAACAGCAGAAAAACGTTAGAAATAACCGCGAATTTGATGCTATAACTAAGGAAGTTGAACTTCAAGAGTTAGAAATTCAGATCTGCGAAAAGAAATCAAAAGAAGCCAAGGAACAAATCTTGACCAAAAAAGATGATGTTGAAAAGACATCAGCCCAGGTTCAAGAACGTGCTGAACATCTTAATATCAAGAAGAAAGAGTTAAATGACATTCTTGCCGAAAGTCAAGAAGAAGAGAAGAGATTGCTGGCTGAACGTGAAAAGGCGAGCAAAAAGATAGAAGAGAAGCTTTTAAAGTATTACGAACGACTTCGTACTAGCTTATCTAACGGTCTTGCCGTGGTTCGTGTAGTACGTGGCGCAGCCGAAGGTTGTAACATTGTAATTCCACCTCAAAAAATCGCCGAAATCCGCGAAAAGAAAAAAATTGTTATCGATGAGCATTCAGGCCGTATATTAGCAGACGTTGATATGGATTCATTGGATGAAGGCGATAAGCCTAAGAGTGCTAAGACTCCTATCGTAGTTCCCAACAGAAGAAAGAAAGTTGAATAAAAAAGTACACATCATACCCAATTTAAAAGCAGGCTTAATCGCTTGCTTTTTTTTGTGTCTTGTTTTTAGCAACGCTTTAAGAGCTCAGCAATGGCAATTTGATGCTAAGACCTTTGAAGCCTATAACCTGACGCTTAATTTACAAATTAAAGAAGCGCTTGAAATGGTTTCTCAGCCTAAAACAGTTCAAGAGCATTATGTTGCATCACTTGCTCAAGCTTTAGAGCTGCTAGTGACGGAAGACGGGCAAAAGTTCTCAGAATACGAACCATTATTTAAAAATCGATTAGATAGAAAAATTAAATCGTCAACTCCTGATGAGTACTTTCTACAAGCCGAAGTTCACCTCCACTGGATGTTTGTCTATTTAAAATTCGGACACGAGTTTGACGCCGCATTAAATCTTCGAGATGCCTATAATATTGTTCAAGACTGCAAAAAATCCTTTCCTAAATTTCTCGCAATTAACAAAACAGCCGGCTTGCTTGATGTCATTATTGGATCAGTTCCTGAAAAATATGACTGGGTGCTAAGCTTGTTAGGTATGCAAGGCTCAATTAAATTCGGATTACAAGAAATGGAATCTATACAGCTAAACGATTCTCCCCTCGCTTTTGAAGAAGAACTTCTCCATGCCTTAGTGCAAGCATTCGTCTTACAAAAAGCAGATATAGCGGTAGTTGAGATAAACAAAATACTTGAACACCACCCAAATAACAGGCTTGCCCTTTTCATAGGAGCATCGCTAGCAATTAAAAATTCGCAAAGCGAAAATGCATTAACACTATTAACTAAGCTAACAAGTCAAGATATAGGTCTGCCTATCTATTATGCATACTATCTAATGGGCGAAGTTTATCTACACAAAGCCGATTATTTGAATTCAATTACATCTTACCATTGGTTTGTTCAGCATAACAAGGGGCAAAACTACCTAAAGGACGCACATTATAAAATTGGACTTTGCTATTTACTAAATGGCAACAGCAATGATGCTAAAGTTACTTTTATGACAGCTAAAACTTTAGGTAAAGAAATTACGGAAGCAGACAAGTACGCTGCAAAAAGTCTAGCAGAAAGTGAATATCCTCATCTTAGTTTAACGAAGGCTAGATTTTACACTGATGGCGGGTATTATAACGAAGCCAAAAATATTTTAGAATCAATTACTCCAGCCAACATCCCTACCAGACGTGATAAGGTTGAATACTATTATCGTAAAGCAAGACTAGCGCACAAAAAGAATCAAGCTGCGGCAAAGTTATTCTACCAGCAAACCATAGATATGAATGGCGAAGATGCATGGTATTTCGCGCCGAATTCGTGTTTGCAATTGGGCTACCTTGCGTTGAATAATAACGATACTGCCTCAGCGACTACTTATTTTGAAAAAGCATTAACCTACAAAAAGCACGAATATAAAAACAGCATCGATAGCAAAGCGAAATCTGCACTTAGTCAACTTAATAAGGCCAAGTGAGCGCCATCATTATATTTCTCAATAGTGAATTTAGAATCGGTGTAATCCAATAAATAGAGACCAAGGTTTTGGTGTTCGAACGTATCCATGTTCTTTAAAGACAAATTAAGAAGATAGCATAGCAGTATCCTAATTGCCCTTCCGTGCATACAAACTAAAATCGTCTTTTCGTGTGATTGATTAAGGATGTAGTCAACGGCGGGCTTCATTCGCACAACCACGTCGTCAGGACTTTCACCATCCTCAATTTTATGTGATGTGTTGCCTTCCTGCCACTGTGTTATCATGTAATGGTAATAGGCATCTTCTTCAGGTGTTATAGAATGACCTTCCTTTGTACCCCAGCTTATTTCATTTAAGCCGATAAGCGCCTTAGTTGATACCCCAAGTTCTACAAAGGCTTCAACGGATTGCTGGCTCCTTTTTAAAACGGATGTGTAGACTCTATCAAACGGAATGTGGCGATACATTTCATAGAAAGCCTTGGCTTGGGCCCTGCCATAATCATTGAGATCACTATCCACTCCACTTCCTTGTACGATACCCCTAAGGTTAAAATCTGTCTGTCCGTGGCGTACCAGGTAAATTTTTTTGCTGCTCAATTTTCCGTTATTTTTGGGCGCAAGTATAGCTAATCGCTACCAGTTATTGTCCAACTCACCTTATAGTTTGGCAAATATTGTTTGTGTATGTATAGAAATAACGATTACCTAATAAGTATTGCATGGGAATTTTTAAGTCGGAAGTAAACATTGAAACACTCAATAGTTTTGCAAAAAATACATTGGCTGAGGCTATCGGCATTGTGTTTACAGCCGTTGGTGATGATTTCCTCGTAGCTAAAATGCCCGTAGATAAACGAACACATCAACCCATGGGCCTACTGCACGGCGGGGCATCTGTTGCCTTAGCAGAAACGTTAGGTAGCGTTGCCGCGACATGTTGCATCGATACCACAAAACAATTTTGTGTTGGGCTGGAGATAAATGCAAATCACTTACGCGGTGTCCGCAGTGGGTTTGTTTCAGGAACTGCAAAACCTTTACATGTTGGAAAGAAAACACAAGTTTGGGAAATCAAAATTACAGACGAACAAGATGAATTAGTGTGCGTAAGTAGAATTACTATAGCCGTACTAGATAAGAAAATTTGATAGAAGATTTACGCCTGACAATGAGCACATCTACTTCAGCCAAAGCTGAAAAACTATCAGAATCTGAATTACTCTCTTTTCTATTAAATTATGGTGCAGATAACAATTTTTCAATTGCACTATGGCGTTTGCCTAACCAAACTTGCAAACACATCATTCTATCACATAAGCATCAATTTGTTAAGAGGGATTATCGGATAGAAGAGTTGTCTGAAGGATTTATTTTTGCACCTTATGATAAAGATAAAGAAAGCGTTTTTTTACCTACCGACTTATCCTTTTCTTTCGATGCCGGAGAAATAAAATCATCACGAATAGCTTCAGGCCAGGATGGGGATAGTTGGTTAAAGGATAATTATAAATACGCCCTAAAAACATTAAGCACGCTAAATCACGCCAACTCTGAAACGAGTGAAACAGATCAATCATTTTTTAAAGATATAGTTACCAGCAGCCTACATGGAATTGAAACAGGCACGTTTGAAAAAGTAGTCATTTCAAGAACCAAGTTAATTACATTAGCCTATGACTTCAATGTACTTAAGGTTTTTCAAAAACTTTGTAACACCTATCCAAATGCGTTGGTTTCCTTTGTCCGCATTCCAGGCGTAGGAAGCTGGCTTGGAGCAACTCCGGAAGTGTTGATGTGTCTTCAAGATAAAACCATTTTCAAAACAGTGGCACTTGCCGGCACCAAAGCCTATCACGACCAAATAAATTTAAAATCAGTTGCCTGGACGCAAAAAGAAATTGAAGAACAAGCGCTTGTCGGACGCTACATTATTAGCTGCTTTAAAAAAATAAGACTTCGTGAATATGAAGAACACGGACCAAAAACAGTAGTAGCCGGAAATTTAATGCATCTAAAATCAGACTTTACTGTTGATATAAAAACCACCAATCTTCCATTGCTTGGTTCAACTATGCTGCAGTTACTACATCCCACTTCCGCCGTTTGCGGAATGCCCTTAGAAGCAGCGTTGAGTTTTATAAAAAATAACGAAGGCTATGACCGTGAATTCTATTCAGGGTATCTTGGTCCCGTAAACATGAATAACAACACAAGCATTTTTGTAAATATTCGCTGCATGCAATTATTTAGCAAACATGCTATCCTATATGCTGGAGCAGGCATTACAGGCGATTCTATTCCTGAAGAAGAATGGAATGAAACTGAACTTAAATTGAATACACTTTTAAGTGTTATTATTGAATGACGTACAATGCTATATTGCGTCATGAGCACCTATCCTATTAGTAACTGATGAGCAGGTACCAACCTATTTACGACATTGCAGAACTTTGCGCTGCAAAAAATATTAACCAAGCTGTACTATGTCCAGGCTCACGCTGTGCTCCATTAGCACTAGCTTTTGTAAGACACCCAAAGATAAACACACGTACATTTAGTGACGAAAGAAGCGCCGCTTTTATAGCATTAGGCATCGCACAACAAACACTCCAACCCGCTATTTTACTTTGCACTTCAGGAACAGCTGTCTATAATTTTGCACCCGCCATAGCAGAAGCTTATTTCAGCCAAGTTCCACTGATTATATTTACTGCAGACAGACCCTCAGAATGGATTGCGCAACATGACGGTCAGACCATTCACCAAATGGAAATTTTCGGAAAACATGTAAAGAAGTCCTTCCAACTTCCGCAAGATTATGATCATCATGACAGCTTATGGGCAATTAATAGAATTGTAAACGATGCCATCAATTTATCATTACAAGAACCATGTGGCCCTGTGCATATCAATGCGCCGTTTCGTGAACCGCTTTATCCTGATAAAAATGAAACTATTGTCTTTACAGACAATATAAGAGTCATGCGTGAGCAACATGCATCTTATGACTTATCAGAAGAGCAGAAAAAAGATATTAAAGCCGCGTGGCCAAAGTATACTAAGATTCTAATTGTTGGCGGGCAATATGACTATGATGACCAATTTATTCATGCGCTAAACAGTTTTAACAAACATCATCACATCCCCATAACGGGTGATATTATTACAAATCTGCACCCTATCGAAAACCTAGTGCGGCATGCTGATATTTTTTTAGAACAAGCAAAAGAAAGTGTAAAAAAAAGTTTGCAACCAGACTTATTAATCACATTTGGTAAATCCGTTCTATCAAAACATTTAAAACTCTTTCTGCGAAAGCATACACCTAAAGCACATTGGCATATTCAACCAGCAGGAGTAGCGGCCGATCCATTTCAGAGTATTACCCAAATATTTCATATAGCCCCTCGCTCCTTCTTTGATTTTCTTACTTCCATATCATCGATTGAGAATTTTGAAAGTCAAAAACAAAACAACTACCAAAAACTATGGGAGATTGCTGAGCGTAAAGTAATTCGAAGTATCGAAAACTTCTTTCCGCAAAGTGAATTAGCAGAATTAGAAGTTGTATATGAAGTCTTAAAAAATCTTCCTACAAATTGCAATCTACATCTGGCAAACAGCATGAGTGTACGTTATGGAAATTTAATTGGACTTGAAGCCCATAAGAATAATGTCAAAGTTTATTCTAATAGAGGAACAAGCGGAATTGATGGATGCTCAAGCACAGCGGTAGGCCATTGCCTTACAAACGATAATGCCAATATTCTTATAACAGGCGACCTTGCATTTTTCTACGATAGAAATGCTTTCTGGCACAATTATCCGTTGCCAAACTTACGTATTGTTTTACTTAATAATCATGGTGGCTTAATCTTTAAAATGATTGATGGGCCTGCATCAGTACCAGAATCTGATGAATACTTTGTCACTAAACAAAAGCTTACAGCTAAAAAGCTGTGTGAGGACTTTGAGTTTGCGTATTTGAAACTTGATAATAGACGTAAACTAAAAAATTTACTTAAAGACTTTTTTGACTTTGATGGAAATACAAAAATTCTAGAATTAGAATCAAACGCAGCTACAAACAAAAACATATTTGATAATTTTAAACAGCAAATAAAAGATTGTTATGACCTATAAATATCCTTGGGAAACAGTTATTCAGTATAAAGAAATTCTATTTCATAAATACAATGGCATCGCCCGCATAAGTATAAACAGGCCCGAAGTGCACAATGCATTTACGCCACTTACTGTAACCGAAATGATAGATGCGATGAACATCTGTCGTGAGGATGCTGATATTCGTGTAATTATACTTACTGGCGAAGGTGGTAAAGCATTTTGCAGTGGTGGCGATCAAAGTGTAAGAGGTCATGGCGGTTATATCGGCGGTGATTCAATACCTCGCTTAAATGTACTTGATCTTCAAAAAATAATACGTTCAATTCCTAAACCTGTAATTGCAGCCGTTGCCGGATGGGCGATTGGTGGTGGCCACGTTTTACACGTAGTGTGTGATCTCACCATTGCAGCTGAAAATGCGCGGTTTGGGCAAACAGGCCCAAAAGTGGGCAGCTTTGATGGTGGATTTGGTGCTTCTTATTTGGCGCGTATAGTTGGTCAAAAGAAAGCACGAGAAATTTGGTTTCTGTGCGATCAGTACGATGCAAAAGAAGCGCTAGATATGGGATTAGTAAACAAAGTGGTACCCTTAGATATGCTTGAAGAAACATACGTGGAATGGGCCAATAAAATAATTCTAAAAAGTCCGCTAGCGTTGCGTATGCTGAAGAGTTCTTTCAATGCGGAATTAGATGGGCAAGCGGGAATTCAAGAACTAGCAGGAAACGCGACACTTTTATATTATTTAAGCGAAGAAGCGAAAGAGGGAAAAAATGCGTTTCTTGAAAAGCGCGATCCCGATTTTTCTAAGTATCCAAAATTCCCATAATGCTATCAAACGCGTATTATGTGAGTGATTTAACGTATTCATGTAAATCCCTTTTACTCAACGGAAGAGTTGTAGAAATCCAAGACATACTTTCGGGAGATATTTCTACACATTCTGAATTTGAGGATCAAACGATTGCGTTTATTAAGGCCTGGTTAACCCATACAGAACGCTTTACAATCAATACCAGTGGTTCAACAGGTTTACCAAAAAAAATAATCATTACACGTCAGCAAATGGAGCACAGCGCACGCATGACGATAGTTGCTCTGGGGCTTGGTAAGGAAGATATTGCGTTTGTATGTCTTAATACAAATTACATTGCAGGGAAAATGATGTTAGCAAGGGCGCTAACCGGTAATATGAAAATAGTTGCTGTTGATCCAACGTCCAATCCATTGGCAAAAAACACAAACACTTTTCATTTTATCGCACTAGTACCATTGCAAATTGAGGCCATTTTAAAGTCCAATGAGCACTTATCCCAATTAGACCATACTAAGGCTATACTTATTGGAGGTGCCGCCATTAATGCTTCAATTAAAAACTCATTGAACAAAATTAATGCACCTGTTTTTGCAACGTATGGCATGACAGAAACTGTATCACACATTGCACTACAACGGTTGAATGGACCTTCACCGGAACATTTCTTCAAAGTTTTACCCGGTATAAAAATTCACCTAGACGACCGACAATGCTTAGTTATAGAATCCCCATATTTGACTGAAAAGATAACTACAAATGATGTTGTAGAAATTATAGACGACCATAGATTTCTATGGCTTGGCCGTTGGGATAATATAATAATTACAGGCGGCATTAAAGTCATTCCTGACGAAATAGAAGCATTACTTGAAAAAATAGCCAGCTCTTATAAGATAACACAAAAGTTCCTTATTCATGGAATTCCCGACGCATCATTGGGTAATAAACTTATCTTAATTACAGAGGGAAAAGCCGATGAAAACTGGGGAAATGTATTAGCAAAGTTGAAACAATCGATTTCGAAATACCTGGTTCCAAAAGAAATTCTTACATGTCCTAAATTTATTTTTACAAATACTGAGAAGATAGATAGAAAAGCAACTATCAACCTGTTCATGGCACAATATTTTAGGACTTCTTAAACAGTATAACGTTCTTCAATTAATAGGTAGAGATTAATCGTTTCACTAGAAGCGGTTCAATCTTTTGGATAATTTTGAAAATCCAGGTTACCTTTAACCTGAATATTGACTAACTTTGTTAAGTCTGTAAGTGAATGGCTTTAAAGTACACCCACATTTTTAATTGGTTCTTTAAAGTGGCGTAATTAGGTATTTAAATTTTATACCAATGAAGAAGGTATTAGTCATTGAAGATGACAGTCCTTTATGCTGGCTTTTAGAGAAAATCCTGCATAATAAGTACGAAGTTATTATTATGAACAACGGAATGGAGGCATTGTCGTGGCTCTCTGATAGGAACATCCCAGACTTAATAATTTCTGATATCAAAATGCCATCCCTAGATGGCATAGAATTATTAGAGAACTTAAGTAGCAGCGGGTTGTTTAAGAATATACCAGTAATAATGCTTTCGGGTTTTGAAGATTCTGCGAAACGTAAACAGTGTCTAGAACTCGGAGCTTTTAATTACTTGGTTAAACCATTCGAACCCCAGGCTTTACTGGACGAAGTACAACGCGCATTAGATCCGAAAAGGCAAAACATGTATGTAAAATAATATGGACATAGCTATACAATACCCTCTTGTAAATTCAATACAAATGGTTTCTCAACCCAAAATTCAATCAACAACTTTTACTAAAAATATTTTAAGGGTTGATAATAGTTTAAGCGTTCCTGAACATGACTATATTCAGGAAGAAATATTTTTCATAAACGCGAGTATACAAGAAGCAATTGACCAACTTAAACATGATGCCTCGAATATTGATGCCGTTATTATAAACCCTGAACAACTTTCAGTTAACGTTACATTTCTTACTGAAATAGCTAAAAGCGCAGCTGTACCGTTAATACTATACACAACAAAATTTGAACAAGCTGCGAAAGATCTTGCGCTTCGTATTGGGTTAGATGAATATCATTACGGCTCTATTACATATGCATTTTTAAAGCGCATAGAATTTATAAAAAAGCTAAAGGTTTATAAAAATCAACGTGGTAATAAGCCCTACGCTACGCCAACATATCTCGACGATGTTCCTAAAATAAAAATATGGGGATTAAAAAGGGCGTTTGATATTGCCGTATGCTCAGTTGCATTACTTGCATTATCCCCATTGCTAATCCTGATTGCTGTTATCCTTAAATTAGAATCTAAGGGTCCTATATTTTATATTTCAAAGCGAGCGGGAACAGGTTATAAAATATTTAACTTTTATAAATTCAGATCGATGCGCGTTGGTGCCGACGCAGAGTTAAAAAAATTAGCCCATTTAAATCAGTACAGTGAGAATAGTGAAAAGGGTGTTTTCTTTAAGATTAAAAACGATCCACGTATTACTCGCTTTGGTGGCTTTTTAAGAAGCACGAGTTTGGATGAGATACCACAACTTTTCAATGTATTAATTGGTGATATGTCTTTAGTAGGTAATAGACCATTACCATTGTATGAAGCTGAAAAACTAACAAAAGATCAAATTGCATGGAGATTCCTCGCTCCAGCTGGGATTACAGGGTTATGGCAAATAACAAAACGCGGCAAAGATAACATGTCTGAAGAAGAAAGAATAGCTTTAGATATGGAGTATGCAATGAAGAATTCGTTTTGGCTAGATGTTAAAATTATGTTATCAACATTCCCTGCCTTGCTTCAAAAAGAAAAAGTTTAAGTTAATTCAACTTGAATATAAACAGAACCGGAACATTAAATTAATTTAGTGTTCCGGTTTTATGTTATAGCCGTTTAAATAACAATTAGATGATCTACATTGAACTCGTGATTCTTCCCTATTTTGCTTATGTCTCGCTGTACTCGTTTGTTTTAAGCTTTGCGGGGCTATTCTACAGAAATAGATCACTTCCCTCTAACGCTTATAAAAGAAAAATCGCGGTACTTATACCATCTTATAAGGAAGATCAAGTTATTATCAACGTCGCAGTAAGTGCTACTAAACAGAATTATCCCGCTGATAAATTTGATGTAGTTGTTATTGCTGACTCGTTAAAGCCAACCACACTTGACAATCTTCGTAAATTACCGATTAAGGTTATTGAAGTTTCTTTTGAAAAAAGCACAAAGGTTAAAGCCCTTAATAGCGCCATGGCCGCTATTGGTGATAACTACGATTGCGCGCTAATTTTAGACGCAGATAATATTATGGAAAGTAATTTCCTCGATAAGATGAATTCATATTTCGCCGCCGGATTTAGAGCAGTACAAGGCCAAAGATCAGCTAAAAATAAGAACACGCCTATGGCTTTGCTTGATGGCTTAAGTGAACTTATAAATAACTTTATCTATCGCCAGGGCTCTGTTACGGTGGGCTTGTCTTCATCTTTAATTGGTTCAGGGATGATCTTTGAATATGCTGTGGTTAAAGAAATTTTGCTATCACAAAACAACATTGGTGGATTCGACAGAGAAATGGAATTAAATCTTATTAAACGTGGGATTAAAGTCTTTTATGCAAAAGGCGCCATTGTATATGATGAGAAAGTAGAAAGCACTGAAGTTTTTGAAAAACAGCGGACCCGATGGCTATCAAGTCAATTTCTTTATTTACGCATCTATTTTATAGAAGGAGTTGCTGCCTTATTTAAAGGAAACATTAACTTTTTTAACTGTGCTATATTGAAAAACATTCAGCTACCACGGTTGTTGAATTTGGGGATGCTCACAATCTTTACAATTCTAAGTTTCATTTTTGCAGCTTACTTACACTTCTCTCCTTTTGTGTGGCTTGCACTATTCACCTTGAGTATATTATCAATGATCTTTGCTATACCAAAAAGCTATTACAGCTGGGAGTTACTTAGATCTATTTTATTGTTGCCAAGTATCTTTTTCAAGATGTTTCTACTGCTCTTTAAATTAAGAGGTGCTAATAAAACTTTTATTCATACACCACACACACATTCAGAAAGGCCGAATCCATAGTCATGAATAATGCTCCGCTTGTTTCCATTATCACTGTAAATTATAATCAAGTTCACCATACGTGTGCCTTTTTAGAATCACTGCGAAAAATATCGTATCCAAATATTGAAATTATTGTTGTCGACAATCATTCACCCGAAAATCCAGAAGCAAAAATTAGAGAATTTCCAGAGGTACGATTAATTCTAAGTAAAGAGAATCTTGGTTTTGCAGGTGGTAACAATTTAGGAATTGCTATTGCCACAGGGAAATATCTACTCTTTATCAACAATGATACAGAAGTTGATAAGGGGTTTTTGGAGCCATTGGTAAATTTCTTTGAGCATAATCCACAAGCAGGTATTGCTTCACCTAAGATAATATATTACAACTCTGATAACACCATACAATATGCGGGTTGTTACAAAATCAATCCCTATACAGGTCGTAACAAAAGAATTGGTTATAAAGAAAAAGACAACGGTCAGCACGATACATTACGTGAGACAGACCTAGCGCACGGGGCTGCAATGATGGTACCACGAAGTGTGATCAACAAGGCAGGTGTTATGCCTGAAATTTTTTTTCTTTATTATGAAGAATTAGATTGGTGCGAAACCATAAAAAACTTTGGATACTCAATTCACGTAGTTCCTGCTTCAAAAGTATATCATAAAGAATCAATGTCTGTCGGTAAGAACTCTACGCTTAAGACTTACTACATGACGCGTAATCGATTACTCTTTATGCGTAGAAACACGCATGGTTTATCAAAAATATCCTGGATTCTATTCTTCTTAATTTTTTCAATCCCAAAGAATATTGCTAAATATATATTAAATCGTGAGACAGATCAACTCCAAGCCTTCTGGAAAGGATTCATGTGGAATGTGACGCATTTGACAAATGGAGAAAAAGTAAAATTATTAGCCTAACGTATCCGCTCATGAAAATTGGCATAGAAGCTCAACGGATCTCTCGAAAGAAAAAACATGGAATGGATATCGTGGCCATTGAGTTGATTATAAAACTTCAGGTTATCGACAAGGTAAATGAGTATATCATTTTCATGAAAGATGACGAAGATAATGGCGTTATCAAGGAGACTGCAAATTTTAAAATAGTACGTATTAAAAGTGCTCCATATCCCTACTGGGAACAGGTGCTGCTACCAATAGAGATAAAAAAATACAATCTTGATCTACTGCATTGTACCAGTAATACGGCTCCGTTATTTACAAACACGCCAGTTGTCATTACACTTCACGATATAATCTACCTTGAGAAACTTAATTTCACCAAGGGAACATTATATCAAATATTCGGCAACTTTTATAGAAGATGGAATGTGCCACAAGTAGTACGCAAAGCGGCCAAGATACTTACAGTGTCAAACTATGAGCAAGCCAGAATAGTACAACATTTTAACTTACAGAGTAATCAAGTAACAACAGTCTATAATGGTGTTAGCGACACCTTCAGTAGAGTAAAAAGTCCGGATGTTTTAAAAGCGATAAAACTCAAGTATAATCTGCCTGATGAATATGTTTTCTTTCTAGGCAATACAGATCCTAAAAAGAATGTAGAAGGTGTTATGAATGCACTCTCTATACTTCGTAAAAAAAATAGTTTAAATTTTAGGTTGTTAATGCTTGATATAGATAAAACCTATTTACAAAGTATTGCTATTAAAATTGGTGACTTACAAATACTAGACTATATAACATTCTGTGGGTACATTCCAAACCATGAGCTCCCTGCAATATATTCAATGGCTAAAGCATTCCTATACCCTTCCTTAAGAGAGAGCTTTGGTATACCGATGGTTGAAGCTATGGCATGCGGTGTTCCGGTTATCACCTCTAACACTTCGTCAATGCCAGAAGTAAGCGGCGATGCAGCTGTACTCGTTGACCCTTTTAATCCAGAAGACATTGCAAACGCATTAATTAACTTGCTTGGCAATGAGACCTTAAAAAAGGAACTAGTTTTAAAAGGTATTGAAAGGGCAAAAGCGTTTAGCTGGCAAAACAATGCATTAAAAACTTTAGACATCTATAAGATTATAAGCAGCTGAGAATATATAGAAACTCTGATTATGCATATCAGACGAATGGATGACTTAAACAATTTCCAATTGAATTTAAGACGGGGATGAATTACTTCAACCCGCAAACCGTTGTTTGATTGGGTACTTTAAACCTGAGAAATTTGTTGTTTATTTTATAATTTGCACCCTTATCACTGTAACATCCTTTGCGTTATACAAACCTATTTTTAAAGTATGAATTTGTTTAAAAATCCATCGTGGATAGATAGTGAGCTCCTCGAACATACGAGATTGGAAGAAATCCCCGAATTTAGAATAGAAGAAATTCGTCTACGTCTTAAAAGTGTTATTAGCACTAACCCGATTGTTACCGTAATTATAGCAGCTTGGAATGAGGAAGTGAACATCATTCAATGTCTAAATAGTCTATCCAAAAGCAAAACAGACCTACCCTTTGACATCATTGTTATTAACAACAACTCAACCGATAGAACACAACAGATATTAGATAAGTTAGGGGTACAATCCTATCTCCAACCCATCCAAGGTGTTGGGCCATCGCGGCAGCTTGGTCAACAACATGCCAAGGGTAAATACATTTTATCAGCCGATGCAGATTGTCTATATCCCACAACATGGATAGACAACATGACCAAAGAGTTAATGAAGGAGGGTAATGTATTTGTCTACGGTAGATTTTCTTATTTAAGTGATGCTAATCATTCACGCCTAAAACTATATTTCTACGAGTTGCTACGCGATATAATGGGTGACATTCGTCACGTTAAACGTCCTCATTTAAATGCGTACGGTATTAGCCTCGGTTATATCAAAGAGTATGGGGTTAAAGAAGGCTATTTAAATAAACATATGCGTGGATTTGATGGTCGGCTATGTTTTGATCTTATGAAATACGGAAAAGTGGCCATTATTAGATCCTCTTCTAATCGTGCTTGGACAGGTACGCGAGCCATTGAAAGAGATGGCAGTTTTATTACTGCTACGATCAAGCGTGTTTTGCGCGAGATTGCCAGGTTCGGAGATTATTTTTCAAAACCGAAGCTACATGACACCAAGGACTCACAAAACCGAGATTATTCTATTGAAGGCAGCATAAAGTCTTTAAAAAAGACATTTAATCCGTTTAAAAAACAAAAATAGCTAAGAATTTGTAAGGATATCAGGGGAATGGTGTAGCGCTGCAATTGTAGCATTACTATAATGACATTATTGGGGTTTAATTACTTTAAGTGGATTGAATTAACAGCCCAGTAACATTTACCATTATGGAGTGGTGTGTATAAACTCTACCACGTCCACTCCCTATGAAAACGAATCCATTACGCTTATCTCAAAAGCCAGTATTATTAATCAAACCCCTTCTAATTTTAATATTAATAACGGCCTGTTTTAATTTCTCTACTGCCCAAAATCAAACCGCAAAAGTAACACCTGGAGGCACATGGTATTACGAGTATTTGCCACCTGATTATAATACCAATACTAATAAATATCCAATTGTATTCTTTCTACATGGATTAGGAGAAAGAGGTGACACTGAAGCTACACTTGCTAATGTGGCAAGAAATGGCCCGCCAAAACACGTAAAAGCTGGCTATCAATTTCCATTCATATTAATTTCGCCTCAACTTAAATCTAAATACACTGGCTGGCCAGGATCTTATATCGATGGCGTAATTGAATACTGCAGAAATAACTTACGGATTGATCAATCTAGAATTTACCTTACTGGGCTTTCATTAGGAGGTGGCGGAACATGGGGGTATGTTCAGGATCCCGTTCTAAATCAAAAAATAGCAGCCATAGCTCCTATTTGCGGACATAGCAACAACCCCGCAAAAGCCTGCCTTATTTCTAATGCAGGTATTCCTGTTTGGGCTTTCCATGGTGATGCAGACAAAACGGTTAATTATAGTAAAACCGTTTCTATGATTAAAGCTTACAATGAATGTATACCGACGCCAAATCCCTTAGGACTTATAACTATTTACCCAGGTGTAGGCCACGATAGTTGGACTAACGCGTATAAACCTGATCATTCTTTGCATAATCCAAATGTGTATGAATGGCTTTTACAATTCAAAAACAATGGCCTGAAAGTGATTGTAGGGGCCGATATAACGCTTAATCTACCAACCAATTCTACCAATATAAAAGGCACTGCTTCCTCAGAAGCTGGCCCCATAACATCTTATGCGTGGACTAAAATAAGTGGGCCTGCTGTTACGATGACAAATACAGATAAACCAACCATTTCGCTAACCGGACTTATCATTGGCAATTATACCTTTAGATTAACAGCAACTACATCAACTGAATCTGGCTCAGATGATATTAAAATTACGGTTGTGTCTTCCAATCAAACACCAGTTGCAAATGCAGGCACTGACATAACAATTCAACTACCTACCAATACCGCTACTATCATCGGAAGCGGTAGTGACGTTGATGGAACAATAACTACCTATTTATGGACCAAAACAAGTGGACCAACTGCTACTATGGTTGGCGCTGATAAGGCTACATTAAATTTAAGTGCATTACTACAAGGAATCTATGTGTTTACCTTAAAAGTTACAGATAACCAAGGTGCTACTTCTACTGATAATGTTACTGTACCAGTAACGCCAGCCAATGCCAACCAACTACCAACAGCAAATGCCGGCGCGGATAAAATCATAAACCTTCCTACAAACACAACAAATTTATTGGGCTTAGGAAACGACCCAGACGTGGCAGATGTAATCACTTACCAATGGTTAAAATTAAGTGGCCCTACTGTTACTTTGACAAACGTTACTTCATCAACTGTTTCTCTCTCTGCTTTAATTGTCGGTAATTATACCTTTCAATTAACAGTTAAAGATGGTAAAGGAGGAAGTGCATCCGACCAGGTAAGTGTAACTGTAATAGCAACTAACCAAACTCCCACTGCTAATGTAGGTGGTGATATAATTTTAACATTGCCCACGCAAACAACAAACATCGTTGGTTCAGGAAGTGATCCCGAAGGAAAAGCTTTAACCTATGCATGGACTCAGGTAGAAGATGTTCCTTTGATAGCAACCATAGAAAATCCAATTTCACCAACCGTCACCATAAAAGGTTTAACTGCATCTGGTATTTATACCTTCCGTTTAACTGTAACAGATAATCAAGGCGCAACAAATTTTGCAGATGTTAACGTAACTGTTAATAATGCACCAGCTAACCCGCCTCTCGCCAATGCAGGTGCTGATAAGGTGCTTGCTCTGCCAACCAACTTTATAATTTTAGTTGGCTCGGGAACGGATAGCGATGGAAATATAACTAGTTATGCATGGACAAAAGTAAGTGGACCTTCCTCATTTGCTGTAGCGAATGAAAATACATCGTCATTAACTGCAAGTAACCTGCAAGAAGGCATCTATGTGTTTAGATTAACTGTAACTGATAACAGTTCTCTAACTCATTTTGACGACGTATCTGTAACCGTTCAGCCTGCCGATGTTAATCAACTGCCGACTGCAAATGCAGGTAACGACGTAGTTATGACCTTACCATTAAATAGTGTCAAGTTAAATGGTTCAGGTTCGGATCCTGATGGCACCGTTGCCACCTATAGTTGGTTAAAGTTGAGTTCACCATTGCTTACTGCTACACTTTCCGGAGAGACTACGCCAACACTTCAAATTTCTAATTTACTAGAAGGTGTTTATACTTTTCAATTAACGGTAAAAGATAGCAAAGGCGCTATAGATACGGATGAGATTAGCGTAATCATCAATGCACAAAACGTAGCGCCTGTTGCACTAGCCGGACCAGATATTAAAATTACATCCCCAACAAATAATACATTCATTACAGGATCAGGGTCTGACAATGATGGATCAATAGTAAGTTATTCATGGACCCAAGTTACCTCGCTACCATCTTCGGCTACACTTACCAATGCAAATACAAATACGGTTTCTGTTTCAGCTTTGACTTCTGTAGGAAATTATACTTTCCGCCTTACGGTAACAGATGACGATGGTGCGACAGGTACTGATGAAGTCAGTATCATTGTTAATGGATCTGCTAACCAAGCACCCACAGCCAACGCTGGCATGGATAAAATTATTACACTCCCTACAACTTCAGCAAACTTTACAGGTTCAGGTGCTGATTCGGAAGGAGCAATAGCATCTTATAATTGGAGTCAAATAGGCCTACCATCTGTTACATTAACAAACCAAGGTTCCCAGACCCTTACAGTAGAGGCTATAACTTCTGGCTCCTATACATTTCGATTAACCGTTACCGACATTGCTGGAGCTTCAGGTTACGATGATGTTGTACTGAATGTTAAAGAAGCGACTAACCAAGCACCTACAGCTAGCGCAGGCAATAATCAATCGATAACCTTACCCATAAATGCGATAAATTTAATTGGTTCGGAAACTGATGTCGATGGGTCTATAGGTAGATATAAATGGACTCTCCTAAGCGGACCTACAGCAACTTTAGTAAATGATAATACGGCTACAGTATCCCTTAGTAACATGATTGAAGGTAATTATACTTTTCAATTAATGGTTACTGATAACATTGGAGCAACAGCCACTGCACAAGTTTCAGTAACGGTTTTACCGGCCGCAGTTAATCAACCTCCTGCAGCAAATGCTGGCACTGATAAAATCTTAACCATGGTTGACGTAACACCGCTCATCACAACACTTACTGGGGTGGGCAACGACCCCGAAGGATCCATCATAAAATATGAATGGAGTAAGATAGGCAACAATGCTATTACGCTGAGTAATCCACAATCAGCTACTGTTACCATTGGAAACTTAACTCCGGGAATTTATACCTTTCAACTCAAAGTTACCGATGGAAATGACGCAACAGCCATTGATGAAGTCGTGATAACTGTGAAGCCAGCAAATACAAACAAAGCTCCTAAATCAAATACTGGCGCGGACCAAATTATAACTTTACCAACGAATATATTAACCCTCAATGGCTCAGGAAGTGATGAAGATGGATCTATTGTCGCTTATTCATGGGTAAAATTATCTGGGCCTACTGTAACCACGGGATTACTAACGCAACCATCCCTTCAACTTTCAAATCTGATTGCTGGTATTTATAAATTTAGGTTAAGGGTTAAGGATAATAACTTACCAACAGGCGCTGTTTCTAATGATGACGTAATAGTAACTGTTAATCCCGAAGCCACTAATCAACCACCGCTTGTTATTGTAGAGTCTGATAAAGAAGTTTTTCTACCCGTTGGAGGGTTGACTATGAGTATAACGCTTGATGGTATTATTATCGATCCGGATGCAGCAGGGTTTGTTAAATCTAAAGTATGGACATTGGTGGAGGGAAGTGCTGATGTTGCGTTGGTAAACATTAATACCAATACATTAACAGTAAATAATTTAAAAGAAGGTTTCTATACATTTAGATTCACAGCAACAGATAACAAGGATGCCACCGCTTTTGATGACATCACGGTGGGTGTGTTGGCTTCGACTGCCAATCAGCCTCCAACCGTAAATGCAGGGTCAGACAAGGTTGTTAATATCAACAACGCATCATTAACAGCATCAGCACAAGATGTAGATGGAACCATTGTTTCATATCAATGGGCTAAAATTAATGGGCCCGCATGCACAATGATTGCTGCTAATAGTAATCCATTGGTTATAAATACGATGGATGAGGGCACCTATAAATTCCAGGTAACTGTTTCTGATGATGACGGGGCGCAAGCTTTTGATTTTATTAACGTTACTGTCTTATCAGCAGGAACCAACCTTCCACCTACCACAAATGCAGGAAACGACCAATCATTACAATTACCAGACAATACTATTACATTAACAGGCAGTGTAATAGATGATGGTGCAACAGAAGTTAAGTGGACTAAAGTCTCTGGCGATAATGTTACGATAACTGGAGAGTTAACTGCTATACTTACACTCACAAACTTGGAAGCCGGCACGTATGTTTTCAAAATTGAAGCAACAGATGGCGAAGGTCTATCAGATAGTGATCTTGTAACAGTTAGTGTTTCGTCAAAGGATATAAATTTACCGCTGTCAGTTAAAGTTAGAGGAGATTCAATTATTGAACTACCTAACAACTCAACAACTATTACCGCAACAATTGAAGCAGGGACAAATGGATTGATCTCATTTAAATGGACACAAATATTCGGTAGTCCTATTAACATTCTTTTAGATACCACCGACATACTGCAGGTATCTGGTTTAACTTTAGGAACGTATGGTTTTAAAGCAACTGTAAAGGATAACAATGGACAAGAATCATCAGATGAATTGATGGTAACGGTTTCCTCTGGTGTTAGCAACGCATTTTGGCCTGAAACACTCAATTCAAACGGTAAGCCCGGTACCTGGCATATTGGTAGAGCAGAAGATTATAAAGACTCAGATATCAATGTATACAATCGAGAGGGGTCAAAAGTTTATCACTCCGCTGGTTACGACGTTGAATGGGATGGTACATCGAATGGCAAACCATTGCCCGAAGGTGTTTATTTTTACGTTATTCGCCGTTCAGGCGAGAAGCCTAAAACAGGAAGCGTAACTATAATTAGGTAGGCCCCTATGAAGTTCTTTAAAGCCTTTTTCTTATTTTTGGTTCTTCAAAAGCTAGCCAGTTCTGCCTTCGGTCAGACATTGGTTTACAATCATTATTTTATAAATTCATATCTATACAACCCTTCTTACTTAGCTAAGGATGGACACACCGAACTTTATCTTAACTTCCGGAAAGGGTGGTCTGGCTTTGATGGCGCACCTAAGACAGCCACGTTAAATCTTCAAGTACCTCTTAATTATAAAACAGCAGTTGGAATAAATATATTCAATGACCAGGCTGGTGTACTTCATACCAATACAGGCTTAATATCTTTCAGTTACCAGATTTACTTAGGTCAAAGTATATCAACTGTTCATAAAATCGGTTTTGGGATTTCAGCTGGCTTTTCAAATAGCGGAATAAACCTTTCTAAAATTAATAACCCTGATGTACCAGCTTCTACAAAAAGTAGCACAAGTGGTATTGATGGTCAGTTTGGTTTAAATTATCAATTCAAAAATTTGATATTTGGATTCGCACTTCCTCGTATTTTAAAATCTAAACTTGTATCTGAAAATAATTTCAACTCACCAGGGCTTGATCCGCTGCAGAACACCATCACATCACTAAGTTATAATTTCATTCTTAATCAACGAATTTCCATAGAACCTTTTGTACTCTATCGAACGGAAGAGAATGGGCCATCGCAAATTGAACTTTTAGGTGTTTTAAAAATTGATGACGTTGCGTGGGTTGGTGGTGCTTTTCGGCAAGACTATGGTACCGCGGCTTTTCTTGGTTTCAAGATAAAAGAAAAGATAAAATTAGGATACGCATATGAGTTTGCTCCTCACCAAGTGACAAGCCTTGGAGGAGGTACACATGAAATTCAATTGATTGTACGATTAAGCAAACGAAAGAAAGAACGTCCACGGACTACTATTAAAAAATCGATAACAGAAAAAACTCAAACTGAAGAAACAGAAAAAGAAGTCGAGATTGTAGAAGAACCTATTGCTGAAAAACCAAAAAAAGAAAAGGCAGAACCTGTTCACAAAATTGAAAGTGAAACAATTAACACGCCTGTGCCTATTCAGCTACCTGAACAAACAAAGTCTGAAGTGAAAAACCCAACTAAGAATTTACAGGAACGTAAAAAAGAAGTTGCAAAGTCTTTGGACGGTAATGAACTACCTCAAGGGCATTATGTAGTAGTGGGTGCATTTGAATCTGTCTTACATGCGAAGAACTATGCAGTGACATTAAAAAAATCTGGATATCCTGCCGATATAGCCTTTAACCCTGAAAACCAATATTATATTGTGCATATGGGTGTAACTCCCAGCATGGAAGAGGCTAAAGAATTAAGAAACGTTTACCGTCAAAAATCCAGATATTCATTCAGAGATACTTGGATTCTTACAGTAGAGTAAGTGCCAAAAATAAACACATCCTCGTTTTAGGAGACTTATGATGTTTTCTTCCTTGATTTTCAAGCGATTAAAATCAATCCTCATTTAAACCAATCGCGGTAAAGGAATAGCTATTTTTAGTGGAGAGCCTAAATGCACCTTAATTGTCCTTTCAAGATATCCTATTCAATCCTTTTTTTTTAATTCTTAGCGTAAAAAGAGCCGCAAAACAGTTGTGATAGGAAATTTTCATTACCAAAAGTATTTATCCAGAAGTTAATTCATTAAAAGTGCTAGTCATGTCGAGATGGGCATAATCATTGAAATAATAAATAGCAACGAAAAGCCCCCACACGCATCTAGGGCCCATCTGACAGAAAAAGTTATAATTACCTATTATAAAAATCAAAAATTTATAACTAACTTACATTAGATTTAGCAATTAAAATGCATTTAAACTCCAAAAAATGCATTTAAACTTCAAGTGGTACAGTTATTTGGGTCTTATTTATCAAAAGTTACCTTTTAAAGTACACCAGTATATAGTATGATTTTAAACCTTAGACTTATGAAGAAAATTTTTGGATTAGCTTGGTCTCTATCTGTCTGCCTTGTCAGCTTCGCACAAGTAGATACTACCGCTGTTTATAATCCCACGACGCCTTTTGGGGCACTTGACATTCGTATTGCTAAATCAGCAACGCAGTATTATTACCTACAGGAAAACATCACATTCAGTTTTAGGGAGAGTGCGCCAGGCGTAAAAACCAACACATTTGCCGATATGACTTCTTGGGATTCAAGCCCCTATATGCAAGGCAACATGCGCGAAAAAACAGGGGCAAAAGATGCATTCGTTATGAATTATCGTTTACTATTTCCAAAGACCTATCTACCAAAAACGACCTACAGTGACGGATATCCGCTTATTGTCATGATGCATGGTGCTGGTGAACGTGGTAACTGTTGGGATGCCACTTGCCATCACGCAACAAGGTCATGGAACCCCGTAACAAACAATCCCCTTGCCCCGACTACGAGCACTTCTGAACTTCTTAATAATGATCATAACTTGGTTCATGGCGGAGGTCCTCATCTTGATGCTAGAAATCTGGCAGGAACTAAACTACCTAACGATCCTACAATAAAGTCAAGAGCATTTCCAGGTTTTGTTTTATTTCCGCAAAATCTAAATGGATGGGATGCTGCATCTGTACAGAATGCTATTAAATTAATAAGACTAGCCATTAAGAAATACAATATTGATCCTAATCGCGTATATATCCATGGTTTGTCAAATGGTGGCGCTGCAACCTATATGACAATTGAAAGAGCACCCTGGTTATTTGCAGCCGCGCTGCCTATGTCTGCTATTAGTGATGGTGGAATTATTGCCGACGGCATGGCCCCTCAAATTGCAACGATTCCCCTTTGGACGTTTCAAGGTGGACAAGATACGAGCCCATCACCGGGGCGGACGGAAGGATATCTGAAAAAATTAAAGGAGGCAGGCGTGGATGTTCAATATACGTTATACCCAAATCTTGGTCATGGCACATGGAATAGTGCCTACAGTGAACCTGACTTCTTTAGCTGGATCTTATCAAAAAACAAATCAAACATTCATGTTTTTCATAATAATCAAACCATTTGTGGTACGAACGGTCAAGGTGTAAAACTTGGATATTCCTTTGGATTCCGTGCTTACCAGTGGGAGTTTAACGGACAGACAATTGAAGGCGCAACCACTGCAGAATACACTGCTACACAACCTGGCATCTATCGTGCGCGATTCAGTAGATTCGAGAACCCAACAGAACAGCAATGGAACAGTTGGTCACAATCTGTAACCGTTTCGTTGAGCAATCCACCTCAATCTACTATCACCGTAACTGGTACCACCTGTATGCGGGGGCCAGACAACAATTCAGCCTATAATACTATCAAACTTAGATCACTGTATCTAAACGATCACTATTATTGGTACAAAAATGGAGTTCTTATTGACATTCCATCAAATACAGTAGATGATACTGTGAGGAACTATTCAATTACAACTTCATCATCGGCCGCATCTGGCGTATACACATTGATTACAAAAAGCAACGGTAATTGTCCAACTGTCGTATCGGAGCCATTGAATCTTTACTTTGGGAATTCTGCCCTTTTATTAGAGGATAGTAATATACCTTCAAACTTTCAGGGCTTAGCGACATCTGCTTCTGAGATTGATCTATCATGGATTGACAATTCAAATATCGAAAGCAATGTTGAAATCTGGCGAAAAAAAACCGGTGGTATTTATACGCTTGCAGGCAAGGCAGGTGTTAACTCAACCACCTTCCATGATTCTGGGCTTGCACCTTTAACTGCATATAATTATAAAATAAGAATGGTGAACAGCCAGGGTAGATCAAAATACGCTCCTTCAGATAATATATCTTTAAATTTAGTAGTTACAACTTTAAAGGATGAAATAGAACCCACGGCGCCACAAAATTTAAGAGTCGTATCAAATTCTGTAAGTTCTATTAAGCTAAGTTGGGCGGCCGCAACTGACAATACAGGCGTTGCTCAATATTATATTTATTATGGTAATGAATCTATTGCAACCGGATCAGCAGAAACATCTTTCACACTTACGGGCTTACTTATGAATGCAGCATATCCTATTGAAGTAAAGGCGGTCGACATGGCGGGATTATTTTCATCACCGAGCAATCAAGTTATTGGTACAACACACGTGTCAGGTTTAACATATGGCCATAGCACCGGAGCCTGGACAGACCTCGATTTAATAACATGGGATACCCCTGAATTCACAGGTCAGGTTCCAAATTTTACGTTATCACCCAGCACGCAAGAGGACTTTTTCTACTTTCAATTTAATGGTTACATTAACATTACTACGGGTGGATTGTATGAGTTTAGAACCACATCTGATGACGGCAGTAGGCTAGCTTTGAATAATGTAGTTATTGTAGATAACAATGGGCTTCACGGAAATGTAACTGTAACAAGTACGGTACAAACATTATCTTCAGGAACTGCTTATCAAATCAATGTTAAATACCTTGAGTATACCGGTGGCCAAACATTAACAGTACAATATAAAGGCCCAGACTCTGGTGATACGTGGGTAACTATTCCTGATGCTGTGCTAAACAGTGGCACAAATACATTATTCGCGGGAAGCGTATCAGCCAAAATATCGCCTAGTGAATCCAGAAAGATAGAAGACCTTAACAGTGCTGATTTTGTGTTTCATGCGTACCCTAATCCAACAATGGCAAATAACATTAATATTAAATTAGTAACTAATAAAGAACTACCTGTGCAAATACAATTAACGGATGCTATGGGCATTACTTGGTATAATAAATCATTTAGCCATGAAGATGCCAATCAAGGTGTAAAACTATCGCCTGAAACTATTTTAAATGGAATGTATATTGTAACCGTAAGTCAGGGTAATCGAATTAGCAAAAAGAAACTACTGATTAAAAATTAATAAAAAATAAAAAATACAACTATTCAAAAAGGCCTAATCTTGTATTAGGTCTTTTTAATTCAAAAGCTGTGAAAATACTGAACATCATTAAAGTAATATTAATCAACGTAGTCACTTTCGTTGTCCTCTTATTTTTAGTTAACTGGGCCTGTGGATTTTTCTTAAAGAAATCAGCCGAAGCGGGTGGTAGAGAAAAGCTACCCAACTTTGATAAGGATCGTGAGCATGCACGAGATATTTTTCATGACTACAATAGTGTACAGCATGAATATGAACCTTTTGTCGGCTGGAAAATATTACCCTATAAAGGCAAGACTTTACAAATTGACAATACAGGAAATAGGACATCCGAACCTCCGGCTACAGATAGTGTGAATAAGAAACTAGTTGTGTTCTTTGGCGGTTCCACGATGTGGGGAGAAGGATCTGATGATGCACATACCATTCCAGCGCTTTTCAATAAGAAAAATCCAAACTATGATGTCTTAAACAGAGGACAATTGGCATACAATACAAGGCAGGAACTTGATGCCCTCATTACGCTCTACTCGCAGAAAACTAAACCCGATGTTGTTGTTTTTTATGATGGCGTAAATGATGCTGCATTTCTTTGCCCAAGCGATATCAAAGAGTTGCCAGCACATCGGTTAGTTCCATTGTTTAGATCTAAACTATATGTAAAAAAATCAGCATTTGTTAAGGAGGTTTTAACGAAAACCTTCGCGGAGAATATTCTTAAGGTGATGAACAAAATCGCAAGCAAACCTGGCGATAGTAAATCACTTTATAATTGCCTGGGTGAAACTGGAAAAGCTGAAGAAATCGCGGAAATTATGATGAAGAATTGGGAAATGGCTCATGAGATCGTGACCAACCGAGGTGGTAAGTTCATTGCTGTATTACAGCCGGCTGCATTCATTAGCAAACCTAAAATTGATTATCTAAAACTCGACGAAGAATTAGGCAAAAATTTTTCCGAAGTGTATAAGCACATCAAGCAAAAAATTGCTGAACGAAAGTATGATTGGATTTATGATATAAGCGATTCATTTGACAGAGATGAATATATATTTATTGACTTCTGCCATGTGTCGTCTAACGGAAATGAGATAATTGCTGCTAAGCTGAATCAAATTGTAGCCTCTCGTGTCAATTAGCATTGTTCTTTAGCTTTATCAAGCAATTGTACCACAAGCAACAAGGTCATGTTACTCATAAAATGTGGTTAGCGCGATAAGATTTTTGTTAAGAGATTAATTCCTTCGGAAAGTCTCTTAATTAACGAAATTAAAAGTTGATTTACTTTAATAGGGAGATCATTCCATTCCAAATAGATAAAGCTGAGATGGCTCTAATCAAAGTAAGGAAACACAAAGTATATAGCGCATTAGAGTTTTAATTTTTTAAAGATTCCTTCAGGTATACTCTTAATGATGAGCATGATTAACCACCAAATTGGCAAAACATAAACAACATCTTTTTTCTTAGTAATGGCATTATAAATTTTGTTCGCCACTGCACTTGGCGTACCCGTAATAGGTGCGGGCGTCTTCATATTTTCAATCATCTTGGTTTTAACAAAACCAGGTTTAACTGTAACAACATGAACACCTACTGCATACAATCTATTACGTAACCCGGAGAGATAGGCAGTGAAGCCTGCCTTGGCACTTCCATAAAAGTAGTTGCTTTGTCTACCTCTATCTCCAGCTACTGAGCTAATCCCAACTATTACGCCTTTCTTTCTACTAGCAAAATCATTTGCAATAACATTTAGTATTGATACAGCGCCAGTGTAGTTGCTACCGATAATTTCTTCACATGCCTTCCAGTTAGTTTGAGCTTCAAGCTGGTCTCCTAGTAATCCAAAAACACAAACTACCACATCTGGTTTTTGCGATAAGGCATTGTAAAATGTTGTGTGTGATGCGAAGTTCAAAGCATCAAAAGAAACGGAATTTACTTTTGTGTTATGCCTAATGGATATATCATTCTCGATTGGTTTTAATTTATCAAGATTACGCGCTGCTAAAGTGATTGTAAATCCTTCATTTGCAAACTTACGGGCAACGGCAACGGCCATATCAGAAGTTGCACCAAGAAGTAATAGATTTTTACTCATTATTATTTTAATTCAAGTCGTTTAGATAAAAGTGTAGTAAATCTATTCTCAGGGTCATACTTCTTCAGGATAGCATTAAATTCACTTGCCCTACTATAGGTTTTCCAGAAGATTTCCTTTTTCATGCGTGCGTCTTTGGAGAGATAAATTCGTCCGCCATATTCAGCAACAACTTTATCTAATTCATCTAGAAACTCAAACAGACCAGATTGAATGGGAATATCAAGCGCAAGTGTATAGCCCTTCATTGGGAAAGAGATAAGATCATCCTGTTCACCAAATAATTTTAATACGGCTAGAAAAGAACCTAATCCTTTATTACTTATTCGTGTTAGAATGTCTTTAAGACCTTGTTTACTAGATGACAGAGGCAGAACAAATTGATACTGCACAAAACCTTTACTTCCGTAAATACGATTCCAATTTAAAATAGAATCAAGGGGATAATAAAACCCATCATAGTGCGCAACACTGTCCATGAGAGTTTTATAATTCTTCGCATAGTAAAGCGCATTAAAAGCCTTAACCGTTAAACTATTCAATGCGAATGATGGAAAATTAAATGGGATTGATAATAGCGCTTTTTCCTTTACTTCAAGTAATTTCTTGCCGTTGGTAACCGCCTCCGCCGTAGCATGCTCGCCTACCATAAGAATACTTCTGCCGTAGCTGCTTCCTTTCTTTAAACAATCTATCCAGGCAACAGAATACGTGTAGTGGCCATATTGTTCAAAAAGATCCATTACCTCATCGAGGTTCCCGGCTTTAATTTGCTTTTGTTTAATGTACGCGGTTTCAATTTTTTTCAAGTCAAAAGTAACATCAAGGATTAAGCCTGTCAATCCCATCCCACCACAAGTGGCCCAAAACAGATCTGAGTTAACAGTCTGGTTACAATTGACAATTTCTCCCGTTCCTAGCAGCATTGACATATTAATAATATGTCTTGAAAATGATCCATCTACGTGGTGATTTTTACCATGTACATCAGATGCTACTGCGCCACCAACCGTAATGAATTTTGTTCCAGGGGTGACCGGTAAGAACCAACCCTCTGGGACTATGATCTGTAATAAATCTGACAACAATAAACCACTTTGACATTTAACAATTCCTTTGGTTTTATCAAAAGAAATGATTTTATCGTAGCGTAAGCTACTTACAATAGTTGACGACAATGATGCATCACCGTAACATCGGCCATTTCCGCGAATGCCTAAGTCAGACAGATCTTGTAACTTTGAGGTTACATCATCTTTATAATCAAAAGAAAATTTATCTGCCTCTACTATTGGATAATTATTCCAATTGGTAACGTTCTGTATCATTGCCTTCTATTCTTTTGTATAAACTTCTATGTAAGATATCTCTGGAATGCGGGGGGCAAGAAATTTAAACTTAAACATGTAATTCTCTTTTATGCAATCACGTACTTCATACGGATAAAATTGATTTACGTTTGGTATGTCTTCGAATAAAATAATATCGTATTGTTTAATTGATATTTTTTTACAAAAGACATTCACCTCCCTATCGAAGAAAGCAACACCCTTGTGGTACCAAAGTGGATAGCTTGGTCCGGTCTCTAGATCATACCCCATATCATAAGCCAATGGTGTGAGCTCAGACATGTTGAGCATTTTTAAATTCTTTTTCTTGCTCTCAGGAAGTGCCATAATTTGCCTAATACCCTTTTCTGTTCCTTCGGGTATTTTGATTCGCTTAAATGATGGAATACTTGACACAATCCACTTCGATCTACTATTACCTACTGACGCCGTTGAATCATTCCCTATGAGGAAGGTTCTTTTAGAAATTACATTTTCTTTATTGGGTGAATTATCAACCAACACTTTCTGAACTTTTTCACGCAAAAATCTTGTCCAGAAAACACCAGACCACCAAAGGCATACCAATAAACCAAATACAGAGAAATTTATAATTTTAGAATAGTCTATTTGTCTTGAGAAATGAAAAGTGATGAATGCAAAGGCCAATCCATGAAAATATATATTCCCATCGAGTGGTGTATAGCTAGTCACTTGAATTATTGCGGCTTGTGCAAGAATAGCAATAACTACAAGTAAGAATAAGAAGTAACTTTTCTCTTCTCGCCAACTATTAAGTTGATTCAGTTTAGAGGCCACGATGAAAACGATGAACAGGAGATATAATTTAATAAACTCAGAAGCACCTAAAAATTCATTGACGATATCAAACTTATCTACTCTGGAGTTATGTGGAAATTGTCCCATGTTAAACCAGTAGCTAAATTCATAGGCTAAGAAAGGCAGAATCATGACAGATAAAGAAGCCATATAACCACCAAGAAAAATCAAAGCCGTTTTTATTTTCTTCTCGTATATAAAATCTAACAACAGAACTGCTATGGCTATGCAGGCTGCAAGCCCACCCGTATCTTGTTTGGTAAGAAAAGCCAAAGCAATTAAAAATCCTGCAACTATAATTTTAATTGGCCTTCGCTCATTAATTGGCTTTAAAATTTGTGAACATAGGATACAAAATCCAACTAACTCCACAACAAATACAAAGTGATTGTACCAGGGCCAGAAGTTAAACATAGAATACGACAAGCAATACACCAATAACGGGAGTAGGCGTGCAGTAGGAGGCACGAAAAAAATCTTTAACAATCTACTAAAGGCTATCCCTGAAATGATGTTTATAAAAGCCTGAACAATTAATAACGTATAAACATAAGGACCAAAAATTTTGAAGAACAGGGCTGGTAGAAGCCAAAAGCCGTATCCTACCGGGCTACCAAAATCCTGATAAGGAATTTCGCCTTGCGCCATTCTAAAGGCCCCCTCCCATGCCAAAAATAAATTGATGCGGTAAGGGTAATGAAAAAAAAGTGGCAGCAAAGCCGTTAAAATAATAAGGCCATACCCTAACCTAACGGCGCTCTTGTTTGATAATGACTTTTTAAGCAGATTAGACATTTTATATTCTTTTTGATCCGCGAACTTTGAATGAAACCGGTACAAAAATAAGCGTTATATAGATATAGATCATGGAAATAATGATCCATAAATGATATGGTACGCGGTACTTACCAGGCACAATTAACCTTGGTTGATATTTTAAAGTAAACAACGTAATAACTACACAAACAACAGTGATTAAAAATATGTAAAGAAGATATTTTTTTGTTAGCACGAGTACTTTCATTCTATCACCGTATTGTTCAACGAAATCGAGTGTAATGAGAATCATCCATGGAGCTAATAAATAAAGTAGCCTAATTTCGTTATAAATCCCTCCGAAATAAGTAGTAAGCAGAATGGTTATTAGGGTTAATAAAGAAGTTCTATAGAAGAATTGACGAACCTTGTTCGTCGTTTGCAATCTATTCTTCAAGTTAATGACATGAAATATGAAAGGAATCCAGAGTACATTAAATGTTATAAACAGAAATCCAAAAACTTGTTCAATGTTGTTGTTGTTCCATTTAAAACCTTCTTCAACATCATACTCCGCGTGTTTCATCGAAAGCCGTAATGTCAGCCAAGCAATACTAGGTATGGCTGGTATAACCAATCTTCTCAAGATGTTCTTATCATCCGAGAAGAAAAAGTAAAGCATAGGAAGTAATAACAAAGTTTCTCTGCACAATACACCTACTACTGAAATAACCACAAACAAAATCTTCTTATCCTTTAATAAGGCCATTAATCCGATGAAGAGAATCGAGTAAGCCAATGGGTCTTCCCTGGTATGAACCGGAAGGGTATAAGCCATCAACATGGGCGGCAAAAGAATAAAAATAAATGCCCCTGTAAGGCAGTGCCCATCAGAAAAGCCGGCAAATGTCATTAAGTAGAATAACAAACAAGCTGAAGAAACGTAAAAAAACCAACTCCAAAATTTATACGTATAATAAAAACCTATGTTATCAAATCTATCAAAAACTAGTGCATGGCTGACCTTAACAATCGTTGGAAATAATATTCTGTACTTAAAAGGTGCTTTATTAGAAAGTTCGTAATTATAAAGCGAATCAGGTGGTGAATGAATTTCTTTTCCTAAACATGAGTCACATCTTAGATACCCTTTTAAATTTTCGTTGGATAAAAAAAATACTGTGGTAGCTACTAAACAAATTATCAAATAAAGCCATTGTCTGCTCATACTGTATTTATTAGCTTCCTATAAAATAACGACTGTTCTCTTTCAATGAAAGTTTGATTAGCTTAACAATAACCAGCGTAATAACCATTATAAAAAGATAGTAAAATATAAAAGTAAACATCGTTGGTGGTGAAATTTTTAGTAATCCTGTATGATCTGCTAGTCTTAAAATCTCAATTACATATAAATGCACGAAGAAGATCCCAAAACTATAATCACCCAAAAGTTTTAATAAGGTAAATTGTTTGTTGTTTAAAAGATAGAATAGCATCAACAATGCTAGACACAAAATTTGCATTTTAAGTTTATTGTAATTGAGCCTGTATCCATTATAAACAACATAACCGTCGCGTGTTTTTATTAAGTCATCAAAAGGGATGGTTTCTAAAAATTCACCAACACAAATGCCTAGGTAAAATAACCCCAATACAATGACAATAATACGTGCCTGAACAAAAAATTGCTCTTTAAATTTATTGATCCAAATGCCAAATATATAAATAGGGAAGAAATACTCTAACGATAAGCCAATATCGGCATAATACCCAAATCTAAAAGTATAAAGGCCAAAAAAGATGATTATAGGAGCTAGATAATTAAATATTTGACTCTTAGCGAAACGTAATATAAGTGGGGCAAAAATATAGAACACCGTGATCATTGGAATAAACCACAGTACACCCATATGCCTACCTGACAGCAATAAAAACACTAGCTTTGAAATAACAGACTTTTGGCCGTAACCTTGATCCATCCACCAATGGCTTCCTACCTTATCAATGAAAAACTTGTCTATTAGTGCGGGAATTGAAACTATTAGATAAGGTAGGATGACGTAAAAGAATTTCTTTTTTAAATAATCAAGATAATCAAATCGATTTTTACTAAGGTGGTAAAAGAGATATCCGGAAATAAATACAAATAAAACGGTACCGTTATTAAATAAAACCAGCACAAATTTCCGTTGGAGAATGCCATCACCCCATTTTAAAGAAATACAAGCGTGCAGACCAACAATAAATAATATTGCAGCCCCTCGAAAATAATGAATATAGGGAAGAAACTTCTTGTTCTCCATGAAGAGATTAAAGCAGACGGAAAATGTAATCAAAAAATTGTACCAACATACATTGAGGGAATGTTGGTACGAGTAAGGATATTTTTTGCGAATGTATGCGAATTACCTAACGTCCTCCAATTTCATTCCTATGAATTGTTCAAGATCAAGCTTTGCGTTCTTATAGTCATGCTCAGCTTCAAGTATGGTTATAGAAAGCCTGTTAAAATTGTTTAAGCTATTGACATATACATCAAATGTAGTTTCACCATTTTTAAACTTTTGCTCTACCAATTTGTGAGAACTTTCTGTATCAGTTAACATTTGCGTTTGAATCTTATATGACTTTTCTCTTAGTAAAAAGTCGTTGTACGCTTTTAATACCGAAGCACGCAGAAGAAGTTTTTGTGAATTTAAATTATCTTCTGTAATGGCTATTTGTTCTTTTGCCCTCTTATTGTCATAAGGAATTGTAAAAAATGCACCTAGATTAAGCGACATTCTTATGTTGTATCGCGGGTAAAACTGAGCTCTCTCCTCACCTCGTATGGTAAATTCATTGATATTGCTTTGAAGGTTAATAGAATTTAGCCAATCAACTGAGTATCTTTTTTTATCAAGTTTTGCACGGGTAATTTCTCTTCTAAAAACATCATTTTCCGGGTGATTACGCCATGCGAGTTGAACTAGTTTCTCGCCAAAATCAGCATCTTTAACATAATCAGGTAATATTATTTTATTGTAGTCCACATTCTGTGCGAATGTATTTAAAGACACGATTGATAAAAACACCACGATAATTCTTTTCATACTATTTTGTTTTTTAACGATTTATCAAATGAAGGAAGTCTTAACATTAATGCGTACGTAGCAGTTACAATTAGATATACGGGCTTCTGAAACACAGCATCCTGCGCATAATGTGCTACTGAGAGTGCCATAAAAGGCACAATATAAGCTAGTGTTACCGCTTTTAACAAGGGGTCGTTTAGCGCATAATAATTATTAATACCTTTTAATACTACAACAAAGAAGAATGCCATTCCTATAATTAGTCCAATCCATCCCAGCTCCAAAGCCGTTAATAAATATCCGCTATCGGGATCCCAACCCTGAGCTAGCGGATGTCCAGGAGAATATTTTAGCCCATTGGTTCCCGTTGTATTTAATCCGCCCCCAAATGGATGTGTCTGTACATAGTCCTGTAATCTAATACGTTTCCTGTCTCTAACCCCCATCGAAGCATCTTCATCAACGTTGAATGTTGATCGAATTCTTTTGACCGTACCTCCATGAAAAGGTCCAAAAAGAAGTAATACCCCGCCTATTATAGACACCGCCATTACCATAACTGTCGCTTTACTGCGGATGGTCAATATGATATAAAAGATTATACCAAACGCTACCATTACAATAGCTGTTCTTGTGCCTGAAAAAGACATTGATATGAACATTATTAATGCTAGAATCGCCAATATCACCCTGTAAGTGGATTTAAATGGACCAACTGCTAAAATCAAACATCCCAAACCACTAAAACCAGCAAACAAGCCAAAGGCCGAAGGATCTGATAGGATTGAAAACTTCCGCATATGACCCCATATATAAAGCAATTTTACGCGCGCTTCAGAGGAGTAGACCCAATTCCTTTCAAAATAAGTAAGTCCGAAAATTTCCTGATAAATTCCATACAGGCCTACCGCAGCTGATAACACAATCCATACCTTGGTAAATTTTTTGACCTGCTCAAAAGAAGAGAGCATTTGGAAAAACACAATGTAAAGCAAAAATGACGTATTGCCTCTTAAGGCCACCGCCCAACCTGTAAACGACGTAGCACTTGGATTAAAAACTTGCAGAAACTGATAGACAACAATAACGAGGTAAAGGTAGGTAATGGGTGAGTTTAATAACTTCCAATCACGCTCTTCATCCTTTGCAAAAAATATGGCTATAAATGCAAGAACAGCTAACAAGTCTAATATAACACCTAAGGGAATAGGCGGTGCGTAAATTCTACTTGCCCACGACATAAAAACACTTAGAAAAAAGCTAGCGTAAATAGCAACTCTATAATTAATAAAAATACCCATTACCAATAAAATGCCCAGTAATAACACCACTACTACGGGACCGACAACCAAATCAACATTTGCCATCATATAAGCGACAGCAACGGAAACGATCAATAAGATCATTGCCAATAGAATGGTTGGGTAACTCGCCTTTATTTTTTCTAAATTCATTGGTGTATTCTTATTGAAGAATTAGAATCTTTAAAAAAATGATGAGGTAGATGGCTAAAACAAAAACGATAGCTACAACCCTAACAAGCTCTTTATCTGTAAAAGGCTTGTGTTCTGGCTCGTTCATTTCATTATTTTCTTCCATGTTCATGATTATTCAAGATCTCCATAAACTGCTTTGCTCTTGCCGACCAGCTATTACTGGCTGCATAATAAACCCTGCTAGCCGCTTTTTCCTTATTATCTGACGATAACGCAACCTCAATGTTATTTAAAAATTGCTCATGATCGTTGGACACAAACGCCACATTCCCAAAATTAGCGATATCTTCTGAAAAATTTGTAGTTACCACAGGCTTTCCTGCTGACAGATACTCGTTAATCTTTAATGGGTAAATGCTCTTAGTAAGAGGAATACAAAGAAACGGGATAACACAGCAATGACTATGTTTCAAATACGTTGGCAATTCTTCTATCGATTTTTTACCCGTAAAAATAACATTTTGCATTTTATCAAGACCAGCCTTCTTGTAGTTATCATTGGCCAAAGGGCCAATCATAAGCAACATCTTGTCTGTATGCTTTAATGCAATTTTGGCCAGTAGTTGATAATCTAGGCGATGACAAATGTTGCCTGTATAACATATAATTTTTTTTCCCTCCTCAATCTTCTTGATTTCGGGTGGTACTGGTAAATCTTCATTTACAGCACGCTGAAATAATAACACATCAGCCGCATTGGGGAGATAAATTACATGCGATGAATGCATTGATTTTAGTCGCAACAATTCCATGGATGTAACCAAAGTTAAATCTGCCTTAGCAACGGCTTCATTCTCTAACCTTGCACCATGTTTCGAAACATAGGTTGATTTACTGATATCATCCACACAATGGTAAATATTCAAATAAGGTTTAAATATTTGAGGGAAGTATTTTCCGAATAATGGATTGAAAGAATTAATAAAAATATACTTCTTAATTGAATAATCCGCGATTGTTTTTCCAATTGCCTTATACACCAAAGCATCATTAATGCGTGATAATGTACGGTATAAAAAACCCTGGGGTAACCAATTAATAGGCAAAATAAGCTTGGGCGTTACAGCTACCAAATTTGGGTACGCTCTATCCGGATTTGTAAAAATATCTTCACCCTTGAGAAGTGCTTTTTTTCGCTTTATTATCTGTGTCGAATTCTTGTTCCCTAAGTAATCCTTATATGTAAATGGATTATCGATATAAAAGACTCTACCATATTTTGAAAGCTCTTTTGCTAACGAGTAAGCCGTTGATGAATATGCACCATCCCAACGCGGTAAAGCCAGCATTATGATATCGATATTCTGAGCGGCCATTATTTAATAAAACGTTTTAAAATTTTTTCTTGAAATACTTCCCACCCTACAATATACCATCCAAATATTGCCGGGATGACTTTAAATGTGTTCACCCGGAACATTCTGAATAAAATGATTTGATTCAGAACGAAAATGATGATATAAGAAATCAATGTAGCATATGCCGACCCCATAAGTCCCATTGAATTTAAGAGGAAATAATTTAATACCGCATTCAAAAACACCATCATCACCAGTAGATAGAAATTAATTTTCGGTGTCTTTAGAGCATCCATCACAGTTCCAAATTGCCGATTGAAGGGAATGATAAGCGTATAAAAAATTGTGACCTGCAAAATAGGCACTGCTTCCATATAACCCTCGCCAAACAAAAACCTGACAAAAAAGTCAGCGAAAACATAGAGTGGTACAATCATGGGAAGCATAATTGCCAGGATTATGCTGACTGATTTTATATAAATATCTTTTACACCTTCTTTACCACGCTCTTTCATTTTTCCACCAATTTGCGGAAATACAAGATTAGTAATAGCAAGCGTTGGAACTTCTACAAGATTAGCAAATCGCAAAGCTGGATTATAAGAGGCAACTCCCTCCGCGCCGTATTTACTTCCTGCAATCATCCAGGAATCTGTGCTACGCATTACCATTGAGCTTATAACTGTTCCTAATGTATACTTACCAAATTTAGTAAGCTCAATCATGGTTTTCTTTGTGAAGTTTCTAGGAAAGACTTCGAAAGGAAGCTTCTTCACCGTTGGGTATACAATTATCACCGAGATGAATGCTGTAATCAGATAAACCCATCCAAGCTCAACTAATCCTGGATGAAAGCTCCTATCCTTTAGATTCATAAAATAACCGATAGCGTTGTAGACAGCAAAAAGCCCTGCACGTAGCGCGTTGTTGATAAATACACCTTTAAACTCCAACTGCGCCTGTTGTAAATATTCAAAATGAAGGCTTGGAATTAATACAATAGAACGCAAAGCATATATGTAAAACAAAGTTTCCAACACAGGCGCTTTCCAAAGAATAGACAATGGCCTCGCTCCTACAAGAAGTATCAAAATGATAATTAACGTTAACCACCCATGAAGTGCCAATGAGCTGGCGGTAAATTCGTTTCGGTCTTTTTTCTCTGCACCTACAACGTGTGTAATAAAGGGATTACGAATGAAACCATTGCGCACAAGTTCCATTACAGAAGTAACGCTTAGGAACAATGCCCATACACCCATATCTTCTTTGTTCATGCTGTGCGCCATAAAAAAAACACTAAGCATTGCAAAAAAGGCTATGGAGACTCTGTTAAGAAGTGAATAAGCGCCTGGTTTTAACATGCGCGTTGATTGTGATGAAGCCAATGTAGTCTTGTTTAGAGTTTCAACCGATATAGATAAGTAACAAAGCTGATATTAAAATTATAACTTACCTTAGGGTTTAATGAACGTATTAAACCAAGTCGCAAATATAAGGACATATTAAAATAGTTTTGTACTCTAATCATTTTCCACCGAAAAATGGCTTTTAAAAAACACAATCTATTACCTGATTTTCTAGTGATTGGTGCTGGCAAATCTGGAACAACTTCATTAGATAAATATTTGAATCAACATCCACAAATTTTTGTGCCTCAGGTTAAAGAACCTAATTTTTTTGGATATGAAAATACAAAAATTGATGATCTACACGGCAATGAAGACGATATAAAGCACTTTGTGAGGTCTACCACAACGCTAGAAAAATATCTTGAATTATTTAAAGAAGCGAGACCTGATCAATTAAAGGGTGAGACATCTAATACCTACATGTATCATCAGGAAGCGCCTAATAGAATTAAGTACTACATGCCTGATGTAAAACTTATTGCTATACTCCGCCAACCGGCAAGCCGCTTATATTCACGTTTTCTACATCTTGCAAGAGAGAATAGATTGCCCTCTGAAAAATTTTCTGACTGTGTCGATAGAAATTCGATATGGTGGCAACGCAATGATCTCGTTAAAGAAGGATATTACTATCAAAATCTATCTCGATACTTTGAACTCTTTCCTGCAGAAAATATTAGAGTTTATCTTTACGATGAATTTCAAAATAACAGTGAGAAAATAATGACTGAGATATATGCGTTTCTTGATGTTGATACGAACTTTAAACCCGATCAGTCTGTACGTTACAATCAATCAGGCTTTGTAAAAAATAAATCATTAAATAAAGTAATAGGACAAGGGGGCTTGATTAGTAATTATATGCGCCACATGCTTCCGAAAAGTCTATTAGACAAAATAAAGAGTAACATTGCCCTTAAACGAAAGCTCAATGACCTTCGTGGCAAAAATCTTATTCGCCCAGAGCTTGACCCAGAAATTAGAAGATTTTTAACTTTTGAAGTTTATAAAGACGACATTATAAAACTTCAGGCGCTTATTAAAAAAGATTTAAGTCATTGGTTAGATATGAATCAGAAAAAAGTCTAAGATTGGTAAATGAAATCGAAACCTGCTTTGATACTTTTTGTGCTTCTTTTAGCCATTACAGGGGTCTGGTATTTCATCTATAAAATTTACATTCCTACAGCAATAGCAAAGGCCATAACGTCAAAGCACGAACTACCGGCTTATATTCCTCAAAAAATTAAAACGCAAGTTAGTAAGATTAAGACTCCCGTTAATGAAGGCGCAACCACGATCGTTAAAACCATGCATCAATCTAAGATCACGTTAGAACAAATTCTTGAAGCTATTGATAACGTTAGGGAAGATGAAGCAAATGCCATGTTGGATTCCCTAAACAGTACAGAAATAAGACATGCGAACCAGGTCTTTAATATGGCTAAACGCCAATTTCCTGTTGATTTTGATGTTGAGGTTTTTCGTGCCCCTTATAATAAGAATGTAAACATGAAAGTAATTAACACATGTTTAGCGCACATAAACAGGCATGTTAAAAACCAAGAAATAGACTTTGAATCTGCACGTTTAATTGTAAAGACAATTCTTATTCAAAAAGAGAAAGAATTCAATGAATTACTAATTGAAAATGAGTAGTTCATTGAATTCTTAAGAAACTAGAGTTTCATATCTTTTATATCAACACGATTTAAAACACATCCACCAAATTTATTACCAAGCGATTTAAAATACGAAATAGATTCTTTGTCTAATTGCTTGATAGACGACTCTGCTGAGAACACAGCAACTACTTTATCCGCATATTTAACAAGCTCTTTCGTGTCTGAGTAATCATTAAGTGCTGCGCCTTCAAGAAGAATGTAATCAAAGCTTTCTGCTAATACAGAAATAAGATTGTTGAAATTTCTTCCCGATAAAATCTCTGCTGGCGATTCATTATCACCACCTGCATTTGCCACCACATAAATATTTTTATACTTGGTAGGATTAATTAAATCATAGGTATTCTCGTCGCTTTCGTCTGGTACATCTTCACCATTTTCATTCTTCTTTTTTGGTCCATGCGCACCGATCAATAAATTTCTATTCTTTCCTTCAATTACTTTTAAATCGGACTGTTGTTTGGCTAAAAGCTGAGAAAGTGAATTGTTTTTAAAGTTAGTGTCTATGATAAGAACACGTTTGTTTACAAGGCTTAAAACATAGGCTAATGAAAAAATTATAAACGTTTTGCCATCTTTTTTCTTAGGACTGGTAAACAGAACCACTTTCGCGTTCATGCTTTCAACCTCATGTCTTAATTTGCGCAGTAATGATTTATACATTTCTGTTTCATCATTGCTTCCGGCTTGGCTAAAAAGGTTTCGTATATTAAAATTTTTGCTATCAATTTTATTTAACGTACCTGCAAGTGGCAGCCCAACAATTCGTTTGAACTTATCAAAAGTGCGAATGGATACATCAATGAGTTCAATACCAACAATCACAAACAAACAGATGGCAAGACTACTGAAAGCGGCCAATCCAATAATTAACATTTTCTTAGACGATTCTGGCCCTTGAGGAGTAGCCATTACAACTTGGCGCAATGAATTACCCGTTAACAATCTGCTTTGAGCATCATTGTATTTAGCTTTTGCATTCAAATACTCTTGCGATGACAAATCCACTTCTTTTTGTATAGCGTCAAGCTTAGCTTCTTTAGATGCATGGCCAGAAAAACTGAATTGTAAATTCCTGATTTTTGCTTCAACCATCGAAAGGTTGGTTCTTTCTACTTGGTATTCTATTTCCGTATCTTTTAGCTTAGACCGCATATCTGCAGGTGACAAGCCTGAGCTTGGTGTAGTTAACTGAGAGGCTGCATTCGCCATCTGCGTATCATACTGCCTACGTAACCTATTTAATGAGTCAAGGAGATTTTGATTTGATGATCCACCCGTGATGTATTGTTCATTTAATCTATTAATTTTTTCACGAAGCAAAATAATAGTTTGGTTTCCATTATTATTGGTTGGCGTATTTCCTACACCTCTCAATTCATCATTTAATCTATTTCGAGTCAATTCTAGACGATGCATCCTTGTACGTATCTCATCGCTTTGCGATTCCAAGGTGGCAAGCTGACTACCATCTACTTGTATATCCATTAGGCCATTATTCGCTTTAAAGAGCTTTTGTGTTTCTAACTTCTCATTTAAATCGGTTTCTTTTTCTGTTACCAGTTGCTTTAAGAAATCAACTGATTCAACAGTACGTTCAGACTTTAAAGATTTATGGTACCGTATAAACTCTTGGCAAAAGACGTTAGCCGCAAAGGCAGAAAGATTTGGGTTATCTGATACATAGTCAACCTGAATAAAGTCAGTACTAGGCACTCTGTATATCGCTAAAAATTTAATAACAGTTGGATAACTATAACCATATGCATTAAAGTATTTCCTTGCTAATCCATACTCTTTGTCTGAGGTTGATAAAGGCTCTAATTTATCTAATTTTTTTCGTAGGTATTTTAATACTTGTTCAACTTCGCTGGGCACGCTTTTTAGTTTTTCAGCGGTTGGTCTATGGAACGGCGTTTCCTGACCATCAAGGTCATGTAACAATAGCCTACAGCTAACTAGATTAGACCCAATGTTAGCGTTCATTGAGCTTAATAAGTTGTTGAATTTAATATCCGCGTCTCGCGCGTTAAACTTTTCATCAGTCAACTGAACTTGGTCAGTTATGGTGAAGCCGGTTGATATTTGAGCAGTTGAGCGATATAAGCTAACTGTGTTGTACAAAAAGAAATAAGCTGCAATTGCAGCGATAATAGGTATTGAGAAAAGAATCCACTTCTTTCTCCAAATGACTTTCAATAACAGAATAATATCCATTGATATGCCTTAATTTTTTCCCAAAAATACCACTTTTTTACGTGGTTTTCCAGCTGTATAACGGTTAGTTATAACTTTGCTGCGATATATATTAAAAATGTATTTTTATATGATTTTTCAACCCTATTCCAGGTATCAATCTATAAAACCATGTTTTCATTTGTATTAAACCGATTGCATCCATTATAATGACTATTAAACGTTCATCTAAACAAAAGTTTATTTTTGTACTCTATAATATAGTTATTTTAATTTTTCTTTTAGGCCTTATTGAGTTTTCTTTCCAAACTCTCCTTACCCACCCTAGCACAATACCAAAATTACTATTACCTGCATATAGAAAATATTATGCTATTGCCACGCGAAATATTATACAGAGGGAACCTGCCTGTGCCCGTTACGATGATTCGCTATTTTACACCCTAAAACCTAAAACGTGTACATTTTCAAACGTAGAATTTAGCAATGAATTCAACATTAATACCCTCGGTGTGCGGGACACAGAAGATGCATTAAAACATCCGGAAATAGTCTTTCTAGGTGATTCATTCACCATGGGATGGGGAGTTCCGCAAGACTCTACTTTTGTGAAACTACTCAGCACAACAACAAAGACAAGAATGCTTAATGCGGGTATTTCCTCTTACGGAACAGTACGGGAGCTACGCTTATTAGAAAGAATAAACCGAGATAGTCTAAAAACTTTGGTGATCCAATATCATGGAAGTGATCTCGGTGAAAACGTTTTATATGGCCAAGCCCATAACACCCTTACAATATCTAGTAATCGCGATTATGATGAATATGTAAAAAAAACCAAGGATATTTCGAAGTACTTCTTTGGAAAGCATGCTGCCTTTATTGGTTGGTATTTAATTAAAGATATTTTGGGACTTCTTGACGAAAATGAAAAATCAAATTCGAATGAAGTAAAAGCCTTTATAAATGTACTTGAACATGCAGCTGTTCCTTTGGGTGGTATAGATCTTGTTATCTTTGAGACGCCTAGTTGCAATGAGAAACGTAAATTCTCAGACATCTTAAAAGCGGAAATTGATAAGAATGTTTATCCAGACTATATCAAAAACATAAAAATTGTTAATCTTGAGGATATATTGTGTGAATCAGACTATTATCGATTAGATGATCACTTGAAAGCTTCAGGGCATAAAAAGATTGCAGATAAACTTTCACATATTTTAAAGATTAAATGAAAATTCTAGGAATCTCCGCGTTTTACCATGATTCAGCAGCAGCTATCATAGAGAATGGAGAAATTATTGCCGCTGCCCAAGAAGAACGTTTTACACGAAAAAAACACGATCCTAACTTTCCAACAAATGCAGTAAAGTTTTGTCTTGAATATGGCGGCGTAAAAATTGATCAACTCGATGCCATAGCATTTTATGATAAACCGCTTTTAAAATTTGAGCGCCTGCTTGAAACATACTATGCTTTTGTTCCAAAAGGATTAGCATCATTTATTACCGCTATTCCTGTTTGGCTTAAAGAAAAAATGTTTCTGAAGAGACTTATTTATGAAGAGTTAGAGAAGATAGGTCCGTTTGATAGAAAGAAACTAAAATTACTTTTTCCTGAACATCACTTATCTCATGCAGCAAGTGCATTTTATCCGTCACCTTATGAAGAAGCTGCAATTCTAACAATTGATGGCGTAGGCGAATGGGCAACTGCTTCGATCTGCCATGGAAAAGGTAAAAATCTAAAAATTTTAAAAGAGCTTAAATTTCCACACTCTTTAGGTCTGTTGTATTCGGCGTTTACTTATTTTCTTGGCTTTAAAGTAAACTCAGGAGAATATAAACTAATGGGGCTAGCTCCCTATGGCGTGCCAGGAAGTGACGAAGTAAATAGATTCGTTGAAATCATTAAAAGCAATCTTATTGAACTGAAAGAAGATGGCTCGATTTGGTTAAACCAAGATTATTTTAATTATGCTACGGGATTACGCATGGTGCATGATGATAAGTGGGAAAAGCTATTTGGTTTCAAAACAAGAAAACCCGAAGCAGAACTCGAATTAAAGCATTGCAATCTCGGCTTAGCCATTCAACAAATAACGGAAGAGGCAGTAGCAAAAATGGCAAAAGAAGCAAAGCGGTTGACTAATTCTGATAATCTTTGTATGGCTGGTGGTGTAGCACTAAACTGTGTTGCAAATGGAAAGCTATACAATACTGGCATCTTCAAAAACGTATTTATTCAACCCGCTGCAGGAGATGCAGGAGGAGCATTAGGTGCAGCCCAAGCCGCCTATCATATTTTCTTTGAAAAAGAACGCATTACACCAACTGGCCTTGATGGTATGAAGGGTTCTTATCTGGGTCCTGAGTACTCTGATATAGATGTACAGCTAGCTGCCAAAAAATATAATGCAGTAGCAACGCACTTTAAAGAAGCCAGCGCGCTATGCGCTCATGTAGCAGGGAAACTTGCTGAAGGAAACGTTATAGGCTGGATGCAAGGACGTATGGAATTTGGGCCACGTGCCTTGGGAGGCAGAAGCATTTTAGGCGATCCACGTAATGAGGAGATGCAAAAGAAGCTTAATGTCAAAATTAAATTTAGAGAGTCATTTAGACCCTTTGCTCCTTCTGTGTTAGCTGAAGAATGCGAACAATATTTTGAGCATGATACGATATCACCTTATATGCTATTGGTGCAGCCTATAAATAAAGATCGTAGAAAAAAACTCCCTGAAGCTTTTAATACGCTGTCTCTGAAAGATAAATTGTATTACTTAAGATCAGACATGCCTGCTATAACGCACATAGATTTTTCTGCACGTATACAAACCGTGCATCAAGAAACAAACCCGATGTATTATAATTTAATACAAGAGTTTAAAAAAATTACAGGCTATGGACTAGTTGTTAATACAAGTTTCAACGTTCGTGGTGAACCGATTATATGTACTCCTGAAGATGCTTATAGATGCTTTATGCGTACTGAAATGGACTTTCTAGTAGTTGGGAATTTTGTATTCGATAAAAAGCAACAACCTGAATGGATGGAAAAGGACAATTGGAAAGAAGAATTTACACTCGATTAACTTGAATTTATTAAATTTGCACCGTCTAAATTGCTTTAATCATGGAATTTTTAAAAGATTTATTCAAATTTATTAAGGAAAGAAAGAAATGGTGGTTAACACCCGTCATTTTATTATTAATCTTCCTTGGTGTGCTAATTGTTATAGGTGGAGGATCGGCCGTGGCACCATTTATTTATACACTTTTCTAATTCTTTTTTACCGTGCAAAATCAAGATAGATTCAAGACTATTTTAGTCATCGTTACCGGTTTGCTTGTACTCTCACTAGTAATGAAATTACCCGTATTAGCAACAATTGCTTTAGGTATGGGTGCAATTACAATCCTATTTCCCATTACAGCAAAATGGATAGAGTGGGCATGGTTTAAACTGGCTTTTGGGTTAGGATGGGTTAATTCTCGAATACTTCTCACTGCCCTTTACTTCATATTCTTATTTCCCATTGCATTAATATCTAGACTTTTTACAAAAGATCCTTTGATGCTGAAGAGAAAAAATGTTCAGTCGTTGTATGTAACGCGCGATCATCTGTATAAAAAAGAAGATTTAGAAAATATCTGGTAAAAATGCATCCAATCATTCGACTCATAAGAGTAAAACAGTGGGTAAAAAATTTGTTCCTATTTGTACCCATATTTTTCGCAGGAAATATATTTGACTTTCCAGAATTAAAATTATTACTCATGGGGGTTCTGGCCTTTAGTCTAGCTGCCTCCGGTGTTTATGTGATTAATGACTACAATGACAGAGATCTTGATAGACTTCATCCTCGAAAAAAAACAAGGCCAATAGCCTCTGGTGAAGTTAACACAACCACAGCGTGGATATTAATAATTGTTTTAATGGGTGGAGGCTTAGCGATTGCTGCATTTATTAACATTTATTTCTTTTATCTTCTGCTGGGATATTTAGTTTTAAACTTTGGCTATTCTATGGGCTTGAAGAATGTACCCATACTTGACTTGTTTATCGTATCATCCGGGTTTCTAATCCGCATCTATAGTGGTGGTATAATTGGTAATGTTGCCATTACACATTGGCTTTCAATAATGATTTTGCTTTTGGCTCTGTTTCTTGTGCTCGCCAAAAGAAGGGACGATCTACTAATAACTTCTGAGACAGGAGATATGGTACGCAAAGCATCGCGCTCATACAATCTTGAATTTATAAATTCATGCTTAACGTTATTAGCAGCTGTTGTTATTGTGGCTTACATCATGTACACCGTTTCACCTGAAGTAACTCAACGCTTTAAAAGCAGTTATCTTTTTAGTACAACTATATTTGTTATTGCAGGCATCATGCGATACCTCCAGATTACGTTTGTGGAGCAGGATAGTGGTTCGCCAACTACTATTTTATTTAGTGATAAATTTATTCTATTTACAGTTCTAGGATGGATCGCTAGCTTCTATCTAATTATATACGCAGCGTGAAAAGAAAACTTATACTTTTTGATTTTGATGGAACCATCACGACAAAGGATACGCTTCTGGAATTTATAATCTTCTACCATGGTAATTTCAAATTCCTTATGGGATTTGTTATCCTATCCCCTATTCTTGTTTTACATCTTCTTAAACTTATTCCAAACTGGCGGGCGAAAGAGTTTGTACTGACTTGGTTTTTTAAAAATATAAAGATTAATGACTTCAATAAAATGGGTTATAAATTTGCAAATGAAGTAATCCCTTCGCTGGTTCGTCAAGAAGCTATCATTACAATAAGTAAGTATAAAAAAAGTGGTGAAGAAATAACCATTGTATCTGCATCTGCAGAAAACTGGGTAGGTCCTTGGTGCAAAACCATCGGGTTAAAATGTATTGCTACTCAACTTGAAGTGATTGAAGGAAAACTTACTGGTAAAATCTTAGGGAGAAATTGTTATGGAGAGGAGAAAGTTGATCGCTTGAGAAAAGAATATAACATAAAAGATTATTCAACTATTATCGCCTATGGAGACTCCTCAGGAGACACTCAAATGCTTGCTCTTGCTGAAGAGAAACACTACAAACCTTTCAGGGACAATAAATAATAAATTTCTTAAGCTTTCCATTACATCTACGCTTAAAATTTAGTTGGCTTAAAGCTTTTCAACAATGATAGAGATCTATTCTTATAAATATCGCTAATGCAAATAACAAGGCCGTGAGGTGCGCCATAGAATTGTATACTTCCTATTTACTTAAAAAGAATCAATTCAATTACGCCATTTGTAGATTTTGAGCTTTCTTTTGGCTTACCTGACATAACTTGGATTCGGTAATTTTCTATACCTGATTGCCGAAGAAATGAATATATAGCTGTTTGTCTATCATTGGAAATTGAAGGTTCGTTTTCTTCTTTTACTACAATGTGAAAGTTGATATCCGCTCTGCGTAATAATTTATTAGCTATAAAGTAAAGCAATTCTTTTTGTCCAGAATTTAATTCAATAGCATTTTTTTCAAACACAACCTTTCTTGAAACCTTACCACCCAATATATCATTCATCTCCTTTTCCGTGAGATATCGCTGTGTGATAGCATAAATTTCATCACCTGGAAAAACTTTTACTTTATGAATGTCTGCAAACCTACTTGATCTATTACTCGTAAAGTAGGCTACCGTATCGCCATAAATTGAAAAGAACGCATCGAACTTATCAGAATTTACTTTTGTGCCCAAGTTCCGTGGGGTTGACCATGTTTCCCAAGAATCATACAATTGATCACAATAAAAAATATCAGAATTACCCAAACCTTGATGACCACTGCTCGCAAAATACAATCGCTTTTTATTGGCAGATAGAAATGGAGATATTTCAAAACCTGGCGTGTTTATAACAGGTCCGAGATTTTTGGGTGTGCTCCAGGTGCCAGCAATACCTTTTAAACTATAGTACAAATCTTCTTCTCCCCTTGTGTCTTCACCACGCATAGAAATAAATATAACGTCGAAATCAGGTGAAACAAAAAAACCAGAAAACCCGATGCCATCAAAGTTTGGAATGGGTATAAATTCAGGTGTTGACCATGAATTATTGTTTATCGTTGAGAAATAAAGTCCGTTTATTTTTTTTGAAGGTGATGCATCCATCAGATATAAAATCTTACCGTCACCGCTAATTCCTATAACTGCATTATTGTTTTTGTTATTGAACAGGAAATCATTGTGAGGCTTTGACCATGTCTTATTAATCAATTCACTACTCCACACATCATGACCAGTAAATTTACCCCCTACGTTTTCCATATTTAACGACCTTGTAAAAAAAAAGGTCTTGCCATCAGGTGATATTAGCGGCATGCTTTCTTCGACCTCTGTATTGATAGGGGATGGTAATTTTTGAGCTGAACCAAAATCAAGAACTTGGGCGCTCAATACTTGTGTACTTAAAAAAAGTAAAGAAATGAGTGCGTATTTTACCATGTATAAGGATGTTCTTTCTTGAAATTATTGAGTTTAACAGCTAATACGAGATCATGACTACCATCATTAAAAGCTTTAAACTTGCCCAGTGACATTTCATAAGAATAAGAAACTGTAAAAGTATTATTTATATTAAAGCCCAGTAGGCCAACACCTGATTGCACATCACGGTAGGAAAGACCACACCACACCTTATCTCCAATAAATGCTTTTACATTATAATCAATATTTATGCTGTTGTCAGTTTGAACCATTGCAAAAACACTAGGCTTAAGCAATACTCTTGGACTCATTGCAAACGAAAAACCCATTTGAGCTGATCCTCTGTAAAAAGAAGTATTATCAAAACCAGTGGTTAATTGAACATAGGGTTGCCATAATGGAAGGTATGACAAACCAAAGTAAAAATTATTTGCATATATCAGCGCACCGGCTCGTATGCTTACATCAGTTTTACTATAATTATTAAGTAGCAGTATTTCGTCTTGCTCAAATTTTATTTTATTGAAGTTGCCATTACTATTTTCTATCACAACACCCGCACCAACAGACAATCTTAATTTCGTGCTTAACGCGTAATGCATGGCATAGTTTACACTTCCCCCAACGGTCTCAAAGACACCATATGTTTCTTGGAAAAGATTAACACCAAGTCCATGAATTGTTAAATTCTTATTTGGTATTTCTACATTAGGATTACTTAATCGTAACGCATTAGAAGTGGCATCAAATGGCTGCCTTAGTGTTGTATTAAAGGATAGAACGGCCGCTTTTGGCGCACCCTGCAAACCTGCCCATTGGTATCTGTATCCCAAACGAAGATCATTATAAGAATCGACACCACTAAATGCTGGGTTATAAATAGACATAAACTGGAACGCCTGGCTACTGTTGGGTACATATTGGGCAAAAGTAGACAAGCTCAATAAAGTTAATCCAGTAACTAAAAGGTTGCGTATCATTAAGCTGTTATCGTAAAATAGTTACTAATCCGTTCTGCTTTACTTTTGTGAAAGGTAGCGTTAGATCAATGGTGTAAAAATAAGTATCTGTAGGTAAAAATTCTCCCTTGAAAGTTCCATCCCATTTATTGTAAAATTCAGTGGCTTCATAAACCATTTTACCGTGTCTATTATATACTCTTATAACTGGATTGATGAGACCATCAGAGTCCTTTAACGGGTTAATACTCCAGGTATCATTCACATTGTCTCCATTTGGTGTGAAACCAGTCGGTATATTTAAATCAACCGTTGTATTTCTCAAAGTGATTAAACGCTGAACAGTGGCACTTATACTTTTTCCATCTGTCATGTTGATATATACAGATTTGTTATAATCAATTGTATCATTTGCAACTATCATATAAATGTACTTAATAGTACGAATGGCTTCTTTATATTCAGAAACTGGCGCTCTACCAATGAGCGATAATATACCCGCTTGTGCATCAAACACACCACGAATGTTTAATGTGTTGGCAAATAGAAGTTGATCATATAAAGGTTTGTAACTTGCTGCATCAAATTTTATCTCGGCAATAGCTAATGTATCATCATCAACATCCATTACTTCAAAATTTGGTGTTAAGGGACTGGCAACGCCAGCGCTCATTTCATAAACCAAAGCATCCTGCTCCATGGAAATTTGAGGTGCATCATTTACGGAATTCACAGATATCAAAACATTAAACGTTTTACTTTCATCCGTTCCGTCACTTACTTTTACTGGAACAGTTAGCGTACCATTAAAATTCGGAGCAGGATGAATTGTATTGTTATCCGTAATTGCATAACCACTACCATTTTGTACGGATAACACAAATTCTTTCGGATACGTATTATCATTATCTACCACCTTAAGATGTGAAAGTTGTAGCTGTAGTGTTTCATCCTCATTTATTCTAAGAGGTACTTGTGCTGTTATCTCAGGCACTTGGTTGACTTTTAAAACCTGAATTGAAACATAAAACACAGGGCTCTCAGCTAGACCGTCATTGACAGTAACGGGAACCGATAGTGTTCCATAATAATTACTAGAAGGGGTTATAGTCTTTCCAGTTATGGTATAGTTACTTCCACTACCAAGACTTAAACTGAAATCATTGGGATAACTATTGTCAGGATCTTGAACCATTAGATTAGCCAATTGCAATGTAAGTGGCTGATTTTGTTTTGTACTTAATGTTGCTTGACCAATAATTACTGGCGACTGATTTGGAACCTCTTTAACCGTAATTGTAAGATCATATGTATCGCTGTTATCTTTTCCATCATTCACCCGAACTTGCACTACGAGTTGCCCATAAAAGGTGTTATTAGATTTTACTGTATGACCAGAAACCGTATAGTTGTTGCCTGCACTAATTTCCAATGTAAAATCTTGTGGATAGGAATCGTCCCAATCAATTACATACAGGTCTGTTAATCTAATTGTAATGGATTGTCCTTGATCAACTGACAATGCTTTTTGACCAAAGATGTCTGGCTTAAAGTTTCCATCAATTCCGGCCAATGTAGGAGTGATAGAAAGTAAAAAACTAATTAAAAATATTACAAGCGTATAGCGCATGGTTTTTATTTAAACGAATAAAATCCTGTGCCACTAAAAACATAGCGTAGTAAGCTTAAGCAGTTCAAGCTTTTAATGACATTATGATTATTAAGGAAATCTATGTAGAAATGAGCAAGAAAGTCCACAGTTAGTATACAACGTTTAATATTCCTTTATATGACTTTTTAAGGGACCTAAACCGGGAATCCAAAGCTTCTATTGTATAGAAATAAGTACCTGGTGGTACTAATTGATCCTTATATTTTCCATCCCAAGGTTTGTCGAAACCGGTGACTTCATAAACTTTAACACCATTTTTATTATAAACGCGAATTTTCGATTCCTTCAAATAATCAAAATCAAACTGTTGGCTATCTAAAACCACCCAGGTACTGTTTACATCATCGCTAGCGTTTGGCGTAAACCCATCAAATATGATGAACTCTTTAAAAGTTAATATCAGACTTACCCCCCTGTCTTTAGTCTCGCTCAGGGACAAACCATCACTCAAAGTAATGTAAACACTTTTATCTAGACTGCTGCTGGATATCGTAGTGCTTGTATTGCTGTATAGAATAGATCGAATGGCATCTATGTACTCACTTACAGGCGCTTTACCTGACAGGGTAAGTATGCCCGCTACATTATCAAATGTGCCAACAATGTTTAGCGTGTTAGTAAAGGTTAATACATCAACACTTGCTTGATAATTTTCCCTTCTAAATCCAATTTCTGCCCGCATTATACTATCATCATCTGCATCGGCAAATGTGAATTCCTTTGTCAGTTGAACCTGTCCACTTCCTATCTCATAAACCAGCGGTATAGTTTCTAATGTGATTACAGGCGAATCATTAACTGGCGTGATGAAGAAGTTTATATAAGAAACGTTATCACTGTATACATAGTCATCGCTTGCGTGATAATATATCGTATCTCTTCCGTTGTATTCAACATTGGGTTGATACGTTAATTCTGTAATCGAAGAAAATGGTATTTCTGCATCTCTGCTTACAACAGTGCTTCCGAACATTAGTGTTCCGTGCCTTGGTAATGTATTTACTTTAATGCGCTTTATGTCGTCACCATCTACATCTACAAAAGAGCTCAAGAAATCTTGGCTTTGGAAATTAAAAATAACATCTTCATTACTCGCTATCGCGATTGGATTTACCACTGGCCTTCTATCAATAATCAAATCATATTCGGGGAACGTTACAGTTGCGCTGGCATCTTTAGCTTGAAGCTTTATTCTTGATACGCCGCCCCCGTTTGGTGGAGGGGTTCCACTTAGTTTTGCTTTCTTTCCATCTGTGCTTGTAAGTTTCAACCAAGTATTTACGTTGGGAGTGGCAACGAGCGTTAAGGTAAGTGTTGTATTATCTACATCTTCAATCTTTACAGAGTCGGAAAATAGCTCACCTACAATCGCTATTGTCGTTGGCACAAACTTAAATTGAGGTATGTCATTTACTGATTGAATAGTGATGGTGAATTTCTTGCTAACTGAATTAGGAGACGGCAATCCTCCAGTATTATCATCTATAACTTTGACTGTAATTTGTGCTGACCCAAATTGATTCGGCTTAGGAGTTACTTTTAACGTGGCAATCGACTGAGGTGAGGTGTAAATAACTTCAAGAACTTCAAACAGAGAAGTGTTTGTCGATAACACGGAAACGCTCAAGAACTGATTCTCGCCACTGCCTGCGGTAATACCAGTAAGTGAAATTAATTTTTGAGGATCATCTTCACTCATAGTAATATTCGCAATGTCATTTAAAGTAGGCGGGTTATTAATCTCAGCCACTTGAATTTGAAGATTAAAAGAAGTGCTACTGCTCGTGCCATCATTAACCATAACAGGCACAGTAAGTATGCCATTAAAATTTGCCGAAGGTGTAATTGTAGTACCTGAAAAAGTATAATTCGCACCCGATAAAATAGTGAGTGAGAAGCCTGAAGGGTAGGTATTATCTACATCAGTTACTGTTAAATTAGATAACTGAATTATAATTGGTGAATTTTCATTTGTAGCAAGAGGCACCTGCCCTGTAATTATAGGTAAATCATTTACAGATTTAACTTGTACTTGTGTATTAAACGTATTGCTGTTGTTGATGCCATCGTTTACTCTAACAGGCACTGTAAGCATACCTGAAAAATTTTCGGCTGGTGTTACTGTATTTCCTGAAACGGTGTAATTCGTACCCTCTAACACTGTGAGTGTAAATCCAACTGGGTACGTGTTATCCGGATCAGAGACTACAAAGTTTGTAGGTTGCAATGTTAACGCAACGTCTTCATTCGTATCTAAGGGCTGTTGACCTGTAATAACTGGTGCATCATTTCCTGGATTTACCGTGATATGAAGATTAAAAGGCGCACTATCACTTAAACCATCATTTACCTTAACACTTACGGTAAGGGCTCCTGTAAAATTTGGAACTGGCGTTACGGTATTACCAGAATAGGTATAGTTGGTACCTGGTAATACATTTAATGTAAATCCTGTTGGATAATTATTGTCAGGATCACTCACAGTCAGGTTTAAAAGCTGGATGGTTATTGAGGCATCTTCATCAACACTTAATTCTTGCTGGCTTGTAATTACCGGAGCGTCATTAACTGAGTTAACAAGAATTTGTAAATTATAGGGTGCACTCAGAGCAGTTCCATCATTAACAAAAACTTTAACGAACAAGACGCCGCTAAAATTAGCATTTGGTGCTACTTGATCGCCAGACAATACATAATTCTGACCTGAAGTCACCAACAACGAAAAGTCTTCAGGGAAAGCATTATCAGGGTCCAAAACAAACAACTGTGAAAGCGTAATTGTTATTGGCTCGCTTTCTCCTACGCTTAATGGTTTCTGACCTGTTACTATCGGCACATCATTAATCGCATTAACAGTTATCGTTACATTAAAAGTATTACTGTTACTCGCACCGTCATTTACAGTAACTGGAACCAACAGCGTACCATTAAAATTAAATGCTGGTGTAATGGTATTTCCAGATGCCGTAAAATTTGTACCTGAGGAAGCAATAAGTGTAAATCCACTTGGGTAACTGTTATCCGAGTCCACCACGGACAAGCTAGACAACTCGATTGTAATGGAATTATCTTCATTTACGCTTAATAACGATTGTCCCGTTATTGAGGGTGGGTCGTTTGTAGGATCAACTTTTATTTGCAAGTTATAGGTGTTACTCGAAGCACTTCCATCATTTACGCTAACGCCTACTGAAAGCATACCCGCAAAGTTACTATTAGGGATAATGGTAGATCCCGAAACGGTGTAATTAGTACCATTAAATATCGTCATGGAATATCCCGAAGGGTATGTATTGTCAACGTCTGTTACGAGTAAATTTGAAAGTGTAGGTGTAATTGATTGTTCTTCATTTGTAACAAGCGGTGATGGCGTTTGTCCAGTGATAACAGGTGCATCATTTACGGCCTGAACATTAACCTCAATTCCATAAGGGGTACTATCTGTGTTACCATCATTAACCTTAACATTTACAGTGAGTGATCCACTGTGATTTAATGTTGGTGTAATTGTAGTACCGCTGAATGTATAATTAGAACCAGGCAACACTGTCAATGTAAATGTTGAATTATCTGGATCTGAAATCAGTAGATTAGAAAGAGCAACGTTAAAAGTTTGATCTTCAGTAGCAGTTAAACTCGTAGGCGTTTGCCCCGTTATAATAGGCGTGCTATTTACAGAAGCTACATTTACTTCAACACCAAATGGGGCACTATCTAATGCGCCATCACTAACCTTTACGTTGACAGTAAGTGACCCGTTATAATTTGATGCAGGTGTTATGGTATTACCCGTGAAAGAATAATTAGTGCCTGCTAAAACTATTAAAGTAAGCGCCGAATTCTCAGGATCAGAAGCAACAAGATTATCGAGTGAAATTGTGAACGACTGATTTTCAGTAGCTGAAATAGCTGCTGGTGTTTGGTCTGTTATGGATGGCGCATCATTTACTGCAGATACACTGGCAGTCACACCAAATGAATCACTATCCATTGATCCATCATTGACTTTTACATTTACAGTAAGCGGACCGCTAAAGTTTTTTGAAGGTGTAACTACATTATTTATAACTGTATAATTTATACCTGGCAAAACTATCAAGGTAAAAACGGAATTGATGTCAGGATCTGTTATAACTAAATTAGAAAGCTCAATTGTGAAGTCAGTGTCTTCTACAGTTGAAGTGCTAGATGGCATCTGGTCGTCTATAATTGGTTTATCATTTACAGGATCTACGGTAATGTTTACTAATGCTACATTTGAAGTTCCACCTAAATCATCATTTACTGTGTAGCTTATAGCAAATGTGCCAGTATAGTTTTCAGATGGATTGTAATTAATTTTACCTGCATTAACCAAGAAAAGCCCTTGTCTAACTGTTATGGAACTTTGTATTCCTTCAGTTTCTTGGTCTAAATCAATTGAAGAAGGGTCAATAGCGCCATCACTTGCATTATCGTTATTTAAAACATCTATTACAGCATCCTCGTCTTCATTCGATGTAGATTCATCATTTTGTGCAGTGGCTTGCAGTCTAGCGCCTGGAAGTGAATTAATTGGCCGCTCAGATATACGAACATCGTTGTAAGAATTATTAAATTTTAAGTCGGCGTTATTTCCAGTCAACTGCAATAATTGCTTCGAATTTTCTGTTATAGTCTGATTATCAGATAATTGAGATCGAAAGGAGTATCCAATAGAAACCAGAGATAAATGAGAAAATGCAAAAATGAAGAGTGATATTAAACGAAGAAATCGCATATATTCAACATTAGACTTGCAAAGTTAACCAAAATCTTCATTAAATATCCTTATACTTTTCTTTTGTAACTCGTAGTTTCGCGGTGATTTACTAGCATTTACTATGATTACTCTGCTTTACGCAATCTTTTGGATAAGTATCTTTATTGTGTGCTACACATATCTGGGATACGGGGTTCTAATATTTATAATTTCGAAGATTAGGCATTATCCAAACAACGTTGACCCACAACATGAAAGCCAATGGCCAGAAGTTACTATAGTGATCGCCGCTTACAATGAAGAATCTTTTATCGAAGAGAAAATTAAAAATACACTTGCGCTTGATTATCCTACAGGCAAACTTTTTATCTATATCGTAACAGATGGATCAAATGATAGAACTGCGGAGCTTGTAAAGAAACATGATACCATTCAACATTTCCATGAACCTGAACGCAAAGGAAAAATTCATGCTGTAAATCGAATTATGAAAATGGTTAAAACACCCGTTGTTATTTTCTGCGATGCCAATACGTACTTAAATAAAGAATCGGTAAAAAATATTACACGTCACTATCAAGATCCAAAGGTGGGCGGTGTAGCTGGCGAGAAACGCATTTTTAAAAATGAAGAAGACAATGCATCTGGTGCTGGTGAAGGGATGTATTGGAAATATGAATCATTTTTAAAAAGAAAAGATTCAGAAGTATATTCTGTAGTTGGCGCTGCTGGTGAATTATTCTCAGTCAGGACTAATTTATACGAAGAGCCGTCAGGAAACATTATCATAGAAGACTTCTATATTTCAGTGAGGATAGCAATGAATGGATATCGCTTCATCTACGAACCAGATGCTTATGCCACAGAGACTGCTTCTGCATCGGTAGCTGAAGAATGGAAAAGAAAAGTTAGAATTTCTGCAGGTGGGTTTCAAGCCATGCTTAGGCTTAAATCATTATTGAATCCGTTTAAATATGGCATACTATCGTTTCAATATGTATCACATCGCGTACTACGTTGGACATTAGCACCACTTTCACTTTTACTGATCCTATTGAGTAATTTAGTTTTAGCATTTATAGGTTCACCAATTTATATCGTGATACTTGCTTTACAAATTATATTTTATGCCATCGCAGGGTTAGGATTCTTACTGCAGGATAAAAAAATTACCATTAAAGGCTTCTTTGTGCCTTATTATTTTGTAGTCATGAACCTTTCCGTATACGCAGGTTTCGTTAGGTTTCTCAAGGGAAAACAATCTGTTGTCTGGGAAAAATCTAAAAGAGCATAATATTGAATTTGGATGATTGACCGATACTTCTAATTTTGCTGCTCGCTTAAAGAAATACTATTATGGGACGCGTCTTTGAAAAACGTAAACACACCATGTTCGCACGCTTCGACCGAATGGCGAAAGCATTTACACGTATCGGTAAGGATATTGCCCTAGCTGTAAAACAATCTGGCCCATTACCGGAGAACAATCCCAAATTGCGAATGGCAATGCAAAATGCCAAAGGCGTTAACATGCCTAAAGACAAAGTTGAAGCCGCTATACGAAGAGCATCTTCTAAGGAAGAGAAAGACTTACAGGAGGTTGTTTATGAAGGATATGCACCACACGGTGTGCCCATAGTAGTTGAATGTGCTACTGATAATCCGACAAGAACGGTGGCCAATGTTCGCTTACAGTTTTCAAAAAATGGTGGAAGCATGGGAAACTCAGGATCTGTAGCTTTTATGTTTGAACGTAAAGGTGTATTAAAATTTGATCCATCTAAAATTGACTTAGATGAATTAGAACTAGACCTGATTGATGCGGGTGCTGAGGATATCGAAAAAGGCGACGATGAACTCATCATTTACACGACCTTCACGGAATTCGGCCACATGCTTAAATTCCTTGAATCTAGAAAACTAGAACCAAAAAGCGCAGAACTACAATACATACCATCTGCTACTAAGTCATTGAGTGAGGATGAACAAGATGAGGTTTTGAAACTTGTTGAAGCGTTGGAAGGTGACGAAGATGTACAAAGTGTGTATCACAATTTGGCTTAGCCATTTAATATCTTAATAGTATCACGAGAAGGTACTATTTTGTTTCTGAACTTATTGTCATGTGATTACTGATTAAGCGGTTATTGTATTGTTGAATAACAGCTTTTACTTTGTCCTCCATTTGTTTTAAAATATCAGGCATCTCAGTCAACAAATTATGTTTTATCATTTTGTCAGTTTTAAAATTATAAAGCCCTACTGATTTAATCCCATCGAAAGCAAGTAAATACTCGCCTTGAAGTAGTTGATATACGTTTCCATTATAATTAAATGCAAAAGGCTTTGATTGCTCATCAAACACATTTCTTCCATAAGCTACGTAGCTATCGTCATAATGAAGATAACCTAATATGGAGGGCATAATATCAATCTGCTGTGTAATTTTTGATTCCATACCGGCCAGACTGTTATCAGGTTTATAAAAAATAATCGGAATCGAATAAAAGCCCCACGCGGTACGCGTTTCGTCAAAAAGAATATTAGATGAAGTATGGTCTGCAGTGATAACAAACAGTGTGTTTTTAAACCAAGGCATTTGAGCGGATTTCTGGAAAAACTTCCTTAATGCATAATCTGTATAGGATATACATTTCAATATAGGCTCGCGCCCACCTTTAAATTTATTTTCATGTTCTTCGGGTACTATAAAAGGATGATGGGAAGAAACAGAAAATATAGAACTCATAAAGGGTTCTTGAAACTCGTTTAACTTATCGGCATAAAAACTAAAAAACTTTTCATCCCAAATTCCCCACCAACCATCAAAATCTTTATCATTATTATACTCTGTCTTGCCATAGTAATGATCAAAGCCCGCTACATTCGTAAAGGCATCAAAGCCCATCGATCCATTGGGCGCACCATGAAAGAATGATGTGTGATAACCCTTGTGTTTTAAAATTGATCCCAGACTGTTAATTCTATTTCCTGAATAAGGAGATAAAACATAGGGTATGCCCATAGAAGGAATACTTGCTGTAATTGAAGGTAAGGCATCAATTGATTTACGTCCATTAGCAAATGAATACGCAAACGTTTTACTGTGTTGTATAAGCGAATCTAAGAAGGGCGTAAAACCTTTATAAGTTCCATTTTCTTTATCACTATTAAATGTGCCAAAAAATTCCTTTGAAAAACTCTCTAAAATAATGATTACTACATTTTGCTTTTGGAATTCAAGTGAATCACTAGCCTTATGAACAGGATTGAATTGCAACTCTAACTCAGCCTGAGATGAATAAAACGTTACTGGCTTTATTTTGATTTTATTCATCGTTCTAATCAAAGTAAAAGGCGTGTTTAACACCAGGCTTACATCTTTCGGATCCTTCACGTATTTACCAGCGTCATTTAATGTAATAGGGCGCGTGCTATGGCGATAATCACCACGGACGCCGCCAACAAAAAGAAACATTGCAAAAAGCATGGCTAAAACACCACTTGAATAAAATGCCCAGCTGTTTTCAATACGTGGTCCTACAACTTTTATTTTCTTAAAAGCCCAAACCATTATTACTATCAGTGCCACCCAGAATAAAAGTGCATACCAATAATCTAAAAAGAAGCGAAATACTAAAGTGCCCATATTCTTTTCGTTTTTGAATTGCTGAAACACTTCTGCCGTTGTTCGACGCAATGTGAATTTGAAATATATGAAGTCACATATGTTTGCGGCTAACGCAATACCATTCGTGATAAAATAAATCCATTTGGCTATCGCCTGATATCGTAAGTTGAATCTGAACTTAAAGGGCAGAATTAATAGTAATATGAACAGGGAATTAATGTAAAGTACGGCAGTTAAATCAAACCTAATACCACCTAAAAAAATTCGACAAAGGCTAGCGAAGTTTACATCAATGAAATAACTGAAATTAAAAAAATAAAATCCCAGACGGCAAAGTGAAAACAGAGCCAGTATCAAGATGAGGTAGAAACATAAGGCTAAATAAATATTGCCCTTTAATTGGCGGGTAGTAATAAAAGAATTGAATTGCTTCATAAAACTGATTATGCTGCAAATTAATTGATTTTAGAGGTAACGTATAGAAAAGCAATGCGAAACACCTTGTTTGTAATAGATAATTGTTAAAGATAAAATTAACTAGGCTTGTATTTTTTAGATTGTATGAGCATCATGTGTCTTGTATTTCTACACGTGGCACTATCTAACAATAAGGCCGACCACATTATATTATTAATTAAGCTACATTATACTAATTGAGACTTTCTATATAAAGATCCTCCACTTTTTTACGTGCCCATGGTGTTTTTCGAAGAAAGGTAAGACTTGATTTGACGCTGGGATTAATATTAAAGCAATTCACTGGTATTATTTTCCCCAGTTCTTTCCATCCATAATATTCAACCAAGTGATTGAGAATCATTTCAAGTGTTTTTCCATGTAATGGATTATTAGGTTGATTTTCTGTCATTTTAAAGTATCCTTGACTAAAATAGTTAGAGAACGCCACATAAAAAAAGCGGACATACCCGTCTGATATGTCCGCTAGCTGTAGTTATTAAAGAAAACACACACCCCCCCGGGTGTGTTATAATTCAAATATATAACGTTCCTTCGAAATTACAAGCGAAATTGTAGGGTAAAATTAAGGATAGTCGTTTAAAAGCTAAATTATTGTCCTTTGAAGCGTTTTTACTGGCTAAACGGACGATTTTTTACGGTTTGCACGTTAATAATTTCTCGCAATCAAAAATATTGCATAGAACTTCCTTAAGAATCCAGTACAGAAGAACAGAAGATCTACAATTTTTTTTTTCAAATAAAAATTCGGTCATTGTTAAACACTACCCTCTAGTTATTAAAAAGTTTCCTAACCTTAAAAGATTTAACCAATCATTGTTGTGCGGAGGAAATTGAATGACGCTGTAGCGTTTCTTACTTGGTTTGCAGAGAATCTACAGGCATATAAAGGCTACTCGATGCATGGAGAAGATACGGTACCACTTTATTCAATTGTTAGCCAAACAACAATGGTAAACCATATTAAAACATTAAAGTCAAATGAATTGACATGCGATCGTTAGCTATTACTTTTTCATTAAAGAGTTTTTGTTTGCCAGGATGGGAGTAGGAAACACCCAATGCAAATTTCTTGTAGTATGACTCTAACCCTACACTATATAACATGGCCCAACCGCCTGACTCAGGAAAAGGTTTCTGAAATTGTTGATTGTCTTTAAAAGTTTCTAGGCTAACGCCTGCATTGGGCATTAGAGTTATAACACCTGTTTTTGAAATATAAAAGGCTGTCAAACCGCTTCTTGAGGTATTTCCGAATCTATATTCGTCTATATTAGTAGTGTTGTAGTTATAGGTAAATTCAGTATTCACGCCAAGATTTTTATACCTAAGTGTATAGATCATATTGAATAGCAGATCAACGCTACCGGTACCTAATTGAAAGTTTTGATTAACGGTTAAGCCATCTTCTATCTTTCTAAATTGACCCGTCGGAAGTTTTACTCCTGCACCGATGAGGAGGTTGTGTGTCCAATCCGAAGATGCACTATCATAGGTATTGATTACGTTGTAATTAGCGCTAACAATCATGTCACCGAGACCGTTTAGGTATGTATGTTTTCCCCCTTCCCTTCTCTCATTGAAATTGTAAGGAATAAAAGCAAAGACTTGAAGCTTTTTCATTGGATAAAATCGACCCCATAGCTCTGTAGTTTGAAAAGTTTCATATGAGTAAGGCGCTAAGTGTCCAGCCTCTAACTCCGACATATAAGAGCGGTATCGGTATCGTATTCCGATAAAATTTTTCCTGAATTGAGGGAGTATTCCATAGTGATTATTTGCCACACCACAGCCACAAGTATTGCAGGCAAAGATATTGGTAATGGTTAGAATACTTATTGTTATAAGAGCGTAAATATGTTTTTTCATTTTAATATTCTGAGAATTTCGTGTCGCGTAAATATTCAGCATCTGTAAGCGTATATAGAAATCTTATGTTGCTTCTTTTTCATGATCTGTTATTTCTAAACCTAGTCCACCATTCTGTTTTAGCAATGGCTAAAACTGCCCTCCATCTTAAGAAGTTTAAAATTTGCTTGCTAATTATGAACATGATCGTACGTAAACATATTTTTATAATTAGCTGACACGGTGGTAGAGAAATCAGAGAACATCACCAGGGAATGATCTGAAATCTTTATTGTTGTGGTGTTTTTAAATATCTCCAATATATCAGCGTGCAGATGAACCTCCGGTGATTTATTGCTTCGTATTTCTGCCCGCGCACTTCCCATACTAATTGTTTTCTCTACGATGTTACTTAAGGTTGGAGAGTCGAATCCGCCATAACCACCAATGTGATAATAGAATTTATTTTCTTGATCTGCTGGGGCAGCTGATGAGACTCCTTCCATCTTAAAAAATATGTATCCAGAATTCCATGTCCAATACATTCCTGCATCGCCTTGTGCGGGATCGAGGACGCCGGTTCGTTTACTTACGTCCATTGTACTCCTTAAAGAATCGACTCCAATGGTAAATGTGATTTCATTGTAGTCACCTGCGGGTATATTATTAATCTTCACTTCCTGAGATTCAAAGTCATCTTCCATGATCAGGAAATAGCTTGAGTCTTGAGGCACTACGTATTCAGTTCCATTGGTAGTTCTTAGCTTAATATTCGAGATATAATAATTAAGTTTTGTCAGTTTGAACGTTTCACCGCTAGAATTTATATACTCTTTCTCTAGTTCCAAATCTTCGTCTCCAGCTATATTATCAAATTCAATTATGATCGAACCTGTTTCATTGGAATTGATCTCATCATGTTTGCAGCCAATAATTATAAATGTTAATAGTAAAATGGAATACATGAACGTCTGTTTCATCTGAATATGTCTAATATAAGTGAGAAAAACTGCGTATTATGACCACAGTATTATGAAATAATAGTAAAAAGGATTTAGAAGGGCTTAAGAATTTATGCCCATTCGCAAGGTGGATGAAAGATTGTCAATAAAGGTGGCGTGTAAGCAACCTCAAATAGCATTGTATTATGACTGCATTCAGATTCATTAAATTTCTCTGGAGAAGATTTGTATAACGCCTGAACAAAAAGAATAATCTCTTTGGCATGAGTAAATTGAACGGGCATTTGTTTATCTGTGGTATTCGCATCCATAATAACAAGAGATGCTCTTATTGAAATATATTCGCCACTACACATCGCGATAGGCATTTCCGCACGTAGACCAATGCGGTATGCAATATCATGCCTGTTATTGTACAAATAAGAGATCACCCCTAGCCTACTCGCACAATGCAAGATCATGCTTAAAAGTATAAAGGTGCAGATTGCTCTTTTCATCGGCTACAAAAGTAGAAGCTACATCTTAAAATCCAATGAATGCGCTAAATAATAAAATCAGTATTTTGGATATCCTAAATTAATACTTAAGTCATCTTTCTTACCACTAATATCAAACAGCAATTTGTAAGCTTTGTTTCTAAATGAAACTTTTAAATCTGAAAAAGAAACTTAAAAAGAGAAAGACCTTAAGATTATTCGCCCTTAACTGTCAGAGATTCGGTAATTATTTAAAATAAAATTTAGATTTGTAAAGTTTAGTCAAAAAAAAAACCTAAAATCATCCTGTGATTTGAGGTTTTTGTAAAGAAGTAGACTGGGGGGTAGGCATATCGAACCTTTTCATACCAAATTTCTTGAAAATGCGCCAATACATACCCAAAAGGGCATAGTGTGATTTTCAATTATTAAAAGTATTGCCCACTTAGGATTCAAATGTTTTATTAATTCTATCAATAAGGTTCTGGAAGTTATTCAACGTTGTTGCGGTCAGTTTAGGCAGTATTTCTAATTTATTTCTTAAAAAATAGTCGGATGGCTTGCCGTGTTCGAATCGTTCTATTCCTTCAAGTCTAGCTATTTTTGTGACAATCTGATCATTGCCCTGTAGGTCCGTCACCTTGTGATTTTTATGAAACACCTTATTGTATATAGTCAGATAATCATTGATCTCAAACAAGTCTTCAATGTCTGCTAGCTTAACTGACAAAACTTCACCCATTGTAATTATTCTTTTCCCGTTCAAGTATCCCTTGCTAGCTAAATTTGATAACTTTTGATTGCCTTCTTTTCTCGCATCAGTTACAACAGTAACATCAAGGTGGTTTCCAAGTAGAGCTACAAACGTGGGTACTAGATCTGCCCCACCTACAGGAACCAACGACCATTTAGGATTTAGACATCTCTTCCCTTGGTCTCTTAGATAATCAGATATAACTGTCAGGTATACAAAGTCAGAGGTTCCCTCAAGAATTAGATTATTCTTAGATATGAATAAATGCTGGACTAAATCATATCCTAATGCACCTTGTAGCGGGAACAAAGTGTCAGGATCACTTGTGAATACATCTTCGGTAATTTTTGTTCCTGCTTCTCGATCTTTCTCTTCTACTATTCGAGCACGTTCCAAGTGGTTTGGTTGAACGAGAAACGGAGAGTGGGTAGTATAAATAACCTGCCTGGTGTCTGCTAATCTTTCCTCGATAAATTTTAAAAAGTCGGCTTGAGCTCTTCCATGAAGTCCTAGTCCAGGTTCATCCAATAGAATGATTACGGGCTCTTTACTGTATTCATATTCAGAGAAGGCGGCTAAAAATGAAAAGAACCATTGAAAACCAGTTGAATGTTCATTAAATGGTAACGACAAAGAGTGTTTGTTATCCCATATCCTTATTTTCAATTCATCTATAACTGTTGTTTGTCCGTTTGGTCTGTTAACAGTCTCCATCTGAATATCTGGTGCAACCCTCAGCTCCCTGTTTTGGCTCCAATATTTTAATACATCTTGAGTTAATGCATTAGCCACATTCTCAAGTTCCCGTTTTCTTCTTTCATAGTCTGGATTAAGTAAATAGTCATCTTCAGCGCCCGCCATTTTCAAAAGAGCTAAAGCCGTTAATTCATCATCCATCAAAGTAGATTTGTCAGCCTCAAGAAGTTGCCTGATCTTTACCCTGTAAGGAAGTGAGCTATACTTATCAAAATATATAAATTTTGGAACGCTTGATTTTAGCTTAGACCATATTGAGCCAGTGAGCGAGTTATCACCATAGATTGCCTTAATCCTTTCAAGTAACGTCTTAACGGCTTCCTGATCTTTTGTGTTCTCTTCAGCAAACGTTAAGGCAGCGGCAAACTTTTTCAAATCTGGAATAAACTCTGCCTTAGATAGCTCAGTTCTAGTTTCTTTAGTGAAGCTTAAATCCTTCAAAACCTCTTTAATTGCAATTTTGTAATCTAAATTGAACTCACAGCCTAATGTGTCGTCGTAAGTCCTGCTCAGCTGTAGAACATTATCCTTAATAACACCTTCACCAAATGCTTCATTGATCGACTTTATCAATCCAGCTCCAATTTCAAACTTTGCTGAGATAGGTTTAAACTTATTTAGGTCATCCCCCTTCATTCTATCCTTCTTTTCCAACCAAGCTGGATATTGGTCTTCAACTTTAAACTTAACATTAGGTCTAGCGGGGTTGAGTCTATAAAGTGCATGGAGAAAAGATGTTTTCCCAGATTCATTCTTACCTACCATGCACGTTATGTCGTCTTGAATTCTTACAGGCGTAGAATTAATAATACTTCGAAATTTGTGTACCGTTACTTCTACTAGTTTCATGTCCAAAATTTAGCTAACTTTTTAACTATCTATTTTATTGCCTGGAATGTCGATATGGCTGACTCGCAATGGCCCCCTGTTATCGTGTGTACATTCTTGGCCGAACGAAAATAAAGAAAACTAATGAATGTCGAAAGATTCATAAAAAAGTACGAGCTGTGCGTTTACGGGATTAATTTCTGCCTACGTACAGGATGCGGCCAAGAAAACAAGAATAATCAATGGCCCATTTGACCCACTGATGAGAGTATTTGTTGATCGGACAGTACGTTTAGATTGGAGAATAATTAATGCGCTCACTTTTTGAGCCATAAATAAGGAACCTGAGTTCGGGATAAGAAGGGATGAAAAAATATTTTAAAAAGGCGAGATGCT
>CAXSCR010000010.1:34964-92905 GCA_964235605.1 uncultured Cyclobacteriaceae bacterium | reverse complement strand
GGGTCTGTAGGGGAGCGGGGAGGAAACGAACCGCTCTACCTGGAAGTTTTTAATATTAAACTTTAGCTTTTGGCTGCTCGCTTTGAGCTGCTAGATGGATTTATTAAAGTTTTATGCAGGTGACTCACATATCGGGCTCATTAAGACCCGAAACAAGAAAATAATAAAGCGATGGTGTGTTGTTGGCTTTGTTGCTATCTCTAGCAATATCTACCCATTTAAATTTGATTTACAGGCTATCTAGTTAAAGTATGTTTTATGGAGATATTTGAATTTTTTATTATAACAATAAAGGTAGTTTAGCTTACAATTAAATATCCTGCTTTGAAAAGAATTGCCTTTGCGCTTAACAGTCTCATTATTTTGACCGCCATGGTTGTTCTGTTTGGATGGTATTACGATGTTCAAGTATTAAAAAGCATATCTCCTCACTTTAACTGCATGAATCCGTTCACCGCAGTACTTTTTATTATTATTGGATTAACTTCTTTCTTTAGTTTTAATTACACTACCCTAACAACATTTAAAAAGCGGATACTATTCCTCACTTTCCTATTGATTGCGCTGTCATCACTCCCTCGTATTATGGAAGCATTTTCCTTACAATCGAGCATCAAACTGGATCTTATTTTTTTTGAAGATGAGATTAATAAATATCCACTGGCGCCACGAATGGCTCCGAATACAGCAATATGTTTTCTTTTTATTTCCTTAGCATACTGCACCTATTTTAGAAAACGAAGCTTCGTCGCTGAGATTATACTTTTACCTGTGGTAGCCTTAAGTGGTTTAGCGATTGTTGGATATCTCTATTCTGAAAAGAACCTAATGGGATTTGGACCATTTTATCCCATGGCATTCCATACTGGTTTCCTGTTCCTCATGGCAACGGTAACGATATTATTAATGCAGCCCGAGTCACGATTTATGAAAGTTTTGATAGGCAAGGAAATAGGCGCAAAAATAGCGAGACGGTTTATACCCCTTATCATTCTAGTGCCGCTTGCTTTAGGTTATTTTAGATTACAAGGCGAGCGCGCCGGGTATTTTGAATTGGAGTTTGGTGTAGCCATAATAACCGTTTTTACAATTGTTATCTTTTTCGTCTTCGTTTGGATATATGCGAAGAACCTAAGTATATATGAAAGCAACTTTATTAAAGCCCAGCAAGAAGTCAAAAGAAAAAGCAAAATACTTGATTCAATACTTACCAATATTCCTATTGCGCTTTTCCATATAGATAAAGATGGCTTTTACCAAGAATCAATGGGTAAAGGTTTAGAAGGGTTAGGCTTAAAAGACAACGACCTTGTAGGTAAAAATATTCATCAAGTATTTGCTGACCAAAGTAAAGTTATCGAAATTTTAAAGGCTGAAAGTAAACCGATCATAGTTCCAGGTTCTTACAACGGCATTGATTATTGTTTTGAGACATATGCATTTCCAGATATCATTTCAAAGAATGGAGTGATCGGTATTTCGTTGGACATTACAAGCAAGAAACAAGTTGAACGAGAATTGCAAGATGCAAAGGAAAAAGCCGAGTGGGCAAGTAAAATCAAATCACGGTTTTTAGCTAATATGAGTCATGAGATACGAACGCCCATTAATGCCATTATGGGGTTCGCCGAAATGCTGCATCAACAAGATTTAGCTAAAGAGCAAAAAGAACATCTAAATAATATTCTTACCTCAGGCGACGTGTTATTGAGACTGATTGGTGAAGTTTTAGATTTAAATAAAATTGAAGAAGGAAAATTAACATTAGATGAGACTACTTTTAACCTAAGTCAAATAGTTGCCCATTCACTAAATCCATACAAAGCTTCTGCTTCAAAAAAAGGATTAAGCTTTAAACTTCTCATAGACGATAATATTCCAACTTACCTCAAGGGCGATATTCATAAAATCAGACAGGTGATAGTAAACCTTGTTGGCAACGCGCTTAAGTTTACTCGCGAAGGTATAATAGAAGTAAAATGTGATCTTGTAAATAATGTTGAAATTGATCAGCATGCACAAATTAGAATAAGTGTTTCTGATACAGGGATAGGTGTTAATAAAGAAAGCCACGATCGAATATTCGAAAGTTTTACACAGGCTGACGCTACTATATCGAAGCAGTATGGTGGTTCGGGTTTGGGTTTAAGTATCGTAAAACAAGTTGTAAGATTTCTTGGCAGTGAAATACATATTGTAAGCCCTTTTCAATTACAGCCAAATGTAGGCGGCAATGGTACCCAATTTTGGTTTCAATTAAGACTTGATATATCAAATGAAGGTATGGAGGAAGCGGCTTTGGATGACCACAAAGGAATTCACTTCAATAGCAGCAAAATATTAATTGTTGATGATAATGAGTTGAATAGAAAACTTGCTACGCTAATGCTTAAAAATACAAACTGCGAATTAAGTTATGCACAAAACGGTCTTGAAGCAGTCCTTAAATTACAAGCAGAGACGTTTGATCTTATTTTGATGGATATACGGATGCCGGTAATGGATGGCATCGAAGCTACTAAAATAATACGTGGCAATAACAACCAGGTTCCTATTATTGCCTTAACAGCGAACGTATATACCGATGATATCAAGCACTATGAAAGTGTTGGGTTCTCTTCGTATTTGAGCAAGCCATATACGCAGAAAAAATTAATTACCATGATGTGTAGATTTTTAAAGCAATCAACCATTAACATCTAAAAAAGTAGCATAACCACTTTACTGCTTTTTAAAAGCAAATCCCTCCCATAAAATGATTTAAACGCTGCGCAGTTGCTAAAGTTAAAAATAAACACGGGTCATATAATCTTTTTGGCAATGCCTTGCCCGCTTACTAGTGCTGCTTCAACTGAACCCATGGCCGAGCCTTCATAGATGGCTTCACCAGCAAAATAGATGGTGTCTTTTACAGGTTGAGCGAGTAGGGTTCTGGCTTTACGTGTCTCAACCGTTGCATAGGCATACGCACCACATGCGTATGGATCTTCCACCCAATCTGCAATATGCCACTCTTTAATTTCGTCCTTAATTACTTTAGCTGAACAGTTAAATACATATTGAAGGGATGCTGTTGCCTTTTCATAAAGCGCTTGTTGATTATGATTCGTTTTATACGTAGACGGGCCGCCCAGCCATCCGGTTAATAAAGGTATCTTATTAGGAAGTTGACTCCACCAGGTGGGTACGCCAGCATCAGAAAATATAAAGGCTACATCTTTCAATGGTCGTGTAATGCGGTCTTCCCAAAACGAATCCTTGAACTCAAACAAGAATTTAATCACACCTCCAAAACCGATGTTATTAACCGCCTCTTGATATTCAGCCAAAGGCGGCGTAAACGTGATGCTTCCTTTCTGCAACACGCCCAATGGAACAGTGACAACAACTTTATCAGCTTCAAATGTAGGTCCGGTTTCAGTAACAACTTTAACTTTACCTGCAGACCATTGTACCGCTTGAACCGGTGAAGAGAGATGAATTGCAACTCCAGCAGCGTTAACTTTCTCATGTAAATAATGGATCAGTCTAGCGTATCCGCCGATGATATGATATTGATGCTCGTCATCACTTTCAGACCATTCAGCCTTTAAAGCCATAGCACTTACACGGTGAAGATCAGCTGCATCATAACCTTCTACAAATCTCTTAACACGCTGACGAAGATCTTTATATTGATCCTGTTTAAAGTATAGGTTAAGGAAGGAGGCCATGTCCATATCTGTATTTAGGCCTTGCAGTGCATCTTCCAAAAGATTCCATTGATCATCGGTAAATTCACTTGATAGTATTTTCCCCTTCATTAACTGGTACCTTTGGCCTTGAAGCAATGACAATTCGCTTTTTGAATCTTGGATCAACGACATAGTCAACGGCTGATCGCCATGAATAAATTCAGCACCAGCTTCAGTTGACATAGAAAATTTATTGGTAAGCGTATGTATGCGTCCGCCGATTCTATCGCGTGCTTCTACTAACGTTACTTTATGATTTTGTTGGGCGAGATTCCAGGCAGCCATTAAACCTGACGCCCCAGAACCAATTACCACTATATGATGCGACATGTATTTGAATGAAATTATTCAATAGATCATAAAAATAATCATTCCTTCATGCTGCATAAGGAGAATGATACATTTAAAAAGCATCGAAGCATTATAAGTTCATTATCATTACTTTTAGAAAAATGTTTACATGCAGGCACTGGTATTCTACTTAATCTATCCCTTTATTTATCTCATATCTTTGTTGCCATTCAGGGCGCTATATGTCTTATCTGATGGGTTATACCATTTGTTGAAGCTTACGGGTTATCGTAAAAATGTTATACTGCAAAATCTTAAAAATGCTTTCCCAGAAAAAAGTAACGAAGAGATTAATGCTTTGTATAATAGCTACAACAAGTATTTATGTGATGTAATTCTTGAAACCCTTAAAACGCTTAACATGTCAGCAGCGCAATCAAAAAAGCGTTGTGTATTTCATAATACGGACTGGCTAGACACTTTTCATGAGGAAGGAAAAAGCTTTATTATTGTGATGGGGCATTATGGCAATTGGGAATGGGCAGGGCCGAGTTTTACGTTAAACACAAACCATCAGTTGGTAGTGATCTATAGGCCACTCTCCAACATTTATTTCGAGAAAATGATGAGCCGCATGCGTACCCGCTTCGGCACACGAATCACACCAGTAAACCAAACCTTACGAGACATGGTGGCAAACCGAAAACAAATAACAGCAACTGCGTTTATTGCAGATCAAACTGCCACCCGTTTGAATGCCTACTGGACAACTTTTTTGAATCAAGATACTGCGGTATTCACCGGACCTGAAAAATTAGCGGTAAAGTTTAATTATCCGGTTGTCTATATGAATGTGCAGCGACCAAGAAGAGGTTATTATGAGGTCTTTCCTGAGTTATTGTTTTCAACACCACAAGACACAACTGAGAATGAAATCTCAGAAGCCTTTATGAAACGTCTGGAGCGTGAAATCATTCTTAACCCTACCCCATGGCTGTGGTCGCATCGAAGATGGAAACATAGACGTGAACCGGTACAGTAATCATTTTGTTTGCCTATCTTTAAGAGTTACTATAAATATAAACCGACTTCATGAGATCCGGGAAGGAAATACTTTTAGCAAGCAAAGCGTTTACCTGTGAGAGCAGATTAAGAAGTTGGATGGAATTATTAGCAACCATATTCCTTACAGCAACTTTGTTAATGGGTGCCTTTACAAATACACCACTCATCTTTCGCTTGGTTTGTAGTATAGGCTGTGCCCTACTTTATGTTCGCCTATTTGTAATTTACCACGATTATCAGCACCGTGCTATATTACAGGATTCAATCATGGCAAGTTTTATTATGAAGGCCATCGGTATTTATTTACTGGCACCTGAGAATATATGGAAACGCTCACATGAGCATCATCATAATCATAACTCCAAATTAACCATCAGCGGTATTGGATCTTATCCTACCATTAGTAAGACACGTTTTTTAAGTTTAAATAAAAATCAGAAACGTCTTTACTTAATCAACAGGCACCCACTTACTGTAATCTTTGGATATTTTACTTTGTTCATTTATTGGCTCAATCTTAAATCCTTTTTTCAAAGTCCTTCTAACCATGTTGATTCATTGTTTGCCTTATTATTTCATGTTGTAGTCGGGGTATTAATTGGCTACTTTATGGGCATTGATGTTTTTTTAATCACTTGGTTCATTCCGTTTTTGCTTTCGTTCGCTATGGGCTCATACCTTTTCTATTGTCAGCATAACTTTCCAAGTGCTAAATTCAATGAGAACCATGATTGGAACTATGTCAATGCGGCGTTAGATTCTACAAGTTATATGGTGATGAATCCATTTATGCAGTGGATCACAGGGAATATTGGATACCACCACGTACACCACGTCAATTCTCGCATCCCTTTCTATCGCCTTATAGAGGCCATGGAGAACATACCCGAACTGAAGCGGGCACCTACCACCTCATGGAGCCCGATTGAAATGATACGGTGTTTCCAGCTTAAAATGTGGGATGCAGAAAACAACACCATGATCACCATGCGGCAGTTCTACAATTCATTGAATAGGCTACACAACACGTCGAACCAGTAGCTGATTCAGCTTTTTTAATAGTGAGTAAAAACATCGCTTAATCAACAATCATTTTTTAGAGCGATTTCCTTGTATAAAAAGCTGGTACTTTTAATTCTTTGAGTCGCTGCAAAGTATCCTTTTGCTATTTTGTGTCGCGTTGTTTTGTGCGAATATGTGCATTTTGTCTCGGGTTCATTTATTACATCATGCCGATAATATTGTTTGTTTGAAGAGTCTTTAAAGTTGACAATAAACCCCCAATACCTAGGCCCCAATGCCTAAGTTACTCCACCTTTACTCCAAGATTATCACCTAATATACTAAATTGTTTTGCCCATTCTGAGCCGGCTTTGTCTTTGGATTTTCCTCTGGAGATTTCGAAGTATAAGTTTTGACTTTTGTATAACAGCGGCGATAGTTTAAATTGTTTCAATAGTGGAAACAGACGATTTAGTCTTTCTATCCTTCTATAATTTTCTCTTTCTGCCCCAATGCGTTTAAGCTCTTTGAAGATACTCTCCCCCGCTAAGCGCTCTATTTTTCCTGGATCATCAATCTGCAATCTCCATTTTGTAATCTCATTGGTAATTCGCTCAAATGTTTTAATGTTAATTTTGTCTGATTGAAAACATTTGATGAGATCTGCATTTAAAACATACTCGAAGGTTGTGCGGTAAGCTGTAGGTATCGGAATCTCGTTATTAGCTAATGCCATTACCAATGGGTAATCATGGTTATAGATCCTTCGGAAAGATTCCTCGAGATCGGCCATGCTTTGGCGTGTAATCAAATTAAAAACTTTTCGTTTTTCATCTTGGAATAATTCCCCAATGGTATATTTCTCAGGACCAAAATATATTTGCATTAACCCGATAACATCTCCCAGCCTGCCTTCATCAAAAGCGGTTACCATGCGTGCCTGCAAGTTGCCAAAATGTTCTTCATCAATATCAAGCGAAATATTTCCTATGATATTATGCTTGCCCATGTATACAACAGCAAACGTAAATTTTTTTTCGCTATGCGTAACGTTCGATTTTACGTTGGTAATTCCCAACACAAGTTTTAGCTCACCTGCTTCTTTACGAATAAAAACATCGTTAGAGGTGGTGTAGTTAAATACAGGAAAGGATTCGGGGTCTTCTTCGAAAATAGATGCCACTGCATAGTGCATACCCACACGTTGCAAATTGGTTTTTGAAGGCAATACATATTTAGCATAAATGAAGGCTGCATTTTCGAGCGCCGGAATATTGCTTGGTACCTCATGCAGCCTCCTTATAAATTCAGCCTCAAGATTTATTTCACTGAGTTGGCTCATTAACTGCATGGCACGGCAAGCATATTGAAGAATTTGCGTGGTTTCTATGCCTGATACTTCATCGAAGAACCAACCACAGCTTGTATACATAAGCATGGCATTGCGTTGCACTTCCATGAAGCGAAGAACCTGGTTGGGTTGAACGTCTTTAATGCAATGTTCTTTCAAAAACTTCCGAATGTTTTCTGGACTTCGATTCAGTATAACGTTAATATATTCATTACGTGCTGTCCATGGATTTTCTAAAACCAAAGATGCCTCGCGCTCAAAGATTACTGCTAATTCATCACGCAACCAATCCAAATTCTCACGCAATGGCTTTCTCCATTTTTGATTCCATTCAGCCTTACCCCCTGAATTACAACCACAGTCATTTCTCCATCGCTCTACACCGTGCACACAACTCCACGAACTGTTTTCAAATACCTCAACTTCGTATACAGAATTGAACTTGGAAATATATTCAGCATAATTAGTTAAGTTAGAATGCTTATGGCGATCTATATAATCAAGGCAATAGGCCAACGCCATTTCGCCGTGCTTATGATGATGGCCATAGGTTTCGCCATCTGTAGCGATGTGAACGAGTTGAGGCTCATTGGTAGTTTTATCAAAGGCGTCTAGTAGTTGATCAGCAAATTTTTTACCATCGTACAATAACCCATCGAAAGCTACACTTTGCGAAATATCGCCATCGTAAAAAAACAACATGATGTTGTTACCTGATGGAAGATTGCATCGATAAGAAATACGTGTATCTAGTTTTACATCTTTAGTCTCCGTCCAGGCACCACCTGCTTTTCTGAAAGCTTTTGCTTGTCGAGGTGCAAGAATTGTGAATTTAATATTGTGCTTTACTAAAAGTTCAAGCGACTCCAAATCAACTGCTGATTCGGCCAGCCACATTCCTTCTGGCATACGGTTAAACCGATGAACAAAATCGCGAATACCCCAGATGATCTGCGTCTCTTTATCTCGGCTGTTAGCTAATGGCGAAATCATGTGATTATAGACTTGCGCTATGGCTGAACCATGACCAACAAATCTGATAATGCTTTCTTTATCGGCATCAAGAATTGCTTGATAAGTCTCAGGGTCATTTGCTTCCATCCACGATAGCAGCGTAGGCCCGAAGTTAAAACTGATCTTACTGTAATTATTAATGATATTCTTAATTACGCCATGCTGATCAAGAATACGTGAGGCCGCATTCGGGCCGTAGCATTCTGCTGAAATGCGCTCATTCCAGTCGTGATAAGGGTGAGCTGAATCTTGAACTTCGATTACTTCTAACCACGCATTCTCTCGCGGGGGCTGATAGAAATGTCCGTGAATGCAAATGTATTTCTCCATTAATCCGTTTATCGGTTATCAATCAATTGTTATGTGTTAAGCTAGCACAATTAAAATTCCTAAATTCTAGTACTAATTAATATACTGATAGCCGATCACTCTATGAATAATCTGTAAATTTTTTATCGTTATAGCCTTATCTGTCAACCATACTAAGTTGCACGCTTAAAAAAATAACGATTAATTGTTTTCAAGTTCAAATTCATTTATTTCTTGTTCAAGCTTTAATACACTAACGCCCAATGGTGGTAAAGTTAATTGAAAAGAATAATCACGGGCTTGATATTTTACAGGGCTAGTAGAAAAAAGTCCTTCATTGAGAACGCCGCTACCACCATATTTACGATTATCAGAGTTAAATACCTCTTTCCATTTTCCGCGATAAGCAACACCAATTCTATAATGCTGCCTTGTTTCAGGCGTTAAATTACAAATTACAATAAGCGTATCTTCCTTTTTATCAGATTGCCTTTGAAAGATTAAAACACTGTTCTCACTGTCCGAATAATCTATCCATTGGAAACCGCGTGGGTCAGATGCAAAATGATAAAGGGCGGTTTCAGATTTATAAAAAATATTAAGGTCTTTTATGAGCTGATACACACCTTTGTGCAAATCAAATTGTAGCAAGTACCAGTCAAGATTTCTGTCATGATTCCATTCTGATGATTGAGCAAATTCAGCTCCCATAAATAGAAGTTTTGTACCTGGATGCATAAACATGTAAGCATACATTAAACGGAGGTTGGCAAAACGTTGCCACTCATCGCCAGGCATCCGACCGATTAGAGAACCCTTGCCATGTACCACTTCATCGTGTGAAAGTGGAAGCATAAAGTTTTCGGTAAAGGCATACATCACACTGAATGTAATTTCATTTTGATGGTACTTCCGGAAAACCGATTCCTTCTTAAAATAATCCAATGTATCATGCATCCAACCCATCATCCATTTTTGTCCGAAGCCTAGCCCGCCTAGGTAAGTTGGCTTCGATACACCAGGCCAAGAAGTTGACTCCTCTGCAATAGTAATGGTATCTGGAAAATTACTGTATACTACTTCATTCATCTCCTTTAAGAACATAATGGCTTCAATATTTTCATTACCACCATGTTCATTGGGTATCCACTCCCCTGCTTTACGCGAATAGTCTAAATAAAGCATTGAGGCAACAGCATCAACACGCAATCCATCAATGTGATATTTCTCGAGCCAGTAAACGGCATTGCTTATTAAGAAAGAACGTACTTCACTTCTGCCATAGTTAAAAATATAGCTCTTCCAATCGGGATGAAATCCCTTTCGGGGATCGGCATGCTCGTAAAGATGGGTTCCATCAAATTTATAAAGTCCGTGTGCATCGCCAGGAAAGTGAGACGGTACCCAGTCTAAAATCACACCTATGTTTGCTGCGTGAAAGCAATCAACTAAGTACATAAAATCTTCAGGCGTACCATAACGACTTGACGTTGCATAGTAACCTGTTACTTGATATCCCCATGATCCAAAGAAAGGATGCTCCATCACGGGTAAAAATTCTACATGGGTAAAGCCAAGATCTTTTACATACGCAACCATTTCATGCGCCATCTCTTGATAGCTTAAAGAACGATTACCGTCTTCAGCTTTTCTTTGCCATGAGCCCATATGCACTTCGTATACTGAATAAGGCTTTGCTTTACCGATAAGTTCTTTACGATTTTTTAACCACGCATCATCTTTCCATTTATATTCTGAATGCCATACTATAGAAGCTGTAGCAGGCGCTACCTCAGCGAAATGACCAAACGGGTCAGCCTTTTCTAAATATTCACCTGAGTTTGCGTGAATGGCGTATTTATATGCCTCACCTTTTTTTATATCAGGAAAAAATCCTTCCCAGATACCAGATTCATCCCAACGGGCTGTGAGTTTATGTTGTCCATCACCCCAATGATTAAAGTTGGCTATTACTGAAACTGCTTTTGCATTAGGCGCCCATACCGCAAAATAAACGCCTTCTCTATTTCCTTCGCGCACAGCGTGTGAGCCCAATTTTTCATACAGCTTAAAATGCTTACCGCTTTTAAATAGATGTATATCGAAATCAGTTAGTAAGCTAAAACTACCGGTATTTGGTTTACTCGATGTCTGCTTTACAGAGGTCTCTGGTGTTGCTATCATAATAAAAATTCTAAATTTGTTAACTGTTAATGGTTTGCTTGTTCTTTCTCCCTTCCCTTTCCTGCACAAAGCGAGTTATGAGGTATTGAATGCCCCGAAGTGGTATGCTTACCCAATCCGGTCGACCATTCAACTCATAACCTAATTCGTATACAGCTTTTTCGACAAGAAACGTACGAATAAGAACTTCATTTTCATAAGAAAGATCACTACCCATGCCAATCTTGTCCATATATGCGCCAAGGTAGAAACGACTAACGTAGTGTTGCCATTGCTCAGCCCAATTTTCAAGAAATTCAAGATCACGATCTCGATAGTTCTCGTTTAAAACTAATTTACCAAAAGCGGCATAGTGTATAGACCGCATCATGCCGGCTACATCCTTTAATGGACTTTTCTTCAATCTTCTCTCACTAAAAGAAAATCCAGGTTCGCCTTCAAAATCAATGAATACAAAATCCTTGCCCGTAAACAGAACTTGCCCCAAATGAAAATCACCGTGCACCCGAGTTTTAATGGCATTAATTTTTATTTGATAGATCTCACTGAAGCATTCAAGAATCAAAGACTCCATGCCTAACACCTCTTTCGCCAAAGCTTGCGTGGCAGGAGGAAGTTTAGGAATGGCCACCTCCAACATACTAAATCTATCACGCAATAACTTTCGCAATGAAGAATAAAGTGAACGCTGATAGTTGTTGTTAAAACTCTCTGGTATAAAAGCAGCATTCGCTGAATCGGATGCTAATGCTAGGTGCATCTCAGCAGTACGCTGTCCGAGGCGTGCCATTCTTTCGTATAAGCCGCGACCAATAAATTCTTGAATAATTTCAGGAGCATCTTCAAACTTAATAGCTGGATCGTTAATTAGCTTAGGCACCTTATCCTTTTTACTACTGGTGATTACACGTTCATAAAAACGGCCTACTGAATCAATAATCATAGTCCAGGCATCACCTTGATTCTCTACTTTCTCTTGGAGTAATCCGAAGACAATGTTCTTTCCATGATTATCAGTATACTCTATGCTACCCGAATATTTAGGTGCATTTTGGAAGTTGGTATTTTCGGTTAAGAATCTGATAATTTCAAGATCTGGGTTTACTTCCTTTTCTACTTTTCTGTAAAATTTAAAGAAGTACTGATCATTGTAAATGAAAGCTGTATTACTTTGATCTGACTTTAAAATTTTAGAATCAATTGCTTTCTCCTTGCTAACCTTGGTATACACACTCGTATTAAATTTTAAGACCCCGCCTTCATCATCTTTTAATCTTAATTCTTTACTCATACTTAAGAAAAGATAATCTCGGAAAATCTTATCATAACAGCTATCCATGATAAAGCCGGAACGTCCTTGTATCTCCGCACGGCATACAACACTTTGTGCGGTGTACTCCACTCGATCCATGATGTTATCGGAAGAAATAAATGACAGGGGAATAAAATACAATTCAGGTAAGCGCTGCACGTAATGCACTTCTATAATGGTAAGGTAATGGGTGTCTCCATCTACTTTAACGGGAATGGTTTTGTTAATACCCATCTTGCTTATGGCTTTGGCTTTGCCACCAAACCACCTACACTTTTTCATGAAAAGCGGAAATACCTTGCGTTCAAGACTACGAACATCGTTATAACTATCAAATATACGTTCCCAAGAGAATTCTGTCTTGATTAACGGCAACTCACCGCTAACTTCAGATTTATCTATTTGCTCTATTCGGTCTACTTGGAACCAAAAATATCCATAAGGGCCTATGGTTATTTCATAGTCGCCATCGCTTACATTCATAAAACGATTCTGGCTAAAGGCTTCGGTAATATCTGAACCTTTATATTCTGAAAGATTTAAAGTTGCTGCTTGAGAAAATTGAGAAAGATTAGCAACTACAACAATGCTTTGATTACCGAATGTGCGTACAAAGCTCAACACTTTTGCGTTTGAACTAACTATAAATTTCATATCGCCGCGTCCAAAAACATTGAGACGCTTGCGCATGGCCATAACATTTTTCATCCACCACATCAATGAAGACGGGTTTTCTTCTTGTGTGGATACGTTCACAGATTCATATCTGTAAACCGGATCAGAAATTATAGGAAGAAAAAGTCTTTGTGGATTGGCGTCACTAAAGCCGGCATTTAGATTTAGATTCCATTGCATGGGTGTGCGCACGCCAAATCTATCGCCGAGGTAAACATTATCACCCATTCCAATCTCATCACCATAATAAATTACCGGTGAACCGGGAAGAGAAAATAAAATCGTGTAAAGCAATTCAATTTTTCTCCGGTCATTATTCAAAAGTGGCGCCAGCCTTCTTCTAATTCCGATATTAACTTTTGAATGGGGATCGGTAGCATAGGCCTTGAAGAGGTAATCTTTTTCCTCTTCAGTAACCATTTCTAAGCCCAACTCATCATGATTTCGAAGAAACACCGCCCATTGATTATTCATGGCTGTTGGTGGTGTCTGCTCAATGATATCTATAATGGGGTAGCTGTCTTCTGTTCTCAATGCCAAGAACAAACGCGGCATAAGCGGATAATGAAAATTCATGTGACACTCATCACCGTCACCAAAATAGGTTGCAGCATCTTCAGGCCAAAGGTTAGCTTCGGCTATAAGTATTCTGTTTTTAAAATGTTTGTCAATATGCGCACGAAGGCGTTTAACATAGGCATGCGTCTGCGGAAGATTCTCACAACTTGTTTCATCTTCTTCGAATAAAAATGGAATTGAGGGTAGACGAAATCCATCCACACCAATCTTCATCCAAAAGTCAACGACTTTCAACATCTCCATCTGAACATCAACATTATCAAAATTTAATTCAGGTTGATGGCGGTAGTAACGATGCCAGTAATATGCTTTTGCCTCCGAGTCCCATGTCCAGTTAGTGGTTTCATCTTCGGTGAAAATGATACGTGCTTCTTTGTATTTCTCTTGCGTATCGCTCCACACATACATATCGCGGAAGCGAGAGCCAGTCCTTGATTTCTTCGCTTTTTTAAACCAGGGATGTTGATCAGAAGTATGATTTAAAATCAGCTCTATGATGACACGTATACTACGTCTATGCGCTTCTTTGAGAAATTGTTTAAAGTCAGGTAGTGTGCCGTAATCAGGGTGTACGTCACAATGGTCTATAACATCAAATCCATCGTCTTTCAATGGAGAAGGAAAAAATGGTAACAGCCAAATGGTGTTTATCCCCAGATCTTCAAGGTAATCTAACTTTTGAATGATGCCCTGAAAATCTCCGATGCCGTCACTGTTGCTATCATAGAATGCGCGCACGTGCAACTCATAAATAATGGCATCTTTAAACCATAATGGATCTCCTTCTTTCAGTTTTGAAATCATAGTTACATATTCGATTCGTGAATTTGTAAATTAAATATGTGGAAAGGCATTTTATATGGGTCGAGTTCTACATAATTCCATTCTTGGATCCAAGTATAATATTCATCTGTTACTAAGTCATACAGCTTTATGTTAATATCGCCCACTATACCTAATGCTGACTTACGCAATTGAACATAGCCTGATTGCTTTTTATGCGAATCAAGATTTACCACTACTAGAATGATATCGGATAAATCATCTGATATTTTTAGGAACGCAAGAAGATTAGGATTTTCAATTGGACAGAATTGAAGATTCCAAGTAGATTGCAGCGCTACATGTTGCTTGCGCGCGTTGTTAATTATAGAAATTATATCTGTCATACGATTGGTTGTTTTCCAATCGTGTTTTTTTACTTCGTACTTTTCTGAATTCATGTATTCCTCTCTGCCATGAAACGATGCGTTATCATAGAATTCATATACTGGTCCGTACATGCCATAGTTAGAAGAAAGTGTAGCAGCAAGGGCAAACCGAATAATGAAAATATTTTCTGTTTGATTATGCAGGTGATAAGGAAGAATATCTGGTGTGTTGGGCCAGAAGTTTGGTCTGAAATAATCTCTTGACGGACTAGTGATTAACTCTGTCATGTACGCTACTAATTCATCTTTGCTAACACGCCACGTAAAGTAAGTATATGATTGTGTGAAACCAACCTTACCTAATGATGCCATGATCTTAGGGCGCGTAAATGCTTCTGCCAGAAAAATTATATCTGCATATTTTTTATTTACTTCAGCAATAACCCATTGCCAGAAAAGAATGGGTTTGGTATGTGGATTATCAACACGGAAAATTTTCACCCCTTGATCTATCCAGTAAAAGATAACCGACTTTAATTCTTCCCACAGTCCTTGAAAGTCATCACACTCAAAATTAAAGGGGTAAATATCCTGATATTTTTTAGGTGGATTTTCCGCATATTGAATTGATCCGTCAGGCCTTTGCTTAAACCAATCTGGGTGTTCTTTTACGTATGGATGATCTGGCGCACATTGAAAAGCAAGATCAAGTGCAATATCAATTCCGTATTTGCCAGCCTCTGAAATTAACCGCTTGTAATCTGCCAACGTGCCTAGTTCAGGTAAGATGGCTTTATGGCCGCCTTCATCACTACCAATTGCCCAGGGTGACCCAGGCTCCCCAGCTGTTGCCGTTACGTTATTATTTTTTCCTTTACGATTAACTTTACCTATGGGGTGAATGGGTGGTAGATACAATACATCAAAGCCCATTGCATTTACACGGGGCAAAAGTTTGATAACATCGTTGAAAGTTCCGTGCTTTCCCTGCAAAGATGCAGAGCGCGGAAACAACTCATACCAAGAACTGAAATTTGCCTTTTTATGCTCTACAAAAACCTGCAATTGTTCATATGAAGTTTCATGCTCAATTAAAGGATAATCATGAACCACTTTTGCAAAGCTTTTGCTTAGTACTAACTCAATGGACTTTTCATAATTGCCTTTATCACCAAGTGTACTGGCAAGTTGAAGCAGTTCTTTGTTAGAACCTTTTGCTAACGCCTTAAGAAATAGAGCGCCTTCGAGCAACTCAACTTGAACGTCAACTTTTGCGTTTGCCTTTTTTACAAATCCATCATACCAGGTTTCAAAGTGATCGACCCAAGCCATGATTGAAAAAACATACGTTCCTTTTTTTGAAGCTGGGAATGACGCATGCCACGCATCATTCATTTCATGTTTCATTTCTATTATTGTCCATTGGCTTTCGCCTTCAGGTTTATAGCGTAAGTGTGCGCGGATATGGTCGTGACCATCAACAAATATATCTGCAGTGACATTTACAAGTTCCCCTACTGTACGTTTAGCAGGGTATAAACCTCCATCAACTTGAGGTTGTACATTTTCAATTATAACGCGTGATTTCATTTGATTCGTAAGCCATTAGTATGTGAGTGCAACATTAAATTTTAAATCATGTAAAATCAATGTTTCATCTATTTCAAAATTACGGTAGAATATGCTGGCAATATCAATTGTCCATCACGTAGTTTTACCGCTTCTCTCGTGGTGAAATCGATAGCATCAAATTTTGTGTCGACACCATCCAATGAAACAATGACTTCGTCTGCTGAAACGTTATGAAAAACAAGTAATTCATTTTTATCTTGTTTTCTTATGAAGCTTACAATCTTACTATTTTTGACACCTGAATCAATAACCTCGCCCGATGTTAGTGCTTCACTGGCGTTGCGATAGTGAATGAAGCCTTTATAGAAATTATACATTGAATTTTTATCATCTTTTTGAAGACTGAAAGGAACTACGCTTTGATCGGTGCTGAAGCGAGGAATTTCCCAGCTTGTTTGAAGGGTATCTTTTTTATCTACATCCCAAATAAAAGGCTCACGACAATATTCATCGGGCTTTTGACCCACCATTCCAATTTCTTCGCCATAGTATAAGTAGGGTGTGCCTGGAAGTGTAAACAATATTGAGGCGGCCAAACGTGCTTTATCTTTATTGTTTCCTAACTCGCTTAAGATGCGTGATTGATCATGATTGCGTAGAAAGGTTGCGTCTACATAATCGGCTGTTACGGACTTATAAAAATCACTAATCTCTTTATACCTTTTTATAAGGCCAATAGAATCTTTACCTGAATTTACAACTTTGCCAATGGCGTAGCCCAAATCAAAATTAAAAAGCGCAGGTAGTCCTTTTAAGTACGGCGCTACCGTTTTAGAATCAGACCATACTTCACCAACTACGTAAACATCTGATTTAATTTTTTGCATTTCATCTCTGAATTCTATCCAAAATTTATGATTGTCTGTTTCTCGCTCTTGCGGATAAATATGCCGTGCAGCATCGAGACGGAAGCCATCAACATCCAGTTCGTCTAACCAAAATCTGCCTATATCTTTAAATTCATCTCTTACTTTTTGGTTGTCAAAATTAAGATCTGGCATAACGTCCGAGAAATACCCATAATAATGTTCTGCTAGCGTATCACCATTAACTGCATGCCACTGTGTTAAATTATCGGAATCATAATGTGTTTGCTTTTTTAACATCTGTTCACGTATAGAATCTTTTTTAGCCCAAACATAGTAATCGTGATAGGGACTATCTTTTCCTTTAATTGCGCTCTGAAACCAAGGGTGATCTGAACTTGTATGGTTGATGACAAGGTCAATTAGAACTTTTATGTCACGCTTATGTGCTTCTTCAACAAAGTTTTTAAAATCATTAAGCGTACCGTATTCAGGATTGATGCCTTTGTAGTCAGTAACATCATACTTGTGATAACTTGGTGAAGGCATAATAGGCATTAACCAAATACCATTTACACCTAAGTCTTCGATGTAGTCTAACTTTGCAGTAAGGCCTTTTAAGTCACCTTTACCATCACCATTGCCATCAGCAAAAGAAAGAACAAATACTTCATACTTTACACCTTGTGGCCATTTTGCCACCGACTTCATTTCCTTAGGTTCACATGAGAAAATAAAAAATAATATAACAGGAAAAATTATCTGACTTATTTTCAACATCATGTTATTTAATTTTAAAAATATAAGAACTGTAGGGCTTAACTTTTATTTCAAACATGAACTGGCGGTCAATACCCACTTCGGCCTCATGCCAAAGTAAATCACGTGCGATGTAATTATTCGCAACGTCTAATTCCATTTTACTAACCACCTCTTGTGGAATCTGTACTTTTATAATCTGTTCTTTATCGTCGAAACTGGCTACAATCAACAATTTTTCTTCCTGCGTAAAACGAACATAGGCCAAAATCTTTTCGTTAAAATTGCCCGATGCAATATTCGCTTCTGTAAGGTCTAGATAAACACCATGATTAAGTGCAACGCTTTTTGACGCGAGGTTTAATAGTTCTTTATAAAATAATCTTAATTGCTTTTGCTCCGGGGCTAATGAATCCCCATTAAATTTTCCATTGTTCATCCACTTTTGATGGGCTGGTACACCCCAATAATCAAAGATTGTGGTGCGGCCATCCTCAGCTTGAAACCCTGCAGCCCCTTCACCTGGCTCTCCTACTTCTTGTCCGAAGTAAATCATGACAGGTCCTTGATCAATAGTAGCACTCACTACCATGGCAGGAGCCGCTTTCCACGCATCACCGGCAAAATATTTTGATGCCACACGTTGTTCATCATGGTTCTCGATAAAATGCAACATGTTGTGATTGATACCTGAAAGCTCTTTCTGAATGTGGTCTATCGCTTTGGTGCTACCCTTTCCAGTTGTTAAAAGACGAAGGGTATCATACAACTGAACCTTGTCGTACAAGTAGGTAAATCTGCCAGTATGTATATAATTTTGATATTGCGCGGGGTTATAGACTTCAGCAATAAATACCAACTCAGAATTACTGAATTTAATTTGGGGTATAACCCAATTCCAGAACTCAACAGGCACCATTTCTACCATGTCGCAACGGAAACCATCTACATCTTTATTTGCCCAGTAAAGTAAGATGTCCTTCATTTTTAACCAAGTATCAGGAATGGGATCAAAATAAGCTTTGTGCCTGTTTTGGATATCAACACCGTAGTTAAGTTTTACAGTCTCAAACCATTGGTTCACATCAGGACTTGCCGTAAACTGATCATTGCCCGTTGCCTTAGCAGGCTTTTCTATAAACTTGCCATCTCGCGAAACCGTGGTGTCGTTCATTCCCAAAGGCATATATCCTTTGGGAGGCGTAAATGATTCGCCAGGTAAGTAGTAAAAGTTGTTGTTAGGACTAAATGCTTTTGTTGTATCATCAAGGGCCCCTAGATCTTTTACATTCTCGGGTTTTGCATTTGACTTATAGACACGCGCTACATGATTTGGTATAAAATCTATAATTACTTTTAGTCCTTGCGCATGTGTGCGTTTTACGAGTTGTTCAAATTCCTTCATCCGTTTTGGAATACTCACTGCAAGGTCTGGCGCCACATCATAATAATCTTTGATGGCATAGGGCGAACCAGCCCTTCCCTTTACAACATCCGCATCATCTGCAGGAATTCCAAACTTGGTGTTATCAGTAACAGTAGCATGTTCAATTACACCCGTAAACCAGATATGGGTAACACCAAGATCCTTAATTGCTTTAAGCGCGTTGACATCAATATCGTTGAATTTTCCCACACCATTTTCGTCAATAGTTCCGTGCGGTTTGTTCACTGTAGTCTTATTCCCAAATAAGCGTGGCAGCAATTGATATATCACAATTTTACCTTCCGAATTCTCCATCGTTTGAATGGGTGGGATTCTCTCTTTTTGCGTGGAACACATCATGCAAACGACTGCGGTAACAAGCAGCAGAACTGTTTTTTTCATAGGACTTGAATATATAAAAAAATACCAGGTTTGCGACCTGGCTGTTACATTTTATCTGGTAAATAAGCGTTACTCTTCCGAGATTTGATTAAGTATACGATAATAACAAAAATGCATATTGCCAGCCCTAAAAACTCACGTGATTCCTCTATAAATGGATGGTCCATTTTCGCTACGTTATCAAAAAGTTGTGCCTTATCTTCTTGGCCCCACCATACCTGCAGTCCGGGAAAATATACAAGGCTGTAAATGGCATATAAAGATGCTAAAATTACTAGCGAAGGTCTGTGATAAATATCGAACATGGCCATGATACTAACAATGGACATAATGCCGTATATGAGAATCCAGATCACAGGATCAGGATCGTTTAGCTGCAAGAAAGCAAACACAAGAAACATTGCAGCTAGAATAAAGTTTATAATCTTATTTTTTGACATCCTATCTAAAAATCTATTCTGTACACAATTACGGGTATTAAGCCTAGCTGATATTTAGTTACCACTTTTGCTTGGGTGAAATCATAGTAATGATACGCTTCATTTTGTTGTCCTGTTATGTTTTGTAGATCAAACGCAAGGGTACGGGTATAGCCAGGTTTATTTTTACGAAAACTAAGTCTTAAATCTATTCTGAAATAATCATTTAATTTATTTGAAAAAGGGTTGGTTTCGTCACGAACGGTTTCTCCTGCTGCTTGTGAGAGACCTGCATTGATAGGGGTTTCGCGAAGGCCACCCAAGTAAAGTAATCTTGTGTTTAATCCTATAGTTCTGTTATTCTTTTGGCTTGTCCATTCCTTCCCGTAGGTTGCATTAAAAGTAAACTTTCCGTTAAAGCGCGTATAACGTTTTATACCATCTGACGGTGTGTAATTTGATTCATACATACTTCCACCAATCATAAAATAATGGGCAGCGTAAAATGACTTTTCAATCGTAGCATTAATACCGTAATTCTCACCTAAGCCATTATTAACCAAACTCGCAGGAACGTATCCTTCTAATAAATTAATGGTAGAAAAAGAAGAAGAATTAGACGTTATTGGAATATCAAAAAGCTTTTGATAATAAACCTCTGTATTAAACTTCAAAGATTTTGTTAGCGATTGGCGGAATGAGGCAGCGAGATGATGCGCCTTGTTCAAGCCCAAATTTTGATTGCCATTACCAAAATTAACAAATGGCAACTGCACCTGACTAACTATTCCATACGACAAACTAAACGATGCTTGAGAAATAGGTTGATACGATAATAATATGCGTGGCTCAAACGAATCGGTGCTGCTCTGTGTATAACTAACATAGCGAATGCCAACGTTTAAATCTAATTTAGAAAATAACTTAGCATTAAAATTTGTATAGGGCTGTAGCAACCATTTTCCTGAAGAACCATCAATTAATTCCGATTGCGTGTTATCAGAGTCAAACTTCTTAAATGAATTTAGTTCATCAGTTATATAATCTCCAATTAAGCCGATCTCCCAATTTATTTTTGAAGATAATTTCTTTTGATAATGGATGTTGCTCGAAAGTATAGAATGCAATAAACTATAATGTTCTGATCTTAGTGAACGACCGGCGTTTACATATAACTGCGAAGCTTCTAGATTCCTTTCTTGATCTGTGCTGGAATAACCCATTGCCAAGTAAAAAATACCGCCCTTCAGTGGCTTTACATAATTCAAACCCAATGCATAGGTATTGGCATCATAATCAATGTTATTATGATCTTTATCTTCTCTCCATTCTGCTTGTTCTCTTTCTTTAAATTGATTTTTACTTAGTCCGCCAAAACCAAAGAGAGATAATGTAGCACCTTTCTTAAATGATCGATTAAGATTAAATGAGAAATCCTGAAAGTCGATAATCTCGCCCCCAAAGTCTATACCCAATTTAGAAAGTAAACCAACTGTTGAGTACCGATAATTCGCTGCAAAAGACGTGTTATGCTTTTTGGTCAATGGACCTTCAGCGGCTAAATCTAATCCAATTAAACTAGCCTGCGCTGTATATTGAACTTTGTCACTATTACCATTGCGTAGTCTCATGTCGACAACGCCACTTAACGCATTGCCGTAGTTTGCTGGAAAGTTACCTGTATAAAAATCAGTGCGGTCTAACATTTGTGCACTAAGAATATTTACGCCCCCGCCGTTAGCCATTGGTTTGTCGCTCAATGTTCCGGCATTTGCAAGATGGTTAGGGTTTACTATATCCAAACCGTTTAATCGCCACAGTAATCCATTGGGAGAATTGCCACGAACTATTATTGAGTTACCCTGATCACTAGCTGCAACTATTCCAGGGTAAGTTGTAATCATACGAACCGGATCAAAGAAATTGGCAGGCACACGCATTGTCTTTTCTATAGTGACAGATTGAAGACCTGGGATGTTTTGATCAATGCTACTTGTACCCACTACCACTTCATTTAAAAGTACGGAAGATTCGGAAAGACCTATATCTATAATTGCCTGGTGTGCTGCTATTACAAGAAGCTCTTGATTTATTGATGTGTAACCTGTATAAGAAATCTGAAATTGGTAGCGTCCTGTCGGTACATTTAAAAATTCGAAATAACCTTCTTCGTCGGTTATTGTCGTCCGATCAAAATCAAGTTTTGAAATTTTTACAGACGCCCCTTGTAGTTTTTGATGCGTTGAGTTATCCGTTATTTTTCCTTTAACAATTTGCGTTATCGCTTGAGAATAACCCGGTCTATAGGTCAATAGCAACAACACAAGAAAAAATATACTTCTAGTCATTAAATTCATACTGACGTAAAAATAACAATGTCGGATGTAACGCCCGACATTGTTTGTGAATTTTTAACTAAAAATAAAGTAACCTATAAAATTGTTTTCAGGTAATCAGCGCTTGGTTTAATACAATCTAAAGACGCGCCTTTATACGACTCTTGCTCAACATAAAGATATTTTAACCCAGATTGTTTAGCCTTTGCAATAATTGGTTTCCAATCAATAGACCCTGCCCCTATCTCAGCATTCTTCTTGCGGTCTTGTTTATCCATGTCTTTAACATGCCACTGCTCAAACCTTCCGGGATATTTTTCAAAATAAGAAATGGGATTAAGTCCCGCGTACACAACCCAGTATAAATCCAACTCCATACCTACTTTCTTAGGATCAAGTTCTTTTAACATGAGGTCATATGGAACCTGACCTTCAAGTTTTGCGAACTCAAAATCATGGTTATGATATCCGAAACGAATGCCATACTTATTACATACTTCACCTGCTTTGTTTAACCAATCGCAGATGTTTTTATAGTCTTGAATGGTAGCACGCTCAGGTGCATTAATGTAAGGCACAACCATGTATTGTTGACCTATTGCTTTTGCGTCAATAACAGCTTTTTCCCAAGTGGCAAGATCTTTGGCCAAAGCCAATGGATAATGTCCACTCGTAATCTTCATTCCAAGGCTGTTAGCATATTGGCTAAAGGCTTTGAAGTCCATTCCAAATATTTTTCCATCAGCATATCCGTAGGTTTCCAGGTTGGTGTAGCCCGCATCAGCAACTTTCTTTAAGACACCTTTTGGATCATCTGCTATAACATCACGAAGTGTATACAATTGCAGACCAATTTCAGACTTTTCTTTTTTAATATTCATAAACGATGGTAATGCCATCGCTGCAACAACCATGAACAAGCATGTTTGTATAAGTTCTCTTCTTTTCATTATATAAAATTTTAGTGGTTGAATATAATTTCCAATAATGATACCAAACTAAAGTAGATTCTAATCTTTTAGTTTTTCGCCATCTAACGAAAGCACGTACATGGCCATTTTTTCAGCATCCGCTTTTGAAAGATCAGTGTGTGCAGTCATTGGAATGTCACCCCACACACCACTTCCACCATTAATAATTTTATCTGCAAGATAGGTTACGTTAGCTTGCGTAAATTCATATTTCTTGGCTACTTCAGTATGTCCGGGGCCAACAATTTTATTTATGGGATGATGGCAGGTCTTACAATCACTATCATCAACGAGTGCTTTACCTTTCGCAATAAGGTCATCAGTTAAAGCCTTTTCATGCTCAGCAATTTCATGATCATCATAAGCATCTTCTGAAGTTTCCTTTTTCTCTTCTTTCTTCGTTCCACATGAAGTAAACGTGAAACTTGTAAACGTGATTAGTACAATAGGTATAAATAATTTTTTCATAGTTTAAGTATTAGAAGATAGAATTAACGTACAGTATATAGATGTTAGGTACGTACAATAATATTTATTTTAACTGTTAAACTCAACGATAATCATCAATCTAAATTAATTTCATACTTATTGGATTAGCCAACTGTAACAGGCGTTTTAATTTATAATCTAAAGTCATCAATCTAATGTCTACAATCCCAAAATTCTCTTATTTAATTTTTGATCCGTCCCCGCTGACGCGAAATCGTCGAAAGCTTTTTCGGTAACTTGTATAATATGTTTTTTTATATATGGAGCACCTTCTCTCGCACCTTGTTCAGGATGTTTAATGCAGCATTCCCACTCCAACACCGCCCATCCATCATAACCATATTGTGTTAGCTTAGAAAAAATGGATTTGAAATCAACTTGTCCATCACCTAACGAGCGAAACCTACCCGGTCTGTTTATCCAGTCTTGATATCCACCATATACACCACTCTTTCCTGATGGATTAAATTCTGCATCCTTAACATGAAACATTTTAATGAATGGATGGTAGAAGTCAATGTATTGCAAATAATCTAATTGCTGAAGAACAAAGTGACTTGGATCATACAATATATTGCAGCGTGCATGATTGCCTGTAGCTTGTAAAAAGCGTTCAAACGTAATGCCGTCATGAAGGTCTTCGCCGGGATGGATTTCATAACATAAATCAACGCCGGCTTTATCATACGCATTTAGTATAGGCAGCCATCGTTTTGCCAGTTCTCTAAACCCCTCTTCCACTAAACCCGCTGGTCGCTGTGGCCAAGGATAAACCGTATGCCACATAAGGGCTCCGGAAAAAGTAGCGGTGGCTTTTAATCCTAAATTCTTACTTGCCTTTGCTGCAAACTTTAATTGATCAACAGCCCAAGCCGTCCTTTCTTTTATTTTACCACGAACTTCTTTTGGTGCAAACCCATCGAACAGTTCATTGTAAGCAGGATTAGATGCAACGAGCTGTCCTTGTAGGTGAGTCGACAGTTCTGTTACCTGTAATCCACAAGATTCAATTCGTCCTTTCCACTCGTCACAGTAATCTTTACTCTCTGCTGCTTGCTCAAGATCAATGCAACGCGCATCCCAAGTAGGAATTTGTATGCCTTTATAACCAAGCGAAGCGGCCCACTTAGCAGTGGTCTTTAAATTGTCAAAAGGAGGTTCTTCTCCCATGAATTGTGCTAAAAATATTGCTGGACCTTTGATGGTCTTCATTTTTCGTTCGTTTATAATGTTTGTCTTTTAACTAAAACATTTTAGGGTGTTAATTATACTGCGCAGGCATTGGGCACTAGGCATTAGGCAATTATTAGGGACTGGGCATTAGGCGTTGGGGTGTTGTCCCATTTGCACATTGACAAATTTGTACATTGATAATTATCCATTTTTTGTCATCAATTTCTGAAATTTATCTTGTGTTAATAAATTTCGGTTTTGGGCTTTGGTTATCCAGGTCTTCGTTTCATACAGTGATCCTCTTGAATAATACCCAAAGTTTTTAACATCCTTAAAATGATATCTTCCCAAGCCCTCAGCGAGATTAGCAGCAATTGAATCACTAGCCCTAATCAATTGCTTCCCAACCGTATCTCTATCCAAATAATCCCATCTACCAACAACCCCATAAATCTCCTCCCCCAACTTCATCGCCAAATTATAAACCTTAAAATCCTCCAATCGTGTAATCATCCTAAAAACTATTTCTATAATTATGTAATAATATGTTTTTTTAAACCATCCCCAATTCCCAATGCCTAATCTCTAATGCCAAATGCCTATCCCCAATGCCTATCCCCAATGCCTAATACCCAGTACCTATTTTAAAGTCGTCCACTTCCTCGTAGAGTTCGATGACTTTACCGCGGTTTGCACGAACTTCATTCCCCTTACGCCATCTTCAACATCAGGGAAATCGTATTTGGCTGCATTTGTTTTTTTGCCGGGCTTAAAGTCCCTTACTGCTCTTGTAAATGCGCGATAAATATTGGCGAATGCTTCGAGATATCCTTCTGGGTGACCTGCTGGTGTGCGGGTAAAAGCTTTGGCTTCTGGTGATAAATAACTTTGACCTGCACGAATAACTTCAGTTGGTTTGTCAAGCCATTTTACGATCATGGTGTTAGGATCCATTTGTTTCCATTCAAGGCCACCTTTTTCGCCATATACGCGAATATTTAAATTATTTTCTTCACCAGCGGCAACTTGCGTAGCTAGTAGAACACCTGTGGCACCATTATCAAATTTGATAAGCATGGAACTGTCATCATCAAGTCTGCGACCTTTTACTACAGCATTAAGCATAGCACATATTTCTGTGATGTGCGAACCCGTGATGTATTCGGCAAGATTGGCAGCGTGCGTACCGATGTCACCGATAGCGCCACCCATACCTGATTGCTTGGGGTCTGTTCGCCAGGATGCTTGCATATTGCCTGTACCTTCTAACAAGGTAGAAAGCCAGCCTTGTGAATACTCAACAAACACCTTCCGTATTTTGCCAAGATTACCTGAGGCAACCATTTGTCTTGCTTCTTTTACTAAAGGATAACCGGTATAAGTATGCGTGAGTCCTAGAATCAATCCTGTTTTAGCAACAACCTTTTGTAAAATTTTTGCTTCCTCTAGTGAAAAGGCAATTGGCTTTTCAACCAACACATGGAAGCCACTTTCCAATGCCATTTTCGATGGACCAAAGTGAACATGATTAGGAGTTACTACAGATACAAAGTCTATACGTTGATCAGTGGGAAGATTTTTCTCCTTCTCGAACATTTCTTGGTAGGTATCATAGACGCGGCTGGGGTTTAAATACAAAGCAGCACCAGTTTGTTTTGATTCACCGGGTACAACACTGAAAGCACCGCATACCAATTCAATTTCACCATCTATGCCTGCTGCCTTGCGATGTACCGGACCAATAAAAGAGGTAAGGCCGCCGCCCACCATTCCCATTCGTAATTTTCTTTTCATCAATAATAAAAATAATTTGTTAGTCTAAATTGAAACTAGCGGTATAAAATTGAATAACGAATTGTAAAACGTTATTCTATGCCAATGGTAAGTAATAATTTTATGAGGGGCAATATCTAAATCAAAAGTCACCAGCCGTTGGGTCTTCTAAGAATGTAAATCTATCAGTAAGTGCTTGCGCTAACAGACCTAGTGTATTGGGTTTACACCAATCTCTATTCAAACTGGTACCACTACTTACCGTAGCATAATTGGTTAGATTATCAGGCGTGGGTATTTTTTTGTAACCTGCATCACCACTAACCTTCATCTCATTAATTGTAACGCGATATTTTGAGGCTTTACCATCAACTTTAATTTTACCGCTGTATCTGCCAGTCTGTATTAACGTTGGTGTTGCTACTTGAGTAAACTTAAATTTCTTATAGTCAACTGTGAAGTCTACTAAATCAGCAGTGACGGCATTGCCAGATATGACAACATTTGAAACATTAGGTACTTTCTTCAGAAACTCAGCAAGCTTTTCCGTAGTTACAGAATCTTGGTTGAATACCTTCTGATAGATGATCTCCGTGTTTACAATTTTGAAATCGGCATACTCTGTAGATTGTGCTAGCAGAGCACAAGGAATAAGCGCGAGTAGGTAAAGAAAATTTTTCATACGTTTTTAGTTTTGTTATCATCAATTACCTCAAATCAAGCGTAAACTTGATTAGTCGCGCACATCAATCAGATATTACGCCAATTTACTATTCTTTCTAAAACTTAAACAAATCTATTCAGCAGGTTTTCATAATACTCTTGTTTACCGCCAATCTGCTTAAGAGGTCCTTGTTTATGGGCCAGTGAAGTCAATTTTTCCAGACTCAACTTGCCTTTTTCAAAGCTCCTTCCGTGGCCTGAATCAAATGATTCGTAACGTTGGGCTCGCAACTTATTAAACTCGCCATCATCAAGTATTGCCTGAGCGGCAATCAGGGCTCGGGCAAATGCATCCATGCCGCCAATATGTGCATAAAAAAGATCATTAAGATCCGTTGAATTTCGCCTGGTCTTTGCGTCAAAATTGACTCCGCCATTCTTCAATCCACCAGCTTGTAGTATCACCAACATGGCTTCAGTCAATTCATAAACATTATTAGGAAATTGATCTGTATCCCACCCGTTTTGATTGTCTCCGCGGTTTGCATCGATACTACCCAGCACACCGGCATTTGCTGCTACCTGCAGCTCATGATCAAATGTATGACCGGCTAACGTAGCATGATTCACTTCTATGTTTAACTTAAAATCATCCATTAAATCAAATTCACGAAGAAACGATATAACTGTCGCAGCATCAAAGTCATATTGGTGTTTTGTTGGCTCCATGGGTTTAGGTTCAATAAGAAAAATACCCTTGAAACCATTCCTTCTTCCATAGTCTCTTGACGCCTGCAGAAATCTAGCAAGATGCTCTTGTTCCCTTTTCATATTGGTGTTAAGTAAAGAAAGATAGCCTTCCCTTCCACCCCAAAATACGTAGTTAGCACCCCCTAATTTTATGGTGGCATCAATTGCATTTTTTACTTGTGATGCGGCATAACACACCACGTTAAAATCAGGATTAGTCGCGGCGCCATTCATATAACGCGGATGAGAAAACAGGTTAGCGGTTCCCCATAAAAGTCTTACGCCAGTTTCAATCTGTTTTTGTCTGGCGTACGCTACCACCTTATCAAGATGAGATTCTGATTCTTTTAAGGTCGATCCTTCATCGACCAGATCATAATCATGAAAACAATAAAAAGGTATGCCTATTTTAGTAAAGAACTCAAAGGCGGCATCGAGCTTTTCTAAACCCCGTTGCACAGGATCAAGATTAGCTAACCAGGGGAAATTTTTAGTTGCTGCCCCAAATGGATCAGATCCATTTGCACCAAAGGTATGCCAGTAAGCTACTGCAAAACGCAAATGTTCTTCCATGGTTTTTTTACCAACTTTACGTTTTGCATCGTAGTATTTAAAGGCAAGCGGATTGTCAGTGAATTTGCCTTCGTACTTCACACGATTAATGCCTTTGAAATAGGTTTTATCTCCCAGTGTTACTTTCATAGTTGTTTTTCCAATTTAGCTTTCCACCTGTCATAAAATGAATTATACTGTTCCATTTTCATGGGATCTGGCTCTACATAACGGATTAATTTCAAACCTTTAAAGGTCTCATTAAAAGTATTATAGGCACCTGAACCTAATCCGGCCCCTAAAGCCGCGCCAGTTGCGCCGTCAGTTTCATAAAGTTCAAGTCGAACACCGGTAGTGTTTACAAAAGCATCCCTAAAAATAGGACTTAGAAATAGATTAGTATGACAAGCTCTAATCACTTGACTTTGAATTCCCATGGTTCGAAGAATATCAAATCCGTATTTTAAAGCGAACACAATGCCTTCTTGCGCCGCGCGAAAGACATGGGCTTGTGTATGCTGATTAAAATTTAAGTTGAAGAATGTTGAACTGATTTCCTTATTCTGAAGAATACGTTCTGCTCCATTACCGAAAGGAAATACCATTAAGTTATTTGAACCAATCGGGGCTTGTGCCGCAATGGCGTTTATCTGATCATAATCGTAAGGCGAGCCATTGCCACTTAATGTTTTTCGTAGCCAGCTATTTAGTATCCCCGTACCATTCACACACAATAGTATTCCATTTCGTATGGCGCTTCCTGCATACTTATCATTGACATGAACAAAAGTATTAACCCTGGATTTTGAATCAGCGGCTCGCTTATCTGTGACACTATAAATCACACCTGAAGTACCTGCAGTAGCGCAGGTTTCCCCTGGATTTATTACGTTAAGTGAGAAGGCATTATTAGGCTGATCTCCAGCACGATAAGACACCATAGTTCCAGCTGATAACCCTAACTCTTTCGCAGCTTTTTCCCTGAGTTTTCCCTGGATAGAAAATACAGGTACACGCGTTGACAATAGCTCACTATCAATCTTATAATAATGCATTAGCAAGCTTGCAATATCATCTAATGTATAATCCCACAGAATTCCTTCTGAAAGTCCGGTGTTAGTTGTTGTGGCTTCTCCTGTTAGTTTGAGTGCGATATAATCACCCGGCAACATAATTTTATAGATCTTAGAAAATAAATCTGGCTCGTTCTCACGGACCCAATTCAATTTAGAAGCCGTAAAATTTCCTGGCGAATTCAGAAAGTGCTTTAGACAATATTCTTTATGAAGATCTTTAAAAGCCTTCTCTCCAATTTCAACCGCACGGCTGTCACACCAAATTATAGCAGGTCTTAGCGGCTTATGGGCTTTGTCTACAACAACAAGTCCATGCATTTGATAGGTTATTCCAATAGCTATTATTTGATCGGGCGTTGCACCAGATTTCTTCACACAAGTCTGGCAACTTTTTACAACATGTTCCCACCACATTTCAGGATCTTGTTCAGCCCACCCTGGATGCTTAGCAATCATGATCATTTCTTCTTGGGGTGACTGCGCTGTGGCCACGCTTCCTCCCGTCGTCACATTAACAAGCGAGGCCTTGACCGAAGAACTTCCAATATCAAAGCCAAGCAAGTATTGAATCATGCCACATTATTTTTGCTAAAGTAGGCTAATGGTCATTCTGTCCATATTTTTTCGTTATATTTTTTAACTTTAGGTCATTAATTTACAGTATGCAAAAAGACCTTTTCAGATAAAATCATTGCCCCGAAAGTTTACGCTTCATCATATCCAACAATTGTATGAAGCCATATTAGAAGTAAAACTTCACAAGCCTAACTTCAGAAGAAAATTGTTAAAATGAATTTACTGTTGACGTGCAAGGAAAAGCAGAAAGACGTATTACATCGGGCAGCTAGGCTATATCGCTTCGATAAGAAGATTTATGACAAGCTAAAACATAAAGGCTTTACGTTTGAATTATAGATTAGCAAATGGTTGATCATGCTTTTATTTGCAGAAGAAAAAATTTACACCCATCTTCAAACTGCTTAAACCCTAAACATTATATTAAATATGGAACAAACCATTGACCGCTCCAAACTATTTTGGGCAAGCTGCCTTGCCTTACTTGTAACCTCTCTCTCTTTTGGTATACGTGCCGGCATTTTAAATGAATTAGGAAAAATATTTGAATTAAGCGCTAGTCAATTAGGTACTATTACAGCCACTGCATTCTGGGGTTTCCCCCTAGCTGTTATTATTGGTGGAATGGTAGTTGATATTATAGGAATGAAACGGTTATTAGTTGCTGCCTTTGTTTTTCATTTATTGGGCATTGTGCTTACTGTTTTTGCTTCAGGATATTGGTCTTTATTTCTTTCAACACTCTTAATAGGAATTGCTAATGGAACTGTTGAGGCAGCTTGTAATCCACTTGTCGCTACGCTTTTCCCAGAAAATAAAACAACTAAGCTTAATCATTTTCACCTTTGGTTTCCGGGTGGAATAGTTTTGGGGACGCTTATTGTTTATACATATAGCAAATTAGGTTTAGGCAGTATAGGCGGCTTTGAACCATGGCAAATTCAAGTTGCTACAATGATAATTCCAACACTTATATATGGTTATTTATTTTCAAAGTTGAAATTCCCGGTTACAGAACGTGTTGCATCGGGTGTATCTACAAGCACCATGTATAAATCCCTTTTAAATCCTTTGTTCATTTTCATGATCATCTGTATGTTCGGAACATCAATCACGGAGTTGTTCACCGGACAATGGATTGACGTGCTGCTAAGAAACGTAACTGATAATGCCATTCTTATACTAACACTTACTACGGGTGTAATGGTAATAGGCCGTGGCCTTGCTGAGCCAGTAGTACATAAATTTTCACCACAAGGTGTTCTTCTTATCTCTTCAGTCTTTGCTACACTCGGGCTATACATGCTAGGTCATACAACCGGAAACATGGTTTTTGTTGGCGCACTTGTCTTTGGAATAGGTGTTTGTTATTTCTGGCCCACCATGATTGGGTTTGTTGCTGAAAACCTTCCTAATACAGGCGCGGTTGGTCTTAACCTTATGGGTGGAGCAGGTATGTTTGCAGTTTCGCTGTATCTCATATTCATGGGTGGACACTATGATAGCATACTGGCAGGCAAACTTCCCCCAGGATCGAACTTTAGCGATTATGTGAATGCAGCACCAGGTTCTGATATGGCAACGCTGCTAGGCGAAGCAAAGAAGGGCGCCGGACCACAAGTTTTAAACATTACATTAATTATCCCTATCGTTCTTATCGTTGCATTTACCGGGTTAGTTATTTACATGAGAAAGAAACATTTCACTAAGTAGAGAAGCAAAGCGCCCTCTGCTACCTTCTATTGGGTAGATAATTATCTGTTAGAACAACGTACAAGCTTAAAATATAGACAGCTCCCACAATCCATTGGGATTCTTTTCTACGTATATGTAGTTCTATGAAAAATATTGTATTTACGCTTTTATGCATGCCTACAATGCTCAGCGCACAAACGCTTCAAATTGCGGAGAAAGTAAAATTTCTTGCGTTAGGTGACTCGTACACCATCGGACAAAGTGTTTCCATGACGGAAAGATGGCCTGTGCAATTAATTGATACACTCCGAAAAAAAGGCCTCGATTGCTATGATGAGAAAATCATAGCTACAACAGGTTGGCGCACCGATGACCTCATGAATGCAATTAACAACGCAAATCTTAGCAACAACTATAATCTTGTTTCTCTCCTCATCGGTGTAAATAACTACTACCAAGGAAGAACAGCAGAAAACTATGCTTCTGAATTTAAGACGTTGCTTAATAAAGCCATATCGTTAGCGGGCGGAAACAAATCTAATGTGTTTGTTATGTCAATTCCAGATTATGGATACACGCCCTATGGTGAGTCTAATAAGGAAGTCATCAGCCAAGGAATAAATAACTTCAACGCAATCAATAAATCAATTACAAGCGCAGCTGGTGTGGCCTATATCAACATAACCAATATATCGAGACGTGGATTAGCTGAACCAGATCTTGTCGCAAATGATGGACTACATCCATCTGGTAAAATGTACAAAGAATGGGTTGATTGTATTGTAGCAAAAGCAAACATCATAGAGCCAACAGGTGATTCTGGAACAATAACCAACACACTTGATGAACGTGTTGGTATCCAAGTTTATCCAAATCCCTTCAAGACAACACTTATTTTTGATAACCTGCCTGACACCGAAGATTATGTTAATTTGATCATGACTAACTTAGAAGGAAAAACAGTTTTCGCTTCAAAGACACGTATATCAGATAGTGTTTTAAATTTAGATATGAGGTCACTTGCTCCAGGTGTTTTTTATTACAATCTAATTGGTAAGAAAGGAATTTTATCACAAGGAAAGTTAATTCATTTGTAAATGTGGTAGGTGGATATTTAGGGTCTACTGAAAAAGTTTAAAATCTTTAGAACATTGTAAATTTTTAATAGGACATGGAGATATGTCAATGTGAAGGAGGATGGCTCATAGAGAAACAAATTGAAAATAGATTTTTGATAAGGTGTTAGGCATAACGTGTATTTAGGTGACTCCTATGGAGCCGGTCTTAACTGAATAAATTTTCTATAAACAGGAAGGTCCTCCGGAGCTAATTTGAACTCTTCAATATCATTTCCAGGCGAAAGGATGAATTACTCAGTTATAGCCTTCTTGAATCAGCAATAATTCAAGCGACTACACCTAAATAGGGTCTAGGAAAAATGCCCAAAGCCGTAAAAAACCGTGCATCAAAACAAATTTACCTCAGTCAAGATCGGCCTTTGCACGATGGATTTGTAACACCCTTTACCAATTTGTAATCATATTTACTAATTGCAAGTGGTGTAGGCTTTCAAAGCCGCACCTATTAAAAAAATCAATATTTACTTTTTCAGCAGGCCCTATTTAATATCAATGCTTAGTAAAAGCACGTGAAAAAAAAATGTTTAGTAAGAAAAAAACCGGGTAACTAATTTGCCGGTTTATAATAAAATAGCTTTAGGTTATAGTTCTCCGTTTTCAGCTTTCTTCTTTAATTTCTTGTCAGCATAAATTGCTACTTCTACCCTTCTATTTTGTTGTCTTCCCGCGTCTGTTGTATTGTCTCCAATTGGTTGGTCCGGGCCATAGCCAATATTGCTGATACGGCCCTCCTTTACACTTAAAATTTTAAGATAAGCAGATACCGAACGAGCGCGTCTTTCAGACAAAGGCATGTTAATTTCTCGGGTTCCTTTTGCGTCAGTGTGGCCTTCAATTAAAATATTTGTGTCGGGATATTTATTCAACACCTTAGCCAGGTCATTAAGATTAGTTTTTGAGCTTGCGGATAATACATCCGAGTTAGTCGCAAATTCAATCCCTTTATGAAAGGTGATTTTAATACCTTCGCCTATTCTTTCTACTTCGGCGCCTTCAAGGTCTTTTTTAAGCTCTTCCGCTTGCTTGTCCATATAGCGGCCAATTCCATAACCAGCAGCCCCACCAACGGCAGCACCTATAATTGCACCCGCAGCAGTATTACCAGCAGCTTTTCCAATGGCAGCTCCGATAGCACCACCACCGCCCGCTCCTACGATTGTACCCTCAGTAGCTTTATTCATGCTTTTGCATGAGTCCAATATTAAAATCAGACTTAAAAGCAAACAAAAAATTCCTGCTCTCTTATTCATTGCCTTAGTTCTTCTTATTATTATTATTGGTTATGCTATAACGTAAAAAATTATGCCAGGCAAGCGGATTAAACTTGTTTTATTTAAGTTCACATTCACCCTTAAATTTAACGTTAATTCCAATAACAGTCGCCTCCATTTGCTTAAATTCGAGGAATACCATGGCAATACCTCCTTGCCATAGAACGAGGACTAGCACCAGCATATGAAGATTCTTAGGGGCAATTATTCGTGTTTGCACACCTACCCCACAAACCGCTTCAAGAACTAAACTAACATCTTTGAATTGCATTCCTTGTAAATGATTTGATCCAAGGTATTTGCTTGATAGTTAACGTATTTCGTGTTCGCCATAAATTAATTTACAATTCATCCATCCACTGCAATGAAACCTATCGATGCATAATGTTATATAAATCTATGGTAAGCACAACATTATTGCACCCTAACCATCATACAAACTTCCAAGCTTCAAGTATCAGCTAAAAATCAAAACCTTATTAATACATTATAATTTGTAAGCATGGATAATACATAGTAATTTAGCCTACAAGTAAACTTTAAAACTATCCTATCCATGAAAACAAAAACAAATTACAAACTGCTATTCACCTTAGCTTTCCTATCCTGGGGAGCAACTGCTACAGCACAAACTGACATAACCAACACAGGAGGTACAGTAAGTGCACAATATAGCGACTCTCCCGCGAACGAAACAATTGCTCAATTAATTGATAATGCATCGGCCACTAAGTATCTTACTTTTCATAACGCAGGTTGGGTACAATACACCGTAAGTCAGCCTTATGTGGTTACAAAATATGCGATCACTTCTGCCAATGATGCACCGGCACGTGACCCCATGAACTGGACCTTTCAAGGATCAAACAACGGCACGAGTTGGACTACCATTAACACACAGAGTGGCCAAACTTTTGCAACACGTTTCTTAAGAAGAGAATTCTCCTTCACCAATACCATTGCATATACCCAATACCGTTTGAATTTTACAAGCAGCAGCGGAACAATTTTACAGTTAGCAGAATTAGAAATTTATGGCGTGCTAAATATCACAGACATTACCAATCTAGCAGGCGCTATCACGGCACAGTACAGTGATTCACCCGCAGGCGAGACGATCGATAAAGTTATTGATAATCAAAGTGCGACAAAATACTTGACACTACACAATGCAGCTTGGATAAAATTTCAACAAGGCAACCCTTCTGTTGTTTCTGGATACAGCATTACTTCTGCCAATGACGAAGACACTAGAGATCCATTTAGTTGGACCTTCCAAGGATCTAATGACGATGCAGCCTGGACCACCCTAGACACACGTAGCAACGAAGATTTTCTGACACGTTTTCAGCGACGCGAGTTTTCTATAACCAATACCATGTCATTCACCTACTATCGTTTGAACATAACAAACAACAGTGGCACTATTTTACAACTCGCCGAATGGGAAATATTAGGCACTGGCGGCGGCGGTGTAATATCAATTCCTAATCCCCCAGCTACATGGCAGGAACATTGGTTTGAACATAATCAATTATTATCTTTAGTTTTCTATGATAACGATGTTGCTGTTTACTATGATAATGACGTTGATCGCTCGGTAACATGGACATACCAATTTATCGGCGATGTATGGCGTTATACTAAAAATCTTTACGGGAGCTTTGGCAAAGATCCCAGATTATATGCTGTGCTGCATACAGGAAAATATCCCGGTGGCCACCCGTCTGGCTATTTCGACTCAAGTCATGATTTCCGTAATGTACTTGATGTAGGTCCAGGACCATGGACTTCTAATGATTACAATGCGGTTGCTATTCCTACACATGAGGTTGCACATATTGTTGAAGGTTCATCAAAAGATTCTCATGGCTCTCCCGCATTCAGTCTTTGGGGAGATAGCAAATGGGCTGAAATCTATAACTACGATGTATATAGGGGACTAGGAAAGACAGATTATGCCACGCAATGGTACAATGAACAAATTGGTCGCAGCGATGCCTTTCCAAGAGCTAATACATTTTGGTTCCGTGACTGGTTCTATCCTATCTACAATCAATATGGCCAAGCGCAAGTATTGAACAGATATTTTACATTATTATCGCAATGTTTTACGAAGAATGGTGTTGATTACGCACGCGACTTGAACTGGGGCGAATTTGTACACTTTTGGAGCGGAGCAGCGGGTGTAAATTTAAAATCATTAGCAACCAACGCTTTTGGATGGCCGGCAGAATGGGAAACACAATTCAGAAAGGCACAGCAAGATTTTCCTTGTGTAACCTATACGAACGCCTCTGCAAGGTTTACTATTAATGAAACCCAATCTCTTGTTAATAACAAAACTGATGGCGCAGTATCTGTATGGTACAATTCAAATGCTAAAGAAGTAAACATTGTGGATGAAACATCAAAATTATTAATTGGAGAAGCCGCAGTATACACTCTTTTCGGAAATAATGTAATGAAGTCACAAATAAAAAGCGCAAGTAATGTTGCTGCGCTTGACGCAAGCCATCTTGCTCATGGAGTTTACATTGTAATTGTCAATTCAAACGGCAAGATGCATAGAAAACGCATTTTAGTACAGTAAGAACTATCATTAATAAATAATTAAAGGAGGCCTAATACGACCTCCTTTTTTTTATATCTTTTCAGTGTTGTCCGATTAAATTTAATGTCGCCGTAGCGTTCCTTACTGGCTTTCAGAGAATCTGCATGCGTATGAGCGGATAAATTTTTTTAAACCCTTTGCTGTTAATAATTGAATTAGAGCGTAATATGCGTTGTGAAAGCAAATTCCCTAAGCGAGCTATTTTATAGATAGATATAAGAAGCCCGGAAGTAACTGCCGCGCCAACGTGGGAATTAAAATATACTTTATGTACACCGATGAATTCACGGAGGTCATTTTTTAAAAGAACACTTGGCATAGCCGCCGCATTGTCGGTCTCTACAGCTGCAAGCAGTGCTATTGCGGAGGATGTAGCAGACGCGCTCCTAACGCTACGCAAATTCTCACCAACTGATGCCGCAAGCCAGGAGGACTTATGGTTACGCATAGCACAATCATTTACCGTGTCTCCAAACACATTGGATCTCAACAACGCAGGCGTATCATCACAACCTAAAATTGTTCAGGATGCAATGGATAAATACTACCACGCGGCGAATGAACAACCGTCGAATTATATTTGGAATGTTGCCAATAAAAGCCGGCCCGCCGTGAAAGAAAGTTTGGCTGCGCTCGCTGGAGCGGAAGCATCGGAGATTGCTATTAACAGAAACACCACAGAAGCATTAGCAACAGTAACGTGGGGCTTAACGTTGCAACCCAGAGACGAGGTTGTGATGACAACGCTTGATTATCCTAATATGATTCATGCATGGAAGCAAAAGGAAATGCGTGAGAAAATAAAAATCCACTGGATCGCATTACAGTGTCCAATTGAAAATGAAGATGAGATCGTGAAGTTATTTGTCGATGCAACAACTTCGCTAACGAAAGTGTGGCACATTACCCACATGATCAATTGGACGGGTCAGATCTTACCAGTAAAAAGACTATGTGAAGAGGCTAGAAAAAGAAATATCATTTCAATTGTTGATGGTGCTCAATCATTCGGCCACCTGGATTTCAAAATACATGATATGGATCCTGATTACTTCGGAACGAGTCTTCACAAATGGCTGAGTGCGCCATTTGGTCTGGGCATGCTCTATGTAAAAAAAGCAAACATCGCCGGCCTGTGGCCGCTATTTCCAAATGATAATCCCACGAGCAAAGACATTGGAAAATTTGAATCGCTAGGCACCCGTCCTTTCACTGCAGAGCAAGCGCTTGCACACGCAATAGAATTTCACCAAATTATAGGGTCGCAGCGCAAAGAAGAACGACTGCGTTACTTAAAAAATTATTGGTGTGAAAAGTTACTTCGCCATCCGCGTGCAAGACTTCACGTCTCGCTTAAGCCCCAGTTTTCTTGTGGCGTTGGCCTGTTCACTATAGATGGATTGGACGCCGATGAACTTAGGCGGAGATTGGGCGTGGAATTTCATATCATTACAACAAATGTTAAAATCGAAAAAACCGTCGGCGTAAGAGTAAGTCCACAGGTATACACGTTGACAAAAGATCTGGACAGATTTGTGGACGCCGTGTTTACGATTTGCGGGTAATATTCTTTAGCAGAATCAGTACATAGCTTTGCAGCTACAACAGCTACAGCACCAAAGCGTGGTTTATAAACTCTCTCTGAAAAGTATTTGTGACAGGCCAACTGCCATCTTCAATATAGCATGAAATAAAACCGCATGTTCTATTTCTTTACTGGAGCTCGTCTGCAATGAAGTATCCAGGCCGACCTAAACTGCAGAGAGTGATATGATTCTTGTAGTTGTACTTTTTTATCTTCCTAGTGATCGCTCGGCGCGTCGTTTTATAACGCGATCAATAATGAGTGAGAAAATAAGCCAAATGAAATTCTGATGAACACACAATGAGTACAATTCCAGCAACCTTACTTTGAGAACTTGCGGCTTGCAAATTAAATATCCCCATAATCAACAGTAGAAATAGTAACAACGACAAAGTAAAAAGTATCTATCCATATTAATTGCTCCTTATAATGAAAGTAAACTATACACCTAATGCGATGAGTGCAAAGGATGCAATTAATATCATTACAAAAGAGTCTTTGCGATTTTTAAATGATTCAATAGCACGGGCCTTAAAAGGTGGTTGTCTGCTTTTGATGGAATAATCAAGAGCACCAACAAACAGCGGGGGCGGCTATCTTAGCAGGATTTAAAAAAGTTAATTTCGGATTTGCAGCCTCTAGATGAGGTCTGATGTTCTCATTAAATAGTGACGTTGATATAGCCAAGTTCGGGTGCAACGACATCATGGCAATTACTACTTCCAGATTATCTTCATCCTTCTCATAAAGAATGTGAGTCATATCAAAGGACTCATGATTAATTCCGCGTAATGCTTTCTGTTTCATTTATTGTGGATAGGTCACTATCAAGCTGGTTGGATAGTAGAAGAGGAAAATGTATTACAGTAATCCCTTTATCAGCTATTAACTTTTTCGTCCTGATGCTAGATGTCCCGATCCAAGAATCAGTACTGATTTAGTATTCGTTTTTATAGCAATTAATGAGTCATCTATGATCTAAGGCAAAGCTTCATGGATCTCTCTAATGATAATCAATTTACTAATTTAAATCCTCATCTAACTACCAACTATTGTGGTGTAGCTTCCTCATTTTTTCTATGAGTCTTATTGATTAACGCTGATTTGATTACTGAAGACTGGCACCATATTTCTTTCTTAATAAATTTTATGAAAGATTATGCATTCCAAAGTACATATTGTTAAACCCTCTACACCAACTTATAATAACGCAAATATCCTCTTAGTTGAGCGTTTAAGTCGATGGATGGATTCACGTTTCTTAATCCCGGGAACAAAAATACGATTTGGGATAGACCCGCTCATTAGCCTATTTCCTGTCATTGGTGATTTGATTACTTATGCCATGTCGGGGGCGCTTATTTACATTATGCACACCCAAGGAGCGAGCAAGAAAGTCGTCATTAAAATGATTTTAAATTCGACACTTGATACTGTTATCGGTATAATACCTTTAGTTGGAAGCATCTTCGATGTATTTTATAGAGCCAATGATCGAAATGTGAAATTACTAAAGGAGCATTACTTCGAAGGAAAACACCAAGGTTCAGGGAATGGTCTTTTGTTCTTCATTATCTTTTCAGCACTAATTATTGTAGCTGCTGCATTTTATGGCGTGTATAAATTGTTGGAAGCGATATTCTAAATACAAATAGAAGGTGAATTCGAAAGTGGAAATTTGAAATTTGAAACGCTAAGCAGCCAGAAGCTATTAGTTTGATATTAAAAACTTAAAGCGATTTCGCTGTCTGAAAGGAGTAAACTGGTTTTCTTGTGAAATTAAATCAGTACCTTAAGCATTAATTGCTAGCGTATCATTCCCTTGGAGTCCACCCAAGGCAGCTTTGTAGTAAGAAGAATCCAGAAGTATGAAAAAAATTCTATTAAGATTGGCACTCATATTAGTTATTATTCTGTTCATCATAGCCGTATTTGTTATTTCATTTGCCCCTTCCTTACCAGAAAATACCAATGCAATTATTGATAAAGTGTTACCGGTCGGAGTTCCGGATCTTATTCAAGGCGATTCAGGCTCTGTAGAGTCAGAAGGGTTAAAAATTTGGTATGAGATCATTAGACCTGCCCAACCAGCGAAAGGGACAATATTATTAATCATGGGACTAACTGGAGATGCGCTAGAATGGCCATCTTATTTTTACCAACCCCTGGTTGATGCAGGCTACAACGTTATACGGTTTGATAATCGCGACACCGGGAGGTCTAGCTGGATAAAGAATTGGAATAAAGAAGATCCTTACACATTAGAGAATATGGTTAATGATGCGATTGCTATCCTTGATCATCTAAAAATTGGTAAGGTGCATGTTGTCGGTATGTCCATGGGAGGAATGATGGCCCAATCTATGGCTATCAATCACCGAGACCGAGTAATTACTTTAACATCTGTAATGTCTCGTCCACATGCAAAGAACCCTAAATCGCCCAAGGCTAAAAATGATTTGTTGTTATTGCACTTAACAGCATTATTACTAAAATATGGTGTGCTACCAACTGAAAAAAATGCAATAAAGATAAACGTAGGTGCCAGGCGCATACTTTCTCCTGATGGAGTTGAAGACTCGCGCGTTGAATCACTTGCTGAAATTACGTTGTTTAACCTTCGTACGGGAACCGGCTTTAATATACGGTCCTTTAAACACCATGTAGCGGCGATCGTAGCCTCTGGATCTCGGGTTGAGGGGCTTAAGAAATTGGATATTCCCGCACTTGTCATTCATGGTAAGTCTGACCCGCTTGTACCCTTTTATGAGGGTCAAAAATGTGCTAGCCTTATCCCGAATGCAGATTCACTGTGGATTGAAAAGATGGGACACGACATTCCTCCTAACAAAACATCTATTATAAATAATGCCATACTAAAGTTGATCAGCGAAAACGAAAAGTAATTATCTGATCTAGATGTAAGTGACTTTAAACCTCATCCGCTTTTAAGCGCGAGGGAGGTTTAGAATTCATACAATTAGTTTTTAATGATCCGATAAGAATTTATTTTTTTTATCCTTCACAACTTGAAGCACATACACACCTTTCTTCAAGTCATTTCCAGCAACGTCAATGAATTATTGTCTATCGTAGTGTCATAAAGTTTATTGCACCGAAGATCACGTATCATAACACGTACGCGACCTATAGTGGTTGTTGTCACGTTTACTGCCAATGAGGTTTGAAAAGGATTTGGACCAAAAAGCTATGTTTTCATCATGTACAAATCTTGCTTTCAAGGTATCGACGGCTGAACATGCCAACCGATTATCTAAATCTGTTTTTACACGCACATAGTAAGTTGTACAATATTTAAGAGAATCAAAATGTAGTATATAATCCCCCGTTCTGCTAATGACCCAACTACTAAAATCGCATGTCGTATTCAATTGAATCTCATAGGTAGTAACACCTGTTACAGCTTTTGATTTAACATTCAAGCTTACTTTCTGGTCTTTTGCGGATTAGGACGTCTATCGTAAAGAACATGTGGTTCGGTTGTTTAAAAGTTTAAAAATAAGAAATAATTGAATACGCTGGTTTTGATGTCGGAATTGCCCCAACAGTCAAACTTGAAGGCATTTATAATTCATACCAGTAGCGAATTATTTATGCAGAACAGTTCATATTTCTATTCACAGTTGAAATGATATTACGATATTACTGATTTTTGCACTAGGAGAGAAAGTAAGTATATTAAGAGATAGTAGACAAAGCATACCTTGAGATCAAGGAAATCGTTTTTAAGTTTTAGTATCAAACTTATAGCTTTTGGCTGAATAGCTTTGAGCTGCTAGCTCAATTTTTTCAAGCTTTATGCAGGTGACTCACATGTCGGGGTCATTTTAAGGATTTGTTTTTCTTGACCAAGTGGAATAACAAATAAGTAAAGTAGCAATAAATATTTAACCTGATTAAATGTGCAGTGCCGCAGTTAAAATATTAATAGCAAAAGTCCTATCTGCTTGCGCATAGGATAATTAAACTCAGCATGCAGCGCTGATGCATTATCTCATGGCTATATAGATTAGCTGCGGAACAACGTGAACTGATCTGTACGTAAACTCATCGATACAATAACAAAGTAGGATCAATCAACATAAATTAAACCAACAACTAAATAACAAAAGTAATTAGGAAGTTGAACCTGTATTACAAAAACGAAAATGGTAAAGTTCAGAACAAAAATTAATTATGCCAATGGGGTAGGGTCATTCAAACAAAATCTACCTGAAGGAGATATTTGAAAGCCTACATAACTTTGAAACGATGCCAAATGATTATCCACAAGTAGCGATAACAAAAGCCTTTAGAAGAATTTGCTCCAACAAAGATATGGACGCCCGCGAATATATATTAGGCCGAGAATGTTTTTATTACAACCGAAGTTTTAGTTGTCCAAAAAATGTAATTTAGATAAACAGTTTTTACCAACAGTTAAACGATTAGACTATGAAAAAATTTATGGTATTTACACTTATAGCTATCTCCTTTGGAGTTATCCTTTCATTAATGGCCTTCAATTCCAAGGTTGTAGTTAACAATCAGCCTTATGTCATGATAGAAATATACGAAGTTCCTAATTACCCAGACAGAGGCGTGCATATTCATTATGGAAACAACAAAAGAGAATTCATCCCATTCAAGGGTATGAAAGTAGAAGATCATGATGACGCTGGTGATATTACGCTAACTGCCATCAACAAACTAGTTGCCGATGGATATGAAATTGAATCTACTTCAGCGGGTCTCGATCAATCTGGAATGATTACCAAAATATTCATGCGCAAGAAATAGTTAATGCTTGTTCACCAATTGTGAGCTACGAAGCACACCAACGTATTCGATTACATTTTATACTTTACATTCAAAGATATTCTCTTGATGGCGAAGGAAAATCGCTGTTAAGTTTTTAATATCAAACTTATAGCTTCTGGCTGCTAGCTTTGAGCTGCTAGCTCGATTTTTTAAAGTTTATGCAGGTGACTCACATCTAGGAGTCATGTTAAGGATTTGTATTTCTTGGCCTGGTGGCATAACGAATAAGTAAAGCTACAGATGACAATCATCGTTTGAAAGCGCAATCCCTCTAGGAAAAATCGCTTGTAATATTGGAGGTTGAGCATCCTAAGTTCCGTTCTGTGAGGACACAGACCAGGGTATAAGAGAAATGGCTTGGATTTCATCACAGAATCTGCGCGCTTAATACAATTACGCGGCGTGGCACTTATCTTCTCCGTGCATCTCGCTGTCGTTAATAGCAAGACGAGAGCAACTTCCCCGGCTAGGGCCCAGCATCCGTGGCCTATGTCATCACAGGAGCTGGTCCAAAAAAAAAGTGGCCCATATTACTATGAGCCTCTTTTTTAAATATTGTTTTAATTAATGACAACATGTGCCAGATGCCCAACGCGCTAGACCACCTTGGTAAATAACTAGATTGCCGTCATTCTGCATAACTAAATAACCACCGCCATAGGTCCACGTATTCGAAGCCCAATAAACTGCTGAATTATTATCATATAAAACCAAATTGCCATCATTCTGCATTGCAGTACGAGTAACTGGCTTACCCCATGTATTGGTTGCCCATAAGGCCTGACTACCTTGATAAATAACCAAGTTACCATCTGGCTGCATTGTTAGTCTAAATCTTCCATCTGCAGATACAATGGATTGATTATTATTCAACTGTTGGCCAGGCATTAGTCTGTCTGAACCTGTTGTGTTTTCAGCATATAGAACCCGGGTTGCAACCTGGTCATAATAAGTAAAACCATTCCATGCAAGTACAAATGAATTCATTACTGAATTAGCGTCTGTTTCAGGTGTATTAGGTATTAAAACACCATCTGTTTGATTGGTGTGTAACAACCCAATGATGTGCCCCATCTCATGCACCATGGCAAACAATTTCATTCCAGCTTCCATGCTGTTAAAATTGGTGTTAACGGTTAATCCTCCTCCGGGAGTTCCGTTTGATCCTGGTAAAGCTGCGCGAGCTACCCAGTTGTTTACATTGTCAAATTGTGCATCTACAATAACATCGGCGCCATTGCTACTTGAAACCTGAGACATAGATACTCTGCTGCCAGGAAGGTTGTTCCATTGTACTATTGCTTGAGAAAGCGCAGTATTCCATTCTCCAGGAACTGAAGCTTGCACAAAGTATTTAACATTGCGGATATAACTATCATTTACAAGATAGGTGTACCGCATCTGTTCCGTTCTTCCAGAAGTACCTTTGCTTAAATACTCCTCTACCGATTTTCTTGAAATGTACATGTCTTGATCAATAAAGAACTTGTCCGTCACCTTTTCATAGACGATGTCTTTTCTAGTGTGGCCGGTACTTTGTTCAAGAAATTGAAAATGTTTTTCAAGTGATTTGTTTTCTGTTTTAACACCTACAGATTCATCTTGTGCACAGGAAAATGAAATGAATAATAGGGCAATGAGGTGCAATGAAGATCTTATCTTCATTGCCAATTGATTTTTCTTTTTCATAGATTTAAAGGATAGGTTTAAAAATTTCAATGAATGTTGAAAAACCTACAGAATAAACCTATAGAAGATAGGAGTATAATTCAGGTATGGTTAGGTTGGCCAAGGTGTTGCTCAGCTTCCTGTCTCGTGTGAATGGACCCTGCTTGGCAGTCTTTTTAAAAGCTGCGGTAACTTTCATCTTCGATTAGGCCGGTTAAGTTTTCAACTGCATTTTCTCTAATTGGTACGCAGGATATTGGATACCCCCTATACCTTTGCTTCTTTTACGAAGCTAATTCCTTAACCCTAATAACTCAAGTAATCTTTAACTAAACGATGCCGATTATCTAACTATGATTTTTTGCATAGCATTAAAACTGCCCGAATGAAATTGGACAATATAAGTACCGTTCAAAAGAGAGGGGTCAAAGGTTATTATTCCAGAGTTTCCATTGATCTTATAGTGTCCTACTTTATTTTCTGATAAATCAAAAATGGTAAAAGCATCATCTTGGGGTTCAAAATTTATATTGTAATTAATGTACTCGCCATTACTGGGATTTGGAAACAGATTTAATTGCTTTACTCCCTTAAAATTTATAGACAACACATCAGAGTATTCAAACTTTCCTCCAAGATCCATGCACTTGAGACGATAATAATTTGTTTCGTTCAAAGGGTCGTCATCTTTGTAGATATATTGAACTGCGTTAGTTCCTCCGGCAATCACTGTTAATATTTTATAATTTTTATTGTCAGTCGATCTTTCTAAAATGAATTTGTCAAAGCTTTGCGCGATCGCTGTAGCCCAATTAAGCTTGATACCATTGCTGGAAATAGATGTTGCTTTGAAGTATGAAAGCTTATTAAATAATGGACTTCCAGGCTGTTGTGATACCCAGGTATAAAATGACAAATTAGTAGTTTGCATAATCGTTCGGCTTCCTTTATTGGAGGTCATTTCAGATTCTTCACCAGTATTAATTTCCATTTCATTCACATAGAAACCGAAGGGATTAACAGCGTTGTTATTGACTATAGTATCTCCACCGCCACTGTGTGTTATGTTACCATGTATGTAAACCTGCCCTCCATTGTTTATAGTGAAAAGCCTGCCACCGGTACCACTGTCAGATACATTACCAAAAATAGCCACTCTTGAATTCTTGTCAAACAATACATTGCCAGTACTAGAAGCAATCAGATTTTTTTGAATGACAAGATCTGAATATGGTAGAGGTGATGTATCAGTTCCTACAAAAAGATTAGAATTATTACTTACGTTAACGTTATTGTTTACCAGAAGAAAGCCTCCCTGCTTTACATAAAGCTTGCTCGAATCAGTCAACGAAATACTTCCCGCAACAATCATATTCCCTGTATTGGCTGTTAACGATGATCCAGATCCTGTTGAGGTTAAATTTCCCTCCACCCGCATGATACCGCCGCTGTTATTATTGATCACACCTCCCAGTAAAATATTTCCATTAATTGTTACAGCGCCATTATTTGCAAGAGTTGCATCGCTGTTACTACTCACAGAAAGAGCGGCAGCTTTCATCGATGCACCTGCCGCAACTGTAATGGTCGTGCCAGAGTTAATAAACAAAGTCCCAGTGACGTTTAAACTTCCGGTGGTTATCATTAAGTTTGTACCAGTTAATGTAAGGTCACCATAAATTACTATTGTTCCGTTAGCAACGTTAAAGGTTACTTTCTCCATAGAAAGATCGTTGGTAACGCTGGGGGAACCGCTAGTGAAAGACTTGCCACTATTAAGTGTAATCGATGTAAATCCATCGATGGCAGTTGTAGAACCCTTTAAAGAAATATCACCATTGAGAATTGCTATGTTGTTGCCATCATTTTCTGGCACTGAGCCATCAGTCCAGGTAGATTCTGTTGCCCAGTCGCCACCGGAAGAGGTTGACGTAAATGTGGCACCACCGCCCCAAGCAAAGATTTCCGTGATATTTCCAAAATTCAGAATTAAAAAAACAACAACACTTACAATGGTAACAAAGCTGAGTATCCAGACAAGGGTAATCAGGTTCAGTTTTGTTTTTTGTTTCTGACTTGTCTTAAGTTTATTTGATAATTTCATAAGCGAGGGAATTTTATTTGTGTAAAATCTGGAAATATCCAGCTTTAAAAATTAAGCAAATCAACAAGAATCGAATTCAGGCATCAGACACCTACCCTTTCAAATGATTGAGGAGATATAGCGTCTTTGTCTTTTCAGCGTTATTTCATGCAACTTTTTTATCCTAAAAAAATGAAAAGTGAATTAGTGAGAAGATACTTTATTCTACAATCACTTTCAATTTAATTTGAAATTCTCCGCCAGCTCTTATGGTGTACAATCCGGAATGTAAACGTGTATTGAATACGAGATCTTCTATTAAGATACCCCTATTCGTTACACTTAATACCTTGTCAAAGATCTTTTGGCCATTCACGTTATATACCTGAATAGGTACCTCTGTCACCAGGTCACCTAGACCTTTAATATCTATTGTAATTCTATCTCCTTTAAATGGGTTGGGGTATGCGTCAAGTAAGAGGGTAACATGTCCATCATATTTCACTGCCCTTAAACTTGAGTAAGTATGGGTGCCGTCAAGATCCGTTTGCTTCAATCTATAATATGAAATGCCTGAATAAGGATTAAGATCCTTGAATGAATACGTTTGACGTACGTTGGTAGTACCCTTCCCTATAATCTTAGCGACTTCGTGGAAAATTTGATCATTCGCCGATTTTTCTACCGTAAAATAATCATTGTTCACCTCTTGAGCAGTTGACCACTCCGTCAATACTGCATCATTAACAATAACTGCTTTAAAGTAAAGGAGGTTGATTGGTAGCGGGCCGCTTTCAGTAGACCCGATAGTAAAAGGACTAAAGGAGGTAACATTCGTGGCGGTTACCGTACCAGCAATATTTGTTCCTAATTGCGAGAAGCTGCTGCCTCCTGGGGGGAAATCCCATTGTAAACCATTCCAGCGGGCCACCGCAAGGGATGAAACCGTTCCTATATTTGGCACCATGTAACTGCCAACATCGTACGACAATGTGAGGTCTGCAGAGGTAGCGCCAAGCCTGGAGATTTGCCAGTATTCAAAAATGCTTACTGACCCCAAATTAATTGCGTTAATGTTTATATTGGGGTAACCACCAGATGTAGGGTTAGCAGCAATATATTCGGCAGTCCAGGTGTCAGATCCACTGGTGTTATTAATAACTGCAGGACGATAACGGTTTGCTGAAACACTTCCTAACGGGAATGTAAAGGAGCTCCCCGATAATACTTTGCGCACAGGCCCGGAAATATAGCTATTAATTGAGCCTCCACTTATTGTTGAACCTGAAGAGAGGGCTAGCACGTGCAAAGAGGAAGTTATAATATTACCTGTGGTTAAAATCAACACGTTACTAATTGTTGTTGTTGCAATTCCACCGAGTGTGATATTGCCGCTTGTCTTAGACATCGTCAGGTTATAGAAAGTGTTAGTTCCTGTGATGGTCTTCGAAGCTGTTCCATTAAACGCAACGGTTCCTGCGGATGCAGAGAATGTGCCGCTATTCGTCCAGTCGCCAGTTAGATTGATATTTCCTCCTGTTGTAATATTTCCTGTAGCAGAAATGATAAGGTTATAAAATGTTGTTCCAGCTCCACCTATTATACCTGTTGCCTTAAATGTTACAGTGCTACTGTTACTTATAAATGAGCCATTGTTAATCCAATTGCCGTGAACATCAAGATTCCTTGAACTATTAATGGTTAATGACGCCCCACTGGCAATGGAAATGCTTCTACATACTGCGCCAACTCCATTTATCACAGGCATATTCGGAGCTCCATTAGGAATAATTACATCAATGCTTGAAGTAGGTACAGTTGTACATATCCAGTTATTAGGATCAAGCCAATCACTGCTTGTACCACCTATCCAATTTCCCATTGTTAAAATAGTTATTGTATTGGTGGCAGTTATCGTTCCACATGTAGCGCTGTTTAGCGTGTTTGTTACTGTGTAAATACCAGCGGTACTTGCTGCTAAATTGATTTGTCCGGTTGCTGTACTTACAAATACGAGACCTGCTGTTGATGAGAAAGTACCTGCAACACCGCCACCGCTGAATGTTGGACTCGGATTCGCTGCATTTTGACAATATGGAGTTCCTGAATAGCTAAAGGTCGCAACGGGACGAGTGACAGTTGTTACCGCTTTCGTTCTTGCGGTTCCCGTTCCGCATCCATTCACGGCTGAAACACTGATGGTTCCACTATTTGCTGTTGAACTATAGTTAACAGTAATAGACCTGCCCGACCCTATAAAAGTCGCTCCAGTTCCGGAGTATGACCACAAATAAGAGGTTGCACTCGAAACAGCCGGTACGGTATAAACATAACCACTGGTTCCTTTACATACAGTGGTAGATGCAGTAGTAAACGGAGAAGGCTGTAGCGGGGTATAAGGAAAAGAAATAACAACGTTACTGCTGGATGTGCAGGAACCATTTGTAATAATCCATTTTAATATATATGTTTTTCCTGGCGGGCCACCAAAAAGTGCATTGTAGTTTGTGGCATTTGGTGTGTTAAACCAACCTCCCGTTCCAGATACTATAGTCCATAAACCTGTACCAACTGTTGGAATGCTTCCTGACAAATTCAGACTTGTAACATTACAGATAGATTGGTTTGAGCCTGCGGTCGCAGTAGTTGGTGAGGCGTAACCCGTTACAATTGTGGGGTCAACTACGCCTGCAAGTGTACTGTTATTATAAGTAAATCCGGTTAACTGATATGTTCCGGGCGATGGCGTAGGCAATGTAAATGGAAGTAATGCTACAACAATTGGCGTTTGAGCAACACCATTAAAATTGTAGCTGATCGTATAATTTAAAGTTATGGGCGAATGCACCGTAAAAGTTACGGGGATTCCAGCCGTACCGCACACCGGACCAGAAGGTGACAGCGTAGCAAGAGGTGTTGTTGTTGAGATACTGCCTAGTGAATAATTTTTTGAAATTGTTGAAAGGTTTATACTGTTTGATGTTTTTGCATCACCAATACTATTGGTACCTGAAGTAGTTGAAGCCAATCCAACCCATGACGAGGATACGGAATTGTATTCAGCAACCTCAATGTCAGTTACACCATTTTGTGTCATCGTTCCATTGATGTCACTTTGGGCATCCCAGGCAATATCGACTTTCGCTGTTTTTGAAGCGGTCGATTTTACTGCCCAATATTCAAGTTGATTCATATCAACTACCGGAGAGGTAAATGACGATGATGTAGGATTAGGAGTGAAATACTCAACTGCAAAAAGTGATGTTCCTGTTGACGTAGAGGTAAGCGTAAAAGTGTGTCCCCTGCTCGTGCCTTTGCCAACAGGATAAACAAAAGCACCACCGTTCACAATTTGCTTTTTTAAAGGTCCGCTGATAAATGAAGTTGTACTTCCACCCGTAGGTACTACTGCCGAAGAAGAGGTATTGAGAACACTTAGTGTATTTGTGGTGGTGGTTGTGATGATACCGCTTGTCAGTAACAAATTTCCATTCACTTCAATCGTTCCATTAGCGCCGATGGCTAATCCTGAACTATTATTTATTTCAAGGTTGTTGAACCCGTTTGCTCCGGTGAAATCGCCCGTAGCACCACCGAGTGATTGTGCAGCCGCCCCTGCGAAAATAACTGTTGCATTACTGCCGCTGCCACTGAGGAATGCACCTGTATTATAGCGTTCCATGGAGCCATCAATTGTCAGCTTTCTGTTGCTGACACTATTATCTAATGTCGGTCCATCTATTTTGAGTTTGTTACAAATCGTCAGATCTGTACTTGGTAACACTCTCGTTCCTGTACCACTAACTGTTAAATTAGGAATGGTACTAAAGCCATTTAATACAACCGTATAAGTTCCGGTGCCACCATATTCAATGGTTCCATTTAAGGAACAATCTATAAAGGGTATGAAATTTCCGGCAGGTAGATTACCGTTTTCCAAATAGACAGTTCCAGCACCTAATGTGGCGTCTCCATCTACTGTGCCAAAGTTGTGACCAAAAGTTGGAGAAAGTATGGATAGCTTGCCACCCGCTTCAATAACAGTGCTATACGAGAAGCAACTATTTACTGTTGTGGATACATTATTCTGAATAATAACATTATAGCCATTGGGTCCACCAACAGGGCAAGTGGGTGAAGAACCTACTGGTGTCCATATCGTATTATCTGACCAGTTACCATCACTATTAGATACATACGTAGGGATCTGATTTGGTATGGCAGCATCTTCACCAGCAGTAAAATCGCCATTTAAGTTACCTGAGCCTGCTGGAAATGGGAAAGATATTTGGTGCGTAGTCTCATTAACATTATCTGTTCCGGACCCCACAGCTGCTTTGCTCCAATAGGTGCCGGGAAGTTGAAGCCACGCGGCGACATAATTTGATTCTGTTCCGTATACATCGGCCGATAAATAATTCAACAATACACTGCCATCAAATCCGGTAATACCTGAACTTGAAATGCTAAAATAATAATGCAATACTTTAGTAGGGTCTAGTACGGTTGGTTGATATGAATTTACCGGTACAACATTGATATAGCCAATTGAACCGTTGGCATTAATGGTATAAACAGCCGGCGTGTATTTTGAAGTAATGCCTACCGGAAAAGTGAATGTTGTTGTAGACGCTATAATAGGAAAGAATTTTGTTAAGCCTAAGCTAGTTGCCACACCATCAGTCATGATCATTTTTGTTGTACTAAATGCCCCGCCACTGATATTTGATGTTGTATTTAATATCAGGTTGCTTGATTGTATATTGAATATCCCGCTTGTCATAACCAAGTCATGATCCAGCGTGATATCATTTAGCAATAGTGCGCCAGCCGAATTATTAATCTCCAATTTGTTAAAAGAACCGGTACCCGAAATTTGTTGCTGTGATGAACCCGCCATAGTAATACCGCCTGTTACGTTATCATCAGAATAGCCACCATTATTCGTAAAGCTGCCGCTTGTTAAGACGGTCACTTTGTAAGTATTCAGCAGTAGACTACCACTACCGATCGTGAGATTTCTGTTAACTGTAAAATTGTTGTTAACCGTTAGTGAAATAGATGGAGAAACATTCAGGTCGTAAAAATTTGTTACAGAAGTTCCTGATATGTTCTGTACAGATCCTGTAAAAGTGGTGAGATTGGTTCCATATATGTAGCTACCCACAACGCCATTGTTTACAAGATCCTGATTGATGGTTACGTTCTTGCTGTTACAGTTAAAGAAACTTTTGCTGTTTGTCAGTGTCAACGAGCCTTTCAGCGTAAGCGGATTTGTCATCAGTGTAACTGTTGCATTCGTTCCACCCGCACCTCCTTCAACTACCGATAAATTGTATAATGAGACGGTTGCATCCATCGTATAATTCTGAATCGAGTTCGGAACTGCATTTGTGAATATGATTGTTCCGCCTGTAACGGTAGAGCTCGCAGGTCTGATGTACAAATCACCGAATGTACTACCACTACCTTTGACAATCGTAAGTGTACCGGCAGACATATTAAACTGACTTCCGGTATTCAGTACTTCTAATTTTGCACGGGTTAAAGCGGTGGCCAACCCACCGCCAGAACTGTTTCCGTTTATACTTACTGTACCACTGCTTTGTGTGTAGGTCAAGGCACCGTTTGTTGATGAGGTAGGTCTTCGAATCTGTCCATTCACAAATAAACTTCCTCCGTCAACCTGAATGGCTGCTGAGTTACCGGAATATTCAATATCGTTATTGTTCGCTGGTGAGGCTACCGGGCCAACATAAACATTACCACTTACCAAGGTAAGTTTTCCGCTCAATAATAAATCGCTGGCATCTGCTCCGTTATTGGCAATCAGAACATTTGTATTACTTCCGTTAGCATAATTAATGTACAAACCCGCTGTTGAAGGTATTGATAAATTTGTAGCGGCCGAGATTGTAAAATTAGTGGCAGGATTTGTTCTTTGATATTGAAAAGTTCCGTTCAGCAGTGTTAACCAATTATCAGTGGGTGTTGTCAATGTACCTGCTATGTTACAATTCAAAGTAGTTGCCTGCGATGACCCCTTATTAACTGTTACCGTACTGAATATTGTTAAAGGTGTACCTACGGTGCTCGTAATACTTGCCGAGGTACTCCCATTAAAAATTACCGGAATACTTGTAAAGTCTGCCTTGGCCTGATTGCCTACGCCCGCAGCAGTCAGTCCGTTTGCGTTGTTGGTCAATGTTCCACCTATAGTCAGCGATTGGCTGTTTATTGAGTTATTGTAATATCCTATTTTACATGTGGCACATATGTTAACATTTCCATTAACGACTACATTTTGTGTAGGGGCTCCGTAGCCATACCAAATGAAACCACCTCCCTGAATATCTAAATTCCCATTAATGGTTATCGTCTTTGGAGCAGTGACAGTTGGGGCTAACGGATAAGCACCCACCCACGCCGGGCACAACCATGAGTCTGCATTCGCGCCTGTTTCTGTACAGTTTCCATAAATCAATACATCATTATTAGGGAAAATAATATTAGAACCACCCAAAGGAGAGAACAAGAGGTTGCCATAAGTAGTAACACCGTTGGCCATCCAATAGGTAGTGCCCGATACAGGATTTGTACTATAGAGATCTGTCGTTCCTAAATTCGTATTAAAGCTCGAAAAATCTCCCGCAGGGTTTGCAAAAGTACTTCCTGATGCCTGTGAACAAGTAATTCTGATGGATCCATTACCCAACGAACTATTCATTACAATGCCCAGGTTACTGGATGGATTATATCTGACGTCAAGCACTGAGCCCGCGTCAATATAAAGTGTGGCACAACTGTGTGGATCGGTATTCGCAACTGTAAGATAGTTCGCAGGCGTTCCAAAACTGATGGTGTGCCCTGCTCCTATGTGCACAATATCGGTAGCTCCTGGCGTTCCGATGTTTATTAAAGTAGCACGCGTTGGATCGCTTGTCCAGTTTGTGCTAATACCCCAGGCGCCAGTCGCATAGCTATAAAACGTTTTAGGTGTCCCGAATGGATCCGTCGGGCTATCATCACCTGCAGTATAGTCACCGTCAATGAAGGAAACATTTTTTAAAAATGTACCTGTATTAGGTTGTCCTATTATTTTGCCAGCAATGTCAACATCACTTGTCGTTCCTTTCGTCCATGTTGCTGTGTTCACGTCATATTTTGCAGCCACGTAACCGTTCTCTGTAATACCTATACCAGTTATAACATCATTAACTGAATAGGTGTATCCATGAGTAATGGTAGCAGCGCCAAGCGTAAATCCGGAAGACTTAACGCGCCAAAAATACGAGAGACTTCTTCCTGCAGTTGTTTCATTAGGATGCGCATATCCAACGGGGTTTACGGTGATTGATCCGTAAACAGTTGGTGCGGTTCCAAAGCCTATCGAAACTGGTGTATAATTAGGAATACTCACATGGCTTGTGGACGCAGCGCCCAATGGAAAAACAAATGCGGTTGTTGAAGCGTAAACTCTAGTAATACCACCATCGCCCACATTCCCGGCAGTTTGTACATATCTTGAAGCGCTTGCATTCACAATGGACGCAGAAGCTTTAAGCTTTAAATTATAGGTACTGATATTAAATAGTTTGTCTTGAGATAATGTTAGCGCCCCATTAATTGTTACATTATTCGATAGTGAAACCGGAGCTGCGACTGCATTTGTATTATTCAATTCAAGATTTTGAAAAATACCATTGCCATCAATGGTTTGAGTCGATGTGCCGTTTAACGAAATCTTTCCTGTACCTGAATGTGATCCGGAGTTATAAACATTACCGGTGATGAAAATGGAATTACCATTGTCGTTTAATGTACCCAACGTAAGATTCAGCGTGCCCCCCACGTTGATTGTCTTCTGCGTACCAGCAAAATTAACAGCAACACCACCGGCTTTTGTAAGTGTTAAATTGTTTAAGGATAGCGCTCCGGCAGTATTTACCGTGAAGGTTTGTGTACCCGATCCGTTTAAGATTGTTGTATTTGCGGATGCTCCTGTCGCAACATAAGATGTTCCGCTGGCAATGGTGAAATTTCCCCCTATCGTGAGATTCTGTGCATTCGCATCAAAACTACCTGACTGAATATTCACCCGTGATAACACCGTAAGTGGATAGGTTGTATTTAACTGGACTACGGAAGTGCCACTCGCTCGATTAACTACCAGATTTCCCAGCGAGGCGGTAGATGAAATCAGATAATTTGTTTCGTCTGCAAGCACCGTTCCGGTTGTTGGAATCATGGTAATCGTACCGCCAGTTACACTGATATTTGATGATGAAGATTTTACATCAAACGCATACTGCGATGTAGCGGGAGGAGTGGCATCACAGACATCATAAATCCAAATATCCCCACCCGACATATTAAAAATATTGGAGATGTTATTAAGGTTGAAAGTTCCATAACCACTACTCGTTCCATTCAGCGCTCTTGCTGTATTGACGGTAGTAGATAAAGTATCAATAAGGTTTGTAATTGATGCGTATGATGAAGGTGTTCGTTTAAAGCGCCCGCGCAGAGTGAAAAATCCACCAGTCATTTGAAAGGAAGCCGTTGATGTGGCTGCGTTTAGAAACTGTTTAGCATCCACATCACCACCGTTGATAACGATTTGGCCAGAGCCGCCATTGGTAATGATGCCGCCTGATTCGCGTGTTGAAAGATAACCATCTGAAATTTGGAACTTACCATAGACATATAAAGAACTATATCCGCCCTGAATAAGCCCATTTACAAGACCTGATCCTCCGGATACACTATACGATGTATTCACTTCCTGATAATCATCTGCTGTTGCCAGTACCACAACATCTGGTCCGTCTACATACAATGCACCATTAGCAGGAATAAAATAATCAGAAGTAGCTGGCAGTGCCGCAGTGATGTTACCTTCTGTAAGCGATGGAATTACAGTTGAGCCTTGTAGAATCAACGTTCCGTTTCTGATCCATAAAGCTTTCTTGATGTTTGGGTTTGTGGCTGAAGCACCCACCAACGCGTCAGACGCAGCGTTGTTGGCTCCTAACAATTTAAAATTACCATATGCCGACGGGTCAAGGGTAAGCGAGTAAGTCTGGTCTGAACCCTTATCTAACACCAGGTTGTAAAAGTTAGTGGTGTTATTACACGTTAATAAATTACTCGATGACCCCCTGAAATAAACTGTAGCAAATCCTGTATTCGTACCTAACACAGTAGGCGGAAAAGCATTAAAAACCGGATACGCAATATTGGCAAAATTTACCCTTCCATTATTTACAAAGTCACCATAAATAACAACCCTGTGAGAATGACTATCATAGTAGTCTATATAGGGCCCAGCCACTGTTGTGGTAATGCTTGTAGGATCTGTAACCGAATTGGTAACGCCTAACCCAACAGCTATTGCCGCCCCGCTGTTAACGGTCACGTTTCCGTTAATCGTTAACTGACGTCTTGCCGAGGTGTTGTCATTGATCTGAAAGGTTCCGCTCTTAACCAGTAAACTACCATTCAATGTCATATTCATTAATTGCGTTGCTATTTGGCCTGTGCAATTAATGGTTAAGTTGTTGTAAGTTGTTTGAGTGGCTGGTAAGGTGAAAGAAGATGTGTTATAATATTCAACTGTCCCACCGGTAGAATTAATAAATGTATTCGTAATAATTGATGGAAAATTGACAGATGCCAATCGTAATGTTCCTTGTCCGCCAAGCGTTGTCAGCCCATTCGAAAAATTAAAGGTCGACATGTCTAAAAAACCGCTGCTATTGATAGTCAGGTTCATGTCTTGTGTAGTAACATTGCCTGTAAGTGTAACCGTACGTCCTGTAAGGATCACCACATTATCATTATAGGCTGGAATCGTGCTTCCGGTTTGCACACTTCCGCTAGGATCAGACGTCCAGGTTGTAGCTACATTCCAGTTACCTGTTTGATATGAATAATAAGTTGGATTGCTCCCCATGGTCCAATAACCGCCGGTTGTAGCAGTGACATTACCAGTAATAGTAAATGAGTTTGCGCTATAAGAAGAAACGCCCGAAGTTGGTGGGACCTGTACAGTTGTATAAGAAGGTCCGGGCGTATAAACGATGGACTGATAAGCGCCGTTGAGTTCTGATGGATCATATTGAAAAGTGGCTGTAATTGTTTTTCCGACAGCACTCGTTACAAAATCCCAATAAACATTCAGATAAGCGGGGTTTAATGCTGTTGGCACTGCACGAACACTATAGGTACCACCCGCAGTAATTGAAGATAATGTCATTGGTGAATAATAACCCGCCGACCCAATTGGATTCAGTGCTTGAAGGGAAGCAACATTTTTTATTAAATACCCTGTACCATTCGTCGCGATCATATTCGTTGCCGAAAAAGGAGATCCGGCAATCGCAGCAACAGCATTATTGCTGATCGTTAGATTATAATTTCCAATCTCAAGTACACCGTAAGTTAATGTGAGCACACCTGCAAGTGTGGTTGAGCTACCCAGATTTACTGTGCTATTCGTTCCTGTCTTATTGATTGTTAAATTAAAAAGATTGCCACCAACAATTGGAGGCAAATTCATGACTGGTGTGTTATTTCCGCCAATGGCAAGGCTT
>CAXSCR010000010.1:4615-34954 GCA_964235605.1 uncultured Cyclobacteriaceae bacterium | reverse complement strand
CGCGCTACCTGTTATAGTTCCGGTTCCAACAGTAAGTGTGCCGTTTAATGTCAGCATCCTTCCGTTTAATGAAAAGTTGTCATTCGCGTTACTGCCTATTGTCAAGCTGTTGCTGATAATTAAATCTCTTGTGGCCAGTCTTATTAATCTATTTGTTCCGCTCGATGTTCCATTATTTAATACAACATTTCCCAACGCATAGAGGCTACCACCATCTATTGTGAAACCGACTGCGGCAATTCCATTTTTATTACTAACGCCATCACCAAAATTAAGTGTACTGCCACTAAAGTTATATGCATAGCCGGCAGTATTAGCAATAGCCAAAGTTGTACCGCCTGCTCCCGTAATTGGAGGGTCAACAATGGTTAGTGTACCACCTGTGAAGGTTACAGCATTTGTAGCGCTTGTTGAACCAAAGCTAAGGATGGTTGTTCCTGCCCCAATATTGTCAAAACCTTGTGGATAAATTTTGAAGATACCGGAGGTCATGTTGAACTGTGATGTACTGGAAAACGCAACACCTCCATACATATTAAAATTACCGCCATCAATCCATAAATTACTTGTTGCTGCATTAACTGCCATCACATCATTACCGCTACCATAATTAAAAGTTCCTGCCGTAATGTGAAGTGTTCCTGTAACAGTGGGTACTCCGGGATTAGCCGTAGTTGCCGTTTGTACACAGGAAACATTTGCTCCGGCATTATTCAGCCATAAGCTACCAACACCTGCGCAGATAGTAGCCGCACCATAATAAGGCGTAAGTATTGAAGCACTTGATAACTTAAATGTTCCACTGGTCAATGTCAGAAAAGTTCCGGCACCCGTTGGTGATGACATCGTAATGGGGGTTTGTACATCAAGCACATTAACAATGGCACCTTTTGTCAGGGTAATTTGATTAAACCCAATGGCACCTGTTGCACCCGGAGATGTTACTGTATTACTAGAAGCGCCAGAGAATGTAACATTACAAACATTTCCGGGGAAGGTTTGAACCATGTTAAAAGTACCATCGACCTGCAAATTGCCAGAAATAGATAAAGTATTGACGGAAGAAAACGCGCCTACATTTATTATGCTTCCTGCATCTACCTGAACATTTCCTGTAACGTTCAGAGCCTTCACCTGGCCTGCAGCATTACCTATTGTAAATGTTGTATTGTTGGTAACGAGTAAATTTCCAGTTAAGGCCAACGTATTAGCATTCCCTCCCCATGTGGTTGTGCCGGTTCCGTTATTATTCAAATTTCCACTAACCGTTAATGCATTTGCATTTGAAACAATAACACCTGATCCTGTAATGTTCAGATCATTATTAATAGTAGTACCGCCCGAGAAAGTTTTTATCCCGCTTCCTGAAAGTTTTAAGTAACGATAATTTGCAGAAGCAAAAACAGTTTGTGTTACTGCATTACTATACTCAACGATACTTCCAGAACCCGCCGTAGTATTGAATGTTACAGGTGCAGCGTTGGCAGCCCCGCCCAGTATCATTTGATGCACCAGACCAGCACCAGTCATTGTTATTGTTTGTGGCGTGGCTAGATTACCTGTAATGGTTACTGTTTTTGCAACGGCAGTACCAAAATCAAATGTTGCCCCATTAGCCATGGTAAAATTGCCGCCAACAGCAAAAGTAGAAAGCGTTGTACCCAAGTTAAGTGAAGGGGTACCTGAGGCATTCATTGTCAAGGCACCGCTTACTGTAATATTTGAAAGGGTTCCTCCTACTATAACAGCCGTACTGTTATTACGCAAGTCCAGGTTATTAAAAGTGGGATTATTTGTTCCGTTCAGATTTTGTCCTAAGCCACCCATAAAACTTATGGTGCCTGAAGAAAAGGTAAATGCATTATTACATGTTAAATCACCTCTTAAATTTATAGTTGACGTAGAATTATTTACTAATAATCCGTTGATGATCATGTGATTAAAAGTATAAGTTCCATTACCGGTAATGGATGTTCCATTAATGGTCACATTACACAACTGAGTGGCAGCAGTCCACATATTAAAATTACCAGCATTGGTCAATGTCCCACCAATTGTTAAAGCATGTGTTGCAGCAAATGCACCGACAACAATGGAACCTGTTCCACTGGTGGTAACAAAGGTGGTAACACCTATGGTTTGCGCAGTGACGCTATTACCGATTGTCAAAGTTCTACCTGTATTTACTGTAATTGAGTTAACTGTAAACAGGCCGGCCGGCATATTCATTGCCATGTTGGTATTAATGATAACGTCTTCTGCTGGTAAGGGCGTATGGCCAAGAGACCAGTTCCCTGCAGTATTCCAAAGCGCACCTGTGGAGGTGTTTGTCTGACCAAAACCGCTTGAAAGCAAAAAGAAGAAAAAGACAAAAAAAATAAAGCTTTTTGGACTAAAGAAATTTTCCTTCATTATATCTTAGGGTTATCTATACCTTACCTCATGCAAGCTTTAAAGAGGGTAAAACTATCTGATCGAATGATTTTATCCACAAATACGGTAAAAAGTACCATACTTTTTTTAATATTCGAGATGAATACTTACATGTCTATTATCTAAAACATTTATTTAAAAATTTGCGTTGCTCAAGCTCGTGTTTAGCGAATCTGTATAGAGTTGTTAGACTATAAGCTTGTCAAGATAAGCGTTGTTAAAAATCACTTAATCATTTGGGACCTTACCGTCTTAATGGACATAAGCAAATATCTCTATTGTGCCCTGAGTGTAAGAAATGCTCTTTTGTATACGCCCAAGATCATTTATGATATTCGCCAAAATTGATTAGGTCAAGAATATCTTGACAAGTTTGGATTTAAAATCTACTTTACCGTCACACTATTTGCTAATTAATTAAATCAGCGGATACGTTATGACTAGCCAAATTCACACTATTACTAATTCTTATGGTTGAAACACAAGACGCAATAAGCCAGGAAAATAAAAAACAAGAAAAATATAAATGGAACCTGTCAGATCTATATGTATCAGACGAAGCCTGGGAAAAGCATAAAAAGGAATTGGCATTGAATGTACCTGATCTTGAAAAATACAAAAATTCACTGGGCCAATCTGCAAAACAATTACAAGCCTGTCTTGACCAGACGTCTGTGATATCAAGAGCGTTCGGCAGGCTTAGTAGTTATGCAGCTATGCATTCAGATGAAGACACGCGCGTTTCAAAATATTTGGCAATGAAATCGGAGGTGCAACAACTGGGTACAACCATCCGATCAACCACCTCGTACATTGAACCAGAAATTTTAAAACTAGATCAATCAACCATCGAGAAATTCTTAAATGAAAATAAAGATCTTCAGGTATACAGAAAATATTTATTTGATATTCTAAGAAGAAAGGAACACACCGGAACGGAATCAGAAGAAAAAATAATTGCCAATGCCGGATTAATCTCTTCCACACCTGGCGATATCTTCAATGTATTCTCAAATGCAGATTTTCCGTTTCCGGAAACTACACTTGATAATGGGTCAAAAGTAAAGTTAGACCAAGCTGCGTTCAGTATATACCGCGCTTCCTCGAATAGGGAAGATAGAAAAAAAGTATTCGCCGTTTTTCTTAACAGCATGTATGCCTTCGAAAGGACGTTTGGTACGCAGCTGTACGGGCAAATCAAAAAGGATATGTTTTACAGTAAGGTTAGGAACTACAAATCTTCTCTTGAAAGTGCCCTTGATGCCAATAAAATAACAACTGAGGTATACCATGGCCTCATTGATAATGTAAACAAGAATCTTTCAACGTTTCATCGATACCTAAATTTAAGAAAACGAATATTGGATGTAGACACCCTCCATTATTATGATTTATATGCGCCACTGTTAAAAGATGTAACGTTAAAATACCCTATAGAGGAAGCTGAAAAAAATGTACTCGCTTCTTTAAAACCTTTGGGTAATGAGTATACCGATGTCGTAGCGAAAGCTTTCCGAGAAAGATGGATTGATATGTATCCCGCAGAGGGTAAAAGATCAGGCGCTTACTCAAACGGATCAGCATATGATGTTCACCCATACATCTTAATGAATTATACAGAGAAGTACAATGACATGAGTACACTAACGCATGAACTTGGCCATACCATGCATAGCTATTTCTCCAATAAGCATCAACCATTTCCATTGGCACATTATCCCATTTTTGTTGCTGAAGTTGCTTCAACCTTTAACGAAGCACTACTCATTGATTACATGCTTAAAAGCATTAAAGATGATGAGACAAGATTATCGCTTCTAGGAAATTATTTAGAAGGAATAAAGGGCACTGTATTTAGACAAACACAGTTTGCGGAATTTGAATTAAAGATTCATGAACTTGCTGAAAAAGGTGAAGCACTAACAGGTCAAAAATTTAGTGACTTATATTTTGACATCACCAAAAAATACTATGGCCATGATAAGGGTGTATGTATCATAGATGACGATGTAAAAATTGAATGGGCCTACATTCCTCACTTCTATTATAATTTTTATGTATTCCAATATGCTACCTCTTACACTGCGTCTGCCGCATTATCAGAGAAGGCATTGAAAGGTGACAAAGCCACACTTGAAAAATTCCATAAGTTTATATCTGCTGGAAGCTCGCAGTATCCGATGGAACTGCTCAAAGAAGCGGGGGTTGATATGACAACCTCACAACCATTTGATCTAACCATGCAGAAAATGAATCGGGTAATGGATGAAATGGAGGTCATCTTGAAGCGAATGGGAAAATAATAATTGTATTATTCCATTTAAAACTGGATGAGGTTATCTTTAGGCCCAGTTTCTTAATTATATAATTAGGGCTAAAAAATGATTTAAGCATGCTACGAGTTTTCTATTTAAAGAAAGAAGGCGGATTTAGTTGGGAAAAAAACCCCAAAGCAATAGTACCTGAAAATTGTGAACGCATGGTCTGGGTGGACCTACAATCATCTTCTGCAGATGAACGGAAACTTGTAGAAACCACTTTCCAAATTGAACTATACACCCCGCAAGAGGCAGCAGAAATTGAAAGTAGTTCCCGGTATTTTGAAGACGAGCAAAATATTGAAGCAAACAATTCTTTTATTGTATTTGAAAATAAAGCCTACGTCAGCGAACAAGTGTCTTTCATTCTGAAGAAAGATATTCTCTTCACGTTACGAAATGCGGATATCAAATCTTTTGCGGAAACCGTACGAAAACTTAAACCACTTAAAAACCTAAATAATATAAAAGGATCACAGATCCTGTTGTTGATCCTCGAAACCCAGATAGATCTTGATGCTGACTTTATTGAACATATATCTAAGCTCACCAATACCATAAGTAAAAAACTTATTAAAGAAAAATCTTATCAAGAAGACGTACTTATCAAAATAACTGAACTGCAGGAGAATACCATTCTTGCACGCGAAAGTATTGTTGATAAGCAACGTCTCGTATCATCGTTATTGAAAAGTGAAAGTATAACACCACAGGAAAAAGATAGATTACGCATCATTATTAAAGACATTAACTCCATTCTTCAGCACACGGAGTTCAGTTTTGAAAGATTAGAATATTTACAGAATACATTTCTTGGTCTGGTAAACATTGAACAAAACACGGTTATTAAAATCTTCACTGTTGTAACAGTAGTGTTTATGCCACCTACTTTAATTGCTAGCATCTACGGCATGAACTTCAAGGTTATGCCCGAACTTAATTGGGTTTTAGGCTATCCTTTCTCGATCTCATTGATGATCTCTTCTTCCCTACTTTTCTTATGGTACTTTAAAAGGAAGAAGTGGCTGTAATGCATTATGCGCCAGCGATCTTAGCATTCAAACAATCCATTACGTATTAAAACCTACTTTGTCGAGTTAGGAAATGCTAATTTTTAATCAGGCAGTCTGGCAATTCTATATCCAGTTCAAATAAGTCAAGTGAATAATGACCCGACAAGTAGGATTAATATTCTTACTTCTTTAAAAGTTACTGACATAGGGTTGTCACTAAGCGGTTTATTGTTGCGTAATAAGTAATTAAAATTTTAAACCCTTAACATGATGGAAACAACTATGCAAGACAAAGCACTTACCACCCACGCCGTGGTAATAACTCCTGACGCTTTATTATCCCACTGGCAAGGTCATCGTTATGTTACACGCCGTGTTATAGAAGCTTTTCCGGAAGATAAATTATTTACCTACACAATTGGTGATATCTGTCCATTCGCAGCACTTGTTATGGAGATGGTTGCTATGGCTATACCCAGTATTAAAGGTGTAATTTCTGGAGAATGGAAAACGCTTAAAGATGAAAATCCACAAAAACAAAAAAATGAATTGCTCCATTTGTCCATTTGTGGGATGAGATGCCTGAAGAAATGAATAGATTATGGGTTTAGATTCCACCCCATCGTTTTCAAGCGGTTGATGTAGTAGTTTCCGGGCAATATGAAAATCCTAATTACGCCACCATTTTCTATTTTATTGATAATGAGATTCATCACAGAGGCCAGGGTTATGTTTACTTGCGCTCACTTGGCATTGAGCCTCCGCCTTTCTGGGATAGGGGTTAATTTGCTACGTTCTTGATACCAATTAACTTCATGGTTCAAAAAGCATAAGGGCATAAAATTTTATGCGCTTATGCTTAAAAACAAATTATGAATACAATAAACAGTAAATACGCGTTGGTAACTGGCGGAACCAGCGGCATAGGATATGAGTTAGCAAAGTTACTTGCAAAGGATGAGTTCAACTTAGTTATAGTAGCACGCACAGAAAGTGATTTACAAAGAGTTTCTAATGAGTTGTCTGTGATGTACGGCGTTAATGTTATAACGATAGCAAAAGATCTTTTCGATCCGAATGCTTGTTTTGAAATTTACCAGGAGATAAAGTCAAAAGACATCACCATTAATATTTTGGTTAATGATGCCGGACAAGGCGTATACGGTCCTTTCGTTGAAACCGATCTTCAACGCCAGTTACAAATTATTCAACTCAATGTTTCATCACTTACTGCGCTTACTTATCTGTTCTTAAAAGACATGGTAGCGCGTAATGAAGGTAAGATTCTACAATTGGGTTCTATTGTTTCTCAGATACCCGCTCCTCTGCAAGCTGTGTATGGTGGCACAAAAGCGTTTGTCTTATCTTTCACGCAAGCGCTAAGAAATGAGTTAAAGAATACCGCGGTAACCATAACAGCACTTCAACCCGGTGCAACAGATACTGATTTCTTTAACAAAGCTGATGCTGAAGATTCCAAAATTGTTAAAGAGTCTAGCCTGTCAGATCCGGCAGATGTAGCAAGAGATGGCTATGAAGCCCTATTAAGAGGAGATGACAAAGTAGTATCGGGATTAAAGAACAAATTTCAAGCGGCAATGAGTAATTTATTGCCTGATGCCGTTGTTGCCGAACAAATGAGAAAACAGTCAGAAGAAAGTGACAAACTATAATGTCAATGTTATAAGTGAATTCTTTCGCTAGTAGAACAGCGAAAGAATTCATTTACAAATGAAAATTATTTTGACATTCAATTACGATAGTTTGATCTGTTAAGGGATGAGAAAATATAAGTTTATGAGCATGCAAAGCTATTGCATTTGGTTTAAATTGAGAAGTAGAGCCATATAAACTATCTCCAATTATTGGACAGTTAATGTCTGCCAACTGCGCTCGAATCTGATGATATTTTCCTGTGTGAAGTTCGATGTTCCAAAAGAATTGGTCGGCAGAAATTCTTTCTATATCATAATCTAAAATAACTTTTTCAGTCCATTCAATATGCGCTTGGTATATAATCGCTTTTTTCTTTTCCTTGCGGTGCCAACTCTCAAGTCTCCCCTTCATTTCCGTCGGAGCTTTTGTAGTTAATGCTTGATAATATTTTTTCACGCGCCTTTCGGCAAATTGCTCACTTAGATTTTTTAACACAATCCTTTGCTTTGCAAATAATATAATTCCACTCACTGGCCTATCAAGTCGGTGAATATGTTGCGCATAAACATCAACATTCGAAGGTATATTTGCTTTTAGATAGCTACGAACTTGAAACAATAAATTCAGATGCCCATTTCTATTGGGTTCTACCATTAAGCCACAAGGTTTATGAAGCACAATAATGTAAGGATCTTCTAATAGAACATGATCAGCAACATGTATTTGAATAGACATTAAGTTTATAGCAGGATGTAATGTGATTTAACTTAAAAAGGGTCTATTATATTTAGTTCTATATTGAACTGGCGATAATCCAGTTATCTTTTTAAAGGTTAGCCTAAAAGCCTTGCTATCTGTATAGCCAACTTTGTACATGACCTCATTTACATTTTCACGTGACGACTCAAGACTAACCTTAGCGGCTTCAATCTTTACACGTTGAATATATTCAACCGTTGTATTTGCTGTAGCCTTTTTAAACCTTCGTTCTAAATTTATTCTACTTAGTGCCAGCATAGACGCAAGCTGATCTACCGTTATCTTTTTCTCAAAATTATTTTCAATATACGCCTGCGCTTTTTTTATCGGTTCATCATCGTGTTCTTTCTGACCTTGAAAAATTGTGAATGGCAACTGGCTATCACGCTCTATTTCAATAGCAAATACTTTAGCCGTAAGAACCGCTACATCACGGCCAGCATATTTTTCAATCAGGTATAGAATAAGATTAAGATAAGAAAAGGCGCCGCCACTGGAGTAAATACCTTGTTCATCTGTAATAATTTTTTCTGTAACCAAATTTACATCAGGAAACATTTGTTCGAAATTATTAGCCGCCATCCAATGCGTAGCACACTTTCTGCCTTTTAACAAACCTGTTGATGCCAATAGAAAAGCGCCTAAGCAAAGACTAGCTACTTCACTGCCCCCTTTATATTGTTTAATAATCCATGGAATAAAATCCTTATTACTTTCAATGGCATTATTTATCTCACCGTCAATAGCTGGAATAATGATCAGATCCGTCTTCTTTATATCATCGATTAAGGCATCTGTATGAGCCGTAAATGAGCCACCACTTAAAGGAGTTTCTTCAGAAATGCCAACCAACTGAACTTTGAACACCGGTGGCGCTCCCTTTGCCTTATAAAATTCATTTACTTGCGTCAGTAACTGACGAGATCCTTCTAAACTGCCCAATATTGCACCTTTAGGAACCAGTATCGATATATGTTTCATCGTTCAAAAATAAGCAGTCAGTTTGTCGTAATCAACCCTATAGATTGCCGTATTTACACCCCGAATATATAAAGTAATGCCTGTAGGTTTGTATGCATATTGATAAAACATATGACACGCAAAGAGCCTTACCTTCACTTTTACCGAAATTGCCATGAATCAATGACCTTTATAAAAAATGTCTTGGAGAAACGACTAAAGCTTCATACTGGTCATGGTATCACCAGGCGATCAATCATTCACAAGTAAGTGCATTTACAAGCAACTTTGATTAACAATGGCTTAACTTTCTTTTAATGAATTATCGCGACTCCCGTTAATAAAAATCCTACATAAATATCGTATCCATTGGCTATTCAAATTATAGGTTATAATATTAAACAACATCAACATGAAAAGTAAAGCAATAAAAAAAGCAATAGATATCGTTTCGCCAAAAGAAACAGTTTGGAATGTGCTGCTAAATGATAAGTACACGCGCTTATGGTATGCCGAATTTAGTGAAGGCACGTATGCGGAAACAGATTGGAAAGTTGGCAGCAAAGCATTGTTTAGAGATAGCAGTGATAATGGCCTCATAGGTAAAGTAGTAGTTAACAACCCAAACATTACTATCTCTGTGGAATACCTGGGAATTTTAAATAAAGGTATTGAAGATTATGATAGTGACCTAGCTAAGGGTATAAAAGGTGGTCTTGAAACCTATCATTTGCTAGAAACAAATGGCATTACGAATATATCTGTAGTATGTGATACCGCCGAAGAAATGTATGCATACATGTCATCAGCATGGGATAAGGCTTTGTTGAAAATAAAAAAGCTTTCCGAAGGTATGGCAACAGAAAAACAACTTCATATACAGAACTGAACATAGAGATAGTAATTCAATAACTAACCACATAATAAGAAAACAATTATTTTTAATTCGTTACCACCTAAAATAAAATAAACATGGTATTAAACGTCTTAATCGTTATAGGAATTGTCATTGCTATGCCGTTCATCATTGCTTTGTTCGTTAATAAAGATTACGTCATAGAACGCGAAATTGTAATCAACAGACCAAAAGAAGAAGTTTTTGATTACATAAAACTCTCAAAAAATCAAGACTACTACAGCAAATGGGTAATGACCGACCCCCTGATGACGAAAAATTTTAACGGAGTGGATGGAACTGTCGGCTTTGTATATGCGTGGAATGGCAATAAGAAAGCCGGTGAAGGGGAACAAGAGATTATAAAGCTTTTAGATGGTGTTCATGTCACAAATGAAGTACGATTCACTAGGCCGTTTAAAAATATAGCTTATACAAATATGCGTACTGAAACTACTTCAGACAACAACACTAAAGTAAAATGGAATATGGAGGGTAAAAACGCGTATCCCTTAAACTTTACTAATTTATTTATTGGCCGCATGCTCAGAAATGATCTAGCGGAAAGTTTAAGTAACCTAAAAACCATTCTTGAAAGAAAGTAATACATCGATATTTTTCTAAATTTGTACCACGACAAAAAATGTAGCGAAGCAATCTTTCTTACCAAAGAAAAAGACTGTAACAAGAAATGTAGCTCAAATGAACATACCTAGCAAGGTGGTTAAGATGAATGCGGCAGATTATGTAACGCTGTACATGAATAACCTGTAACATTCACTAAAAGTAGAGCTAGAAGCAGTTAGAACGATCATATAGCGAGCGAATTCAAAAATTACTGAACGCATTAAGTGGAATGCGCCCCGCTATTACTAACAAAGCAGATAGAGCTGCCTTCAATTTAAGGCACCAAAAGTTTGTCCAGGTTATTTTTTTTGTCTTTCCCAACGGCTTAATTAAGGATATCACCTGGCTGTTCGAAGGTATCTGAAAGGACAGACGCGTAGATAGATTTTATGGCATGCAGATGTAAATTTAAAAAAATAGCATTCGATAAGTAGTAAGTGATTGATTTAATAGACAAACAAAATAAAACATAAATACAAATAGAAATCATATGGCAACTAAAATTTTTCTGAATTTACCTGTGCAAGACCTCAAAAAATCGGTAAATTTCTTCACCCAACTTGGGTACACTTTTAATCAACAGTTTACTAATGAAAATGCTACCTGTATGATCATTAGTGATGAAATATTTGTCATGCTTCTCGTGAAACCATTTTTTAAAACATTTACTAAAAAAGAAATCACTGATACTTCTAAAAGCACAGAAGCTATTATTGCGCTTTCAGCTGATAGTAAAGAGCAAGTGGATGAGTTAGTAAATAAAGCAATGGCCGCGGGCGCTACTAAGCATAATGAAAAACAAGATCAAGGATTCATGTATGGGTGGGGCTTTCAAGATTTAGACGGACACTTATGGGAAGTCTTCCATATGGACTCAAGTGCAATAAATCCGAATTAATTGAGTATAATACTAATTGCTAGGCTACTGCGCTTGGTAAATGTTGCTTGTCCACCCTTCTACTGTGTATTGATATATAAAGACAATAGGGATGATAGAAGTTTTTAATACTAATGTAACAGATTAAAACCAAGCTAATATACTGCTGGAGCAAATCCACAAAAACTTTGCTAACTACAAAGCCAATTTTGATTTAACGGATTGTGATAAGATACTCCGTGTAAAGTGTACAACTATGCACATTCAATCCACGCATGAAATTACGCTGTTCAATAGCTTTGGCTTTAAAGCAGAAGTGCTCTCTGGCGATGATACTGTTTCCAATCACCTTTTAACTTATTTTATGAATCAGTCAAATAATTAATTGAACATGGCCATTCATATATTGCCATTAGTTTACCTTAGTGTAATAGCGAAATTATATCTATTAATTTGAACCTAACCTTTTTATAACCTAATTTTTTAAATAATGAAAATTGCAGTAATTATTGTGCGTATTTTAATGGGATTACTATTGATGTTCGCTTCTGTTGTTTATTTTTTGAAACTGTTTCCCGAACCTGAAATGCAAGGCGATGTGAAGGTTTTCAACATGGGAATAAAAGCATCTGGTTATCTGATGCCTGTGGTTAAGATGGTAGAGCTATTATGTTCAATTGCTTTTATTACTGGGCTATTTGTGCCCCTCGCTACTATTTTAATATTTCCAATTACTCTTAATATTTTATTTTATCATGCTTTTCTAGCTCCTGAAAGTTTACCTATTGCAATTCTGTTATTGTTAGGGAATCTTTTTATAGCTTATTATTATCGTGATAAATACAAGCCAATGTTGACTGCCAAATAATATCATGAGTTAATCTTACTAAGATTGACTATCTCTAGCGCCCAATGCGGTGACGTAAACATCTGCAAAAATATCAATCAGCAATTGGGTAAGCTTAGTGAATTTAATGACAGCAAGATGCACCGAGAAGATAAGTGCCACTGCGCGGAATTAAATTATATGTACAGATTAAAATTGCAGTCCTTGCAGAGAGAACATTGTATTGATCGTAGCGCTGATTGGGCCACGATCAATACAATGTTTTATAAACAAGGATTTTGTCTGGCGTCTCTGGCGCCAGACAAAATCTTGGTTTTTTTTATGCGCGACTGAGCGTTTGATTTGAAATAATAATAGGAATGATACTTATTGATGAGGATAGCAATACTTGGGAAATAACAGGAACCTTGTTCGACGCCCATAGAAACACGGGGATGGTTGCATAAAGAGATGGACCTTTCAATGCAAGCCCTGAATACTCAGCAAGCAATACACAAAGGTCAGTTTAAGCTAATGCATAATCTAGCTTCGCTTATTCTCTACACATTATAGTGGCTTTCAATCTGCCACAGTTTTGCGCCCCCACGAATGCCTTCAAGGTTGGTACCAAGGGTGATGTTATCATCTAACTTGCTAGTTATCTTTTTAGCATTGCCACCACTTATATACAAATGGTCGTAATTGAAAACAGTTTTCAAAATTCCGATAACCTTTTTAATCCGCTTGTTCCACTTCTCGACGCCAACGTCTAATAACGCTTTATTCCCTATGTATGCGTCATACGTTCTATCCTTCGAAACAGGATGGTGTGCAACTTCAAGGTGGGGCAGTAGTTTGCCGTCTATCATTAAAGCGGTACCGAAACCCGTACCTAAAGTAATAACCATTTCAAAACCTTGGCCGCTCGCTATACCCAAGCCCTGTAAATCAGCATCGTTAACTACCCTTACCGGTAAATTGAATATCTCACGCAGGCTTTTACTAAGATCAACGCCTCTCCATTTATCAGTTCCAAGATTAGGAGCAGTATGTATAACACCACGTTTTACATAACCCGGAAAGCCAACCGAAATCATATTAAAGGGTATGAAGCCTTTTGTAAGTTCTACAATTGACTTTACAACATTTATCGGATCAGACGGGTACGGTGTATTAATTCGTTGATACTCCATCAACATCTTCCCCTCCAGATCTAGAACAGTTCCCTTTATACGAGAGCCACCAATATCTATGGATAAAATCTTTTGTTCGGTTGTGTTACTCAACATGTGGCACAATATAGATATAAAATAATACTAACTTAAACCAGCTGCTATCGTAGGTATCTCAGTATCTCTTTTTGTTTAGATGGGATCAAGGTTTTAAATTTACCATACACATTACTATCCTCAAGCAGTTTCTTAAAGACTTTGGGCATTGGTACATCTCTACTTTTAAGGTCGAAATCATTTTCTATTTCAAACTTTACATGCTGCCCAATAGAAACACCTGCGCCTTTAATCATGAGACCATTGACATATAGTCGATAGCCAGCATCTTTAACAGGAACCAGTGTTTGGTGAAAAGCGTGGTCTTCAATTTTTCCTTTAATGCGTATGTATCCTCTTGTACGCGCCATCTTATCTGTTATGCGTTCAGGTACTTCCACGCAGGGATTGATACTAACTTTATAGATTACCGCCTTAAAGCTAAATTTCATTCGCGTTTCGTACTTGAAGTGTGTCACATACTCATTAGTGAGAACCAGCGGCTGAACTTTTACTTGCGTTAATCCAATCATTAATTTTTACTTCCAATATAGCGAGCGGTACACAGCCAGAGCCAAGTACTTGATTATGAAACTGAGCTATGTTAAATTTATCACCCAACGCTTGTTCAGCGTTATTTCGAAGTTCACGTATTTTTAATTGTCCGACTTTATAGGATAAAGCTTGACCTGGTATAGCCATATAACGTTCGATCTCAGCAATAATACCTTCTTCTGTCTCTGCCTCATGATCCTTTGAATATTGAATCGCTTGCTCCCTAGTCCAGCCTTGTGTATGAATTCCCGCATCTACCACCAGACGAATAGCACGGTGCATCTCCGCTGACAACATACCAAAGTATTGATATGGATCAGTATATAATCCTAACTCTTTACCTAGCGATTCAGCGTATAACGCCCACCCTTCCGCATAGGCACTATAAATTAGCAATCGCCTAAATTGAGGAAGCGTAGCGTCTTCTTGTTGTAAAGAAATTTGATAATGATGCCCTGGTATGGCTTCATGTAAAAATAAATCTTCGTCGGAAAGCACGTTATATTTTTTTACATCAGGTATAGGAACATAAAACACGCCTGGCCTAGATCCATCTTCCGAGCCAACATTATATTCAGCACTAGCGGTGGCTTCGCGAAACGCCTCCGTACGTTTAACTTTAAAAGAAGTTTTTGGTGTTTTGTCAAATAAGACAGCAAGTTTTGGTTTCATCCTTTCATGGATTGCATTGAAGTTATCTATTACCTCTTCAGGCCTGGTGTAAGGCATTAATTCTTTTCGATTGCGCAAATGATCAAAAAAATCCTTAAGGTCTCCCTTAAAATTTACTTTGTTTTTAACTACATTCATTTCTTCCGTTATGCGCTCAACTTCACTTTTACCAAGCGCAAAAATTTCTTCAGGAGTTAGATTGATCGTTGTATACGCCTTGATAAGATATTGGTAATATTTCTTACCATCAGGTATAGCATCAATACCAGAGCTTTCACGGCAAGCAGGCAAATATTCGTTTTCCATAAAATCTTTGAACTTCTTATGTATTGGAATGATTTGATTTTCTATGATGGCGCTATAAGCTTTTGTGAGCCGCGACTTATCTGCCTCAGAAAAACTGGGTGGGATGTTTTTAATAGGCATGTAGAACAAATGATCTTGTACAGGACCATGATCAAAACTAGCGAGCTGTGGTATAATCTTCTTTGCCAATGCTTTGGGTATAACGTAGCCTATTGCGGCACCTTTCTTCATGTTAACAATGGCGCTATCGCACCATATTACGTAGCTTTCCAAACGATGAACCCAGTTGTCGTAATCCTTTACAGTTTTAAAAGGCTGAATACTTTCACCAGTCGCGAGTTGAGCTATAAGTAGGTTTAGGCCATAAAACTGATTGATAGGCGTGAGATTATCCTTAAATTGAAGCCCTTCTAATGCAATATCGCATTCCCATAGCAGCACGTCGTAGCTTGTCTTATCTTTTTCAGATAGGTCTGCCCTATTATAAGCGAGTAGCATCTTTTTATAGCGTGAATACAAATCAGCTTGCTGTTTACGGTAGTCAGCCGTTATCATATTAGGCAAGAGGTCATTGAAACGATTATCGCCTGCAGTTGTGGCGTCTATTGGGTTTAATCTTAGCCGCTCCTCATTATATCGATGCAACAGACTGTCAAGTTTGGGCGCTTCCTTATCTGCCGTCTTCTCAGTGGTGGGAGAACAAGAGTAAAAGGTGATGCAGGCACTTAAAGCAATTAAAAAAGTTTTCATGTGTCTTTAACTAGGGTCAATCAATAGGGTTGGAATCTTAAACTTATACATATTTCACTATAAGGTCAACATGCTTCAAAAAAACAAGTACATATTAATGGTACCAATGCAACGAAATCGCTTTTAAAAAATGATAGTTGGTTCGTTATGCCACCTGATCAAAAATACAAATCTTTAACATGTGAGTCATCTGCATAAACTTTAAAAAATCGAGCTTGCAGCCAGAAGCTAGCAGCTCAAAGCTATAAGTTTGATATTAAAAACTTAAAAGCAATTTTCCTGGGTACCAATGGAACTATGGAAGTAATCACGTAAGTTGTATTACTTTAATCTAATCCTTTGAAAAAGATCTTACTTATTGTACTAACTTGTTTTTGTGCATCAGCGCAAAGCCAAACAAAAAATACTGTTACTTTTAGCCTAGCAAATGCCATGTATTTGCCGGGAAGTGATGAGTTTTCTTTTGTTTTAACCATTCAGAATAACTCGCCTGACACCATCAAGATTATAAAACCCCACCCGCATCTATTTAAGTCTCATTTTCAACTTAATACTATCCAATACATGGGTTTTAAAGAATATCCCTATTCTTTTACCCTTGACTTAAAAGAATCATGTACAACAACGGTTGAGCTTATAAGAGAAGTAGCGGATTTTGAAGAATACTCCCTCTTAGAACCTACAGACTTAGTTACTTTCCCGCCTGCTTCTATTGTAGTTATGGGCACCATAACGTTACATAATCAAGACGAGATCTTTTGCAAAGAGCCAGGTGCATTGTATTCCTTACAGATTTTTTATAAACCAGTAATAGACGAAGATTTTGTTATGGCATCTGTAAGTGACAAGCCTAATAATCAAAAGCTTTTAACGAAGGAAAGCGTCATGCGCTTTTTAAATACAATTCCAAAAATTAGCATCGAGTCAGATAAAATTATCATGGAAAGCTGGAAATAAATTCATTTTCTATGGCTACTAATTTTTGGAACAGCATATCTATTTTTCCAATACCGCTTTTAGATTTTGCAAGCCCTTGTCAAGATCTTTGCCTAGCATTTCCTCCATATTCATAAACAACAACATCAGATTCATGGGATAATCCATTCGGCCAGAAAATCCCCACTTCACTTTGGTTGCATTCTCGGAAGAAGACTCGGTAATCATATACGCATCATCTGTTACTTCAAATGTTTTATGAACCTTAATTCAAAATTCATCCGTTCACCCTCTGTAATCTTTTTTATTTCCTGTTCACCCCACGCTGTCCTGTTCACTATGCCATGCGGATACAAAATCGACATCCATCAGTACCTCTATATTCCTTTTTCATATGGCTATAAATTCCATATTACGCTAAATTTAAAACTAAATATAAATAGGTTAAGATGACTAAGTCGCGGAGGGAATGTCATTACGTTAAGGGATTATTTTAAAAAGCAGTTTTAAGTTTGTGAATGTTTTATGATTGCTTTTTACTGAACATTCTCCCATCTCTTTCTGTCCTCACTATAGCTATCGACCTAGGATGACAAAGTCACTGAGGGAAGGCATATTGGTAGCAGAGTCTTCATAAAAATAAAAGTCCTGAGGGACGTATATATCGTACCTACGGCACTTGTTTTCGTTAAAATTATTATCTACCCATATATCATCCCTCCGGGATTTTATTAGGTTAACGGCTATGGAAAGGACACAGGCCAAGGATACCAGCAAAAAAAACTACTATCAACACAATCATGTCCGCAAGGCAAACACATACTGATCCTGCTGCGCCGACAGCCTACCTGTCATCAATATAAAAGCGCCAATGATAGCAAAAAAATCCAACCCGTATTTTCATATAAAAACCAATTTTACAACCTACGTACACAATTTCCTTAATGCCTTAATGCCCAATGCCTAAACATCTACTCTTCAATAAAATTTAAATCTTTTCCAAAAGTTTCTTCCAATCTCCACGCTGCTAAAATGGCAATAGTCATTAACATGATTCCCGTTATCCACCCGCCTGTTACATAGCTACCAAAAAGGTCACGCATAAATTTGAACAACAAGAGAATAAGTGGTAGCGATCCTCTCACCATGTTGGGTATACTTAGCGGCAGTTGCACGTAAGTTGGTACCAAATTGTTCAGCGCTCATGGTGATGTAAATTACTGAAAAGCCAGTTCCATAGCCAAGGCCAGCGCAGATCAAGTAAAACGTATTCGCATCACCATTTTGTTGAAGGAAGTATAAGATGGTGAACAGTATCGTAATACCGTAGAAAATAAAAAGGGCTTTCTTTCTACTCTTCAATCGATGACTAAGAAGGCCGACCGAAAGATCACCAAATGCAATCGCCAGATATTGCATCATGATGGCCTTACCGGGATCAATGTTATCGATACCAAACTCTTTTCCAAACTGATCTGAAAATGTAATGAGCACACCAATGACATACCATGCCGGAATGCCTATTAGTACACAGCGCATGTAGCGTACAAATCGTTCTTTCTTCTGAAAAAACATCAGGAAATTACCCCGTTGTACCGAAGTAGAAACAAGTTTTGTATAAATATTGCTTTCGCGTACGCTAACCCTAAGTAAAAGTAATAATAATCCAAGTCCGCCGCCAATGAAATAGCAGGTACGCCAATCGAAGACTTCTTTCATAAAGAATGCCGTAACAGCACCAAGTATTCCAAAAGAGGCTACCATTGCAGCTGCTATACCCCTCTTTTCTTTCGGAAGAAGCTCACTTACAAGTGTGATACCCGCACCTAGTTCACCAGCCAGCCCTACACCGGCAATAAAACGAAGGATGGCATATTGGAATGTATTCGTTACCATACCATTAAGGATGTTTGCAAAAGAGTACAACAAGATAGAACCAAACAAAACGCTCAATCGTCCCTTCTTATCACCTATGATTCCCCATAGAATACCCCCAACCAGTAATCCAATCATCTGTATACTTATTAGAAATTCGCCTTGTGTTAGTATGTCTTCAGGTGAAAGTCCCAAATCAGCAAGGCTTGGTTTTCTTATGATGCCAAAAAGCAATAGATCATAAACATCTACAAAGAAGCCCAACGCACTAACAATGACGGCAAGTTGGAATAAACTGTTGTTTTTAATGGTCATAGTTACTTAGATGCGCATATATTTTCAAGCGCTCAAGTTATTACAATCCAACTACATCGTTCAATAACTTCAAATTATTAAACTTAATTTTTTACAACAAGGAAAGTAAGTGTTTGCCTATCTGTGTTTTTTTATAATTTATTTGACTTAACGACGGATACGTTCTTCTAAAATTTCCCATAACTTTCGGCATCATAAAGTACCGTTTGATGTATTCTTAAAATCGAATGAAAAAATATTATATAGATAAATTAAATGGCTCCCTTGCTGGAGAGATTTGGAAAAGCATACATAATTATGATGGGTATTATGAAGTTTCAAATTTTGGCCGGGTAAGATCTTTAGATAGATACGTTCCGCACCCACGACCTGGAGAACAATTTGTTGCTGGGAGAATCTTAGAACAAAAAATAATAAAACATCGAAATATAAAAACCGGAAAGCCATCAATCGATTTGCAGGTTTCACTATCCCTTGATGGTAAACAAAAATATTATAACGTTAGGCGTTTGGTGTATATCATGTTTGTTGAGGATTTAAATTACGATGAAGATGGCTTATATGTCATTAATAAAAACGGTAATGGATTCAACAACACAGTTAATAATCTGGTCTTGTTAACAGAACAAGAAAAGTCTATCCGGTCTTTTACACGAGGTAGGGTTGTTGAAAGTTATTTGAAGTATGCTGACCGATCTAAGTGAAAAAACCATACGGGGGCGCCGTACGAAAAAAATCAATTTCTAAATATGACCTTAACGGCAAGTTGATTAAGACTTATAAGAGTATAACGGAAGCGTCTGAAAAATCTGGAGCGGGGCAAAAGGAGATTATTAATGTTGCTAAAGGAAGGTATCACAATGGAATGGGTTTGTATGGAAGTATATGGAGGTTTAGCGTTTTTAGTAATATGTTAGAACTGAATTCTTCTCTATCTACCTAATCGATTCTGCAATACAATATTTAATAGATACTGCTGTAGCGCCAAACCCGATCATCATCATTTATAGAGGGCCAATTGGCGCATAGGAGGCGAAGGTAGATCTGTCATTCCTAGCGGATAGACAAACCTAGATCCAAAGCGAAATATGTTAAACGTGGCACGAAGGTTCGCCCCAGTTTATCCAATTATTCTACAGGATGTAGATATTTTTCAACAGGAAACTTAGTATTGCTTATACCAATGTTAGTAAGTTTGCGTTTCGTTTATGGCATAATTATAAGGTTAATAATATTTATGATTTCCCAAACTATAACACAAACACTTAACCCAAAAATTAAATAATGATGAACTCAATTCGAAATTCGTCTGGTCTGGTTGTGCTGGTATTTTTACTTGCACTATCTGCAACAGGATGTAAGAGCAAGAAAAAGGCGATGGAAGCGCAAGCCGCCGCAGCTGAAAGAGCCAGAATAGAACGAGAAGCAACGGCTGCAAGACAACAAGAAGATGAAAGAAAAAGACAAGAAGACGAAAGAGCAAGACAGGCTGCTGAAGCAAATGAAGCCGCGCTAAGAGCTGTTGAGCCAAAAAGCAGACTTATAAAATATTTCGATACCATTGCTACTTCAGGAAATGAAACCGCAGCCAACGGCAGCATTAATGAAGCACTTACTTTGTTTGCATCACCAGAAACACCTGTGCTTATTGTAATCAGTGAAGAAGGCGGTCAGAAAGATTATGACAGACCAACTACCATTAAGGATTATTTGAATTATTTGAAAGATCAGAAGAAGAACATGAATAAAGTTTCTAATCTTCAGTTTGATGCATCAGGAAGAATTTCAGAAGTAGAATTAAGAAAAAACTAACATTAAAATACCTCAACTAAAAATAATTATGGTTAAAGCCAGCTATTTATTCACGTTTCTTCTCAGTGCATTTATCATAGGCAATGTCTCAGCTCAGACGGCTGAGATTAGTCCGCAAAGAAAGCAAGCCATTGACTCATTGGCTTTAGAAAAAGTGCGCGACTTAAGTAAATATATAAGCATTATTGGAAGTAAAAAGACACCATTTTCAGAAGCAAGTCGGGTAATGGACCGTGCTGAAGAACTGTTTGCTGCAGGCAGTGAAATGGGTGTGTCATCATTGGATCGAAAAGAAATTACTTATTACAAAGTTCGTAAATACTTTGAACGCCTTATGGCATTGAACTATGATAAGGTTACAATTTCATGGTATGATATACATTACATCAGTGACCTTGAGAGACAACCAGATGGTCGTTATGTAGGCGTAGTAACAATCTATCAACGCTTCGAAGGTGAATCTGAAGATGGGTTAAAGTATAAGGATACCACCAAGAAAGACATAACCATCTATGTAGAACGTAAGAAAACACAAATAGCAGGCAGAACCGTTGAATTCTGGGATGTCATGTTGGGTGATATTCGCGTTACAGAAACGAGTGCATGAGGTTAGGTAAATGCATACAAACGATAAGGCAAGCAGAATTTAAATTTAAGATCCTGAAATTGACGTTGCCTTTTTGTCGTCGAGTTGTTATGACCGTTACTTTAATTTTTGCGGGCCTACTTTTACCCTCTATGCTTTGCGCACAAGCCCTTAGAGATATGGAGGATGAAAGTAAGCTCTATGCAGAATCTAAGCAAGTCAATCAATTTTTCCGCCGATTTAATGGTGAAGAAGATGAAAGAGGCAAACGCTATTATTCGACGGATAAAGAATTTAGGAATGTTAAACTGAGAAAAAAATATCTTGGCGTACTGTTCGACGCAAATAACGCAGGAATTAAAGAAGCGCTAAAAGTAGATTTTGTTAAACAGGTGCTTGAAAAATCTGAATCAACGATTCTTGATTTTCACAATCCCAATTGGTTTGCCGAACTACAGACTACCTTCTCCATGAATGGAAAGGATCAGACGGTTACACTATTCATGCAGATAGAGAAGGATCATCAAGGTTATAAGTGGGTTATTCAAAAAGTTCATGCTGATATGTTCATGCCTTACTTTGTGCGCGACACAACGAAGATTGGGAGATTTCTACATCCCATGAGTCATGAGCTTGATTTTATGAACATGCGAAAGGCATTTGATAACCGAGATAGCATAAGCCAATATACTGTAAAACGGTTTGTGCCAGATCACCTATCCATTTTCCTTTACGAAATGAAGAAAGGAAACTTAAAATTCAAATCTGTTGACCGAATGCGTTTTCACATCTTCCAAATAAGTGGATGGTACTTTGAAATCGCAGAATTTAATAGGCCAGGATATAACACCGGATGGCTAATCTCTAATCTTGTTAAACTAACTAATGCATCTGAAAAAGATATTTTACGAAAGTTTTTATATTATGAAAATCGCTAGGCTGCTCATTCTATTTCTAATCTGCCTGGGAGCATTTAGTGCAGAGGCGCAGAAAAAAAAATCTACTAAAACAACAGCCAAAAAGACGGCGGTACATAAATCAAAGACGCCAGCTCAAAAACCGAAGGTCGACAAGCCAATACCGATAGCGGATAAGGCACAAGTTAATATCGGCGAGAATGACAAGAAAATAAAAGACATTGTGGCTTTTCTTGAGTACGTGCTTAACCTGCTGGGTAGTAACACTACAGCAACACGCGATAAGGATGTATTGATAACGGAAAGTTATTCTAAAATATTCCGCGATACAAAAGTCCAGATTGAAGATGATCTAGATGAAGATAGAGAAGTGATCACTAATAAAGATGTAGTTGCTTACCTGAAGGATGTAGATTTCTTTTTCAATGACGTGCGTTTTGAATTTGTTATAGAAGGCATAGAGGAAGGAAAATCAGGCGGTAATACATTTTATAAAGTATCGACCAAGCGTAACCTGAAAGGTACCACATCAGATGGGAAGCCAGTGAATAAAACAGTGGCGCGCTATATTGAAATAAACTACAACCCCGCTGACCAAGATCTTAAAATTGTAAGCGTTTATACCCATGAGTTCAATGAGAAGACAGCTTTAACAAACTGGTGGAAGGAACTGTCTTACGAATGGCAAGCTATCTTCGAAAGAAAAGTAAACGTGAAGGACAGCGTGACGCTTATTGATCTCAAAAACATTACAGCTATAGACACATTAGATTTAAGTAATAATAAATATCTGCGTGAGATTGGGCCCTTATCACAACTTATTAGTCTTAAATCACTAAAACTTTCGAATGTACACATCGATGATATAAGTCCTATTCGTAACCTGACAGCGCTAACTGACTTGGATATCTCGCATACTAAAGTCCGTGATTTATCTCCTTTAAAATATGCAAGCAACGTTGTTAAACTTAAAGTCAGTCACACAGAAGTAAAAGATATTTCCGTTGTACAGAAGATGCCATCGCTACAACATCTTGATATAGCCCATACAAAAATCACTGACTTCTCTCCGATCAGCAATTTGAGCCAAGTCGTAAATTTAAATGTAGAACACACACCGCTAAACGATCTACATACAATTGAAAGACTCAACCAACTTACTGAATTGAACATATCAGCTACCGGTATCGAAAATTTAAATTCAATAAAATTATTTACGAAACTAACCGTATTGGATATTGATAGCACCCGCATTACTGCAGTTACAGCGTTAAGTAGTCTTGAAAATTTAAAAATACTTCATGCCAATTATACGTTGATATCGGATCTAATGCCTTTGCAAAAACTGCCGCACTTAGAAAGAGTTTATTGTGATAAAACTCGTATAACGAAAGATCTTGCTGATGTTTTTATGGCTGCTAAACCAACATCCCTTGTTGTTTACAATTCGGAAGATCTTAAAACTTGGTGGGCTGATCTCCCCCCGGCTTGGCAGGACGTTCTTCTAAAATCAGCTAACGCACAATCGACTACCCGTGTCGTGCAGACTCCATCGAAAGAAGAATTAGCTATTATTACTAATTTAGATTCTATAAATATATCAAGCAATAATCGCATCAATGACATAGCCTCACTTAAGCGATTACACAAACTCCGCGTAATTAATTTAAGCAAAACCAATATCAAGGACTTGTCACCTATAAAAGATCATAAAGAAATAACACACCTCGATATAAGCGAGACTGACATAAATAATCTTTCTGCACTAAGCCAATTCTCTAAATTAAAAGTACTTCATGCAGACAGAAGTAAAGTCGAGAATATAGAATCACTATATGGTATCGCAAGCCTTGAGAAACTGTATGTTGACAATACCAGCATTAATGACATTAATGCGCAAGAGTTTCTGGAAAAAGATCCTGCCTGTCTTATAATATACAAAACCATTCACTTAAATAGATGGTGGCGAACAATTTCCCCACGTTGGAAGGAAGTATTTAAAAAACAGATGCGTGATACCTCCTCAACTAGGGAAAATTTGCATCAACTTATAGAGCAACAAACTCTACAGTTTAAAGACGTAAATGTTAATGATTTATCGGGCTTAAGTGAATTTGTCCGGTTAAAGGAACTTGATTTTTCTGGAACATCTATACAAAATATTTCATACATGGAAAATCTAAAGGGTTTAACATCTTTACATGGTACAAATAGTCCTTTGCAAAAATTAGACGCACTCGCCAAATTCACAGCGCTGGAAGAACTAGATATTTCGAACACGCCTATTGACGATTTAAAGGTGATGGGCGGTCTCAAAAATCTTCGAAGGCTTAATTGCTCAGGGACGCAAGTAAAAAGACTTAACGCCCTAGAAGGACTGGGCTTGCTTGAGTCTATTGATTGCTCTAATACAACGGTTGGCAATCTAACACCTATCTACCACATGCCATTAAAAACTTTAAAGTGTTATAACACAAAAGTATCTAAACGCGAAGTAGATGACTTTAAAAAAAATAACCCGACTTGTGAGGTTGTTTATTATAGATAATTTGGTAAGCACATTGTTTAGAACGACACCGAAGCAGCTTTTAAAAAAGTTTAAGACATACCTCAGCTGGCATGATTTTATGATAATATTAATAGGGAATAGAATTGGTAAATCCATGGATTTGCGTTCTACTTCTTATATCTTGTAGATAGTATAAAAAAAACTTAAAAAACATTTATGACAAAATTAAGAAAACATTTAACCGGATTACTTTTATTAGCTCTAGTGGCTTTTACATTTAGTTGCGACAACAATGATGAATTAGTGCCCGATCAACCAGCAGACGTTACATTAACAGTTGATCAAGCCGGACAAGCGAATCCAAATGAGAATGTTACTGTAGACCCTGTAGCGCAAAATGAGATTATCGCTGATGTTCATTTCAAGGCTACAGATGATATGACACGCTTGTATATAACACAGAATATTGGAGGAAAAGGTGAAGAAATATATAAACCGGAAGAAAGCAAGATTGATTTAAAGGGTGATGGTTCAGTAGACTTAACTGGAAAAAACGCAAATGATTTTACATATCAATTTGCACTACCAGTACCCTCTGGATTCGGAGCTAACGGAACGGTTGTCTATAAATTTTGGGTTACTAGTGGTGTTGGTGATTTCCGCGATATAACAAAAAGGCTTATAGGTACAGCAGGTACAATTACATTAAAATACGGTACGGCAACGAATCCAGTTGCAAAAGTTAAATCTTATCAAGATGTGAAATTGTATGCACCGGCAGGTGAGGGAACATCACTGTCATTTATATCACTTTTAGATGGTAAAGTTTATAAAATCAGTCAAGGAGCAGAGTATATTTCTTATTGGGATTTTGGGTACATCAATTTATCTGACGGTGGTCCAGCGTTGCACTCCACCTCCTCTTACCCTATTGCAGCACTTGAAGCGATTACAGAAACAAAAAACATCACCCATTTCAGACATTCAGATTTAACGGTTGATCAATTTAATGCTGTTGATGTTTCTGCTGATTTGAGTTTCATCACAACACCAACTGATACTTTTGCCAAGACATTACAACCTGGCCATGTTCTTGAGTTTGTTGATGAGTATGGCAAGAAGGGACTTATTCACGTTCAAAGCACTATGCCGGGAAATGATCCAGCTAATTACATAACAATTGACGTTAAGGTTCAGCCTTAAGTTTAATGCTGCTTTCAACAAGGTGAACTAGTTCTGCTAGTTCACTTTTTTTATGTCCTCCCAATAACGGTAATAGCTAAATAACCATTCGATATTGTTGGTGATAAATACTGAAGAATGAAATGATCGTTCTATTACGGTTTTTATGTATAAACTGTAATCGGCAAATTTTGTTAGGTTCTCGGCAATGGTGAGAACACAGACCGGGGTGAAGAATTAATAAGGGCGATGGCGATAGATCAGGTGATTGACAGCAGCAAAGAAAGTCAATATCAACTACTGTATTAAAGACTTCATCGTAGAAAGCGATATCTTTTCACCCATGTAGTAAATGGATACCGATGCATCGGCAATGCCTTTTTGAATCACGTCAGCACGAACTGACTCAGCTTTATTTAGCGTAGGATAACTCGAAAGCAAGTAATAAGTTATATCATCAAAGCTGCTCACTTCTATTGTACCTAGTCCTTTTAACATAGGGAACTCCAGAGATGAGTTATAGCGGTAAGCACCAATGTTTATTTTAAATTCCAGGCCTACAATTTTTTTATTGCCATATATATCGAGGATTTTCGAATATTCTAAGTTTGTATTTTTGCCCTTAGCGACATGCTTTGATTGTATATAGTTACCACTATGTTCTCCTAATGAATTTGCTTCCCCACCTAATAGTAAGCTAAACTCAGCACGTCTATTCTTTTGATGATCATTTTCCGAACACGCAGCAGTAACGCATGGTACCGCTAAAACTGATTCTCCATATGCTTTTGGAATCAATCGTTTAGTTGAAACGCTTCTATTCAAATATTTCACGATAGCAGCGGCACGTTTTTCTGACAAGCGTTGATTATAACTGTCACGCCCTCTATCATCGGCATGGGTATTCACTTGTAATTTATAATTTGTGTTGCTCTGAAGCAGCACGCTAATTTTATCCAATTCTGTTTTATCATGCTCATCAAGAATGCTCTTATCAAAGTCGAAGTATACATTTTTTATTCTGATAACGTCATTGATTTTTAAACCATGCTCATTAATAAATGATTTAGGATCTTCATCTAACTTAGCGAGTGAGCCTTTACAATATTTAGTCTTGAAACCACCATTTTGCAAATACAAACCATCTCCACTCGTAACAACTTCATGATTTTCTTTACCCTTTACCAAGAAATAACGATCGGGTTCAGTAAGGTTGTTAAATATTATTAGCCTTTCTGTCTGATCGGTATTTTCGTGGAGTTCTAGCTGCCATTGTATGGGTTTTGTTGCATCAACTTTTACCTCAATCTCCTTAGTTTGCTTTGATGAAGATGGAGAGGTTGTTTCTAGATTGTAAGTATGTCCTTTTTTACCTAAGAAGGTTACCACACCATGAGATTGCATAAAGTCAATTGACTTGCCTGTTAAAACATCAACAATCTTCACAATTGTTTTATCGACAACTGCTTCGTTATACGTACTCAAAAGCCCGACAACAGGTATGGAGTTTATTGGATCTCCATGCACGGGTATAGCATGAACGATCGAAGCTTTATCTGTTCCTGGCTCAACTAACCCTGAATGCATACCACTTAATCCATCTTTAGTTGCCATTACAACGTATGGCGAACCTTCTTCAAGCGAAAAGTCTACATTGCCTGTCTTATCGGTAACCAATTCACGATCATCAGCCTCGAACGTAATGATCTTAATTTCTGCCCCCGCCAAAGGCGCGTTGTCAGCTAGTTTAAATACATGCGCAGACATCTGATAAAGGTCAGGTGGTTGCATCGATTTGTTTTCAGTCAATGCAATGGTGACTTTATCGACAGCGGTAGCTTCCAATGGCACGTTTACGTAAGACAATGTAGAACGATGATTAATGCTTTCAACGGATATATTATAAGCCTTTCCTTTTTCACCATAAAAACTTAAAACACCTTCTTTGAATTCAGATGGTGTCTTTTCACCAGTGAGCTTCTCTGTTACGTGAACATTTGCAGTTGTTAACATCTCCCCTTCCTGATTAGTAACAAAGCTTACAATAGGTAATTTATTTTCGATGTCATTATGAACCGTGATGGTATGCGTGGTTGTGGATTTGTCTGTTCCTGTTTCTGCAATACCAGAGTGTATTCCGGTAAACCCATCTTTATCTGCGAAAGCCACATAAGCTGTGCCTTCTACAAGACTGAAATCAACAACGCCTGCTTCGTTGGCAACCAGCTCCATATCCGGCGCATCAAATGTCATAATCTTAATCTGCGCACCCGCCAATGCTGATTGATCTGATGCCTTCACTACACGTACCGCCATTTGGTAAATAACAGGTTGTGCCGGTTTTTGGTCAGGCAATGAAATATCTACTTTTTCAACTACTGTAGCGTGTTCAGGAACATGTATTTGAGTGATGGTTGATTCATGTCCTTTATCCTTAACGCCAATGTTGTATGACTTACCTTTTTCTCCATAAAAACTTACTATACCATCAATAAACTCTGAAGTTATTGTATTGCCCGTATTTTGTTCAGTAACATTAACTACTGCAGACGTTAACATTTCCCCTTCCTTGTTAGTAACAAAACTTACAATAGGCAATTTGTTTTCAACATCATTATGGGCAGTTATGTTATGGATGATGGCTGCTTTATCTGTTCCTTGTTCAGCAATACCAGAGTGTGTTCCACTAAAACCATCTTTATCAGCGATAATAACGTATGGGGTACCTGCCGAAAGGCTAAAATTAACAATGCCTGATGCATTGGTAACAAGTTCAACATCTGCTGCATCAAAAGTCATGATCTTAACCTGAGCTGCCGCCAAAGGCATTTCATCAGAGGACTTCACAACGCGAGCTGCCATTTGATAAATAACAGGTTTCACTGGCTTTTGATCAAGTAATGAAATATTTACTTTTTCAACTTCAGTCGCTTTTTCAGGAACATGCACTTTGGCTGAAGTAGACTCATGTCCTTTGCTTGTAACAGCAACATTATATGATTTACCTTTCTCACCATAGAAACTCAATATACCGTCAATGAATTCTGACGATACTTTCTTACCTGAATTTTGTTCAGTAACATTAACCTGTGCAGTTGGTACAACTTCGCCTTGTTGGTCAGTAACAAAAGTTACAATAGGTAATTTGTTTTCAATGTCATTATAGGCAACTATAGCGTGAATGATAGAAGTCTTATCTGCTCCCTGCTCAGCAATGCCGGAATGTGTACCACTATAACCATCTTTATCAGCAATAATAACATATGGGGTGCCTTCTGAGAGCGTGAAATCAACAATGCCGGACGCATTGGCCACTAGTTCAACATCCGCTGCATCAAAAGTCATAATCTTGATTAGTGCACCTGCCAAGGCTAATTGATCTGGTGACTTAACTACACGGGCAGCCATTTGATAAGAAACCGTCTGCACAGGCTTTTGTTCGGCTAATGCGATCTCCACTTTTTTAACATCTGAAACTCCTTCAGGAACATGAACTTTGGAAGACGCAGACTCGTGACCTTTACTGGTCACCACAACATTATATGACTTACCCTTTTCACCATAGAAACTTAAAATTCCTTCTATAAATTCGGAAGAGATTTTCTTTCCAGTAGCTTGTTCGATTACATTAACATGTGCCGTGGTTAGCAACTCTCCTTCCTTGTTCGTAACAAAACTTACAACAGGTAATTTGTTCTCGGTATCATCATGCGCGGTGATGGCATGAACCATTGAAGCCTTATCTGAACCTTTCTCAGCTATACCCGAGTGCATGCCGCTGAATCCGTCTTTATCTGCTATAGCGACATATGCTGTGCCATCTAAAAGCGCGAAGTCAACAACACCTAATTCGTTAGCAACTAATTCAATATCCGCTGCATCAAAAGTCATAACTTTAATCTTGGCACCCGCTAAGACTGACTGGTCTGATGACTTAACTACGCGTGCTGCCATGGCGTAAGAAATTGCTTGTACTGGTTTATCAGGCAACTCAATTTTTACCTTTTCTAACTCCGATGCTTTTTGAGGAACAACCACTTTCGTGGAAACAGATTCGTGTACTTTCTCTGCGACAGCAATGTTATATGATTTTCCTTTTTCACCATAGAAGCTTAGAATACCATCTATAAACTCTGAAGTTACTTTCTTGCCTGTCTTTTGTTCTGTTACATGAACATTAGCCGTGGTAAGCAACTCTCCTTCCTTGTTCGTAACAAAACTTACCATCGGTAATTTATTCTCGGTATCATCATGCGCGGTGATGGCATGAACCATTGAAGCCTTATCTGAAC
>CAXSCR010000010.1:0-4515 GCA_964235605.1 uncultured Cyclobacteriaceae bacterium | reverse complement strand
CTAAGACTGACTGGTCTGATGACTTAACTACGCGTGCTGCCATGGCGTAAGAAATAGGATGAAGTGATTTTTGATCAGCCAATGCGATGTTTATCTTTTCTACTTCTGAAGCTTTGTCAAGCACATGCACTTGCGTTGAAGCAGACTCATAGCCTTGGCTGCTAACCATAATGTCATACGATTTGCCTTTATCACCATAGAAGCTTACAACACCATCAATAGCGTGAGAAGGAATAAGCTGACCGGTACCTTGTTCCTTTACGTTAACCTGCGCATCTGATAATCTATTTCCTTCACTATCAATAATAAAACTTACAATTGGTAATTTATTTTCAGTATCATCATGCGCAGAAATGGTGTGAGTGATAAATGCTTTGTCTGTTCCTTTTTCTACTATACCAGAATGGATTCCACTAAATCCATCCTTATTAGCTATAACAACATAAGCAGTACCTTCTGAAAGCGTGAAATCAAAACCACCGGAATCATTGGCAACCAACTCGACATCAGCGGCATCAAAAGTCATAATTTTAATCTGGGCGCCAGCTAAAGGTGATTGCCCTAAAAATTTAACTACCCGTGCTGCCATTTGATAAGGATCCTCCTTAGTTGATTCTAGCGATGCTAACGAAATGCTTAGTTTTTCAACTTCAGATGCTTTTTCAAGGACCTGCACTTGTGTGAAAGCAGGCTCATACCCATGGCTTTCAACCATAATGTTGTACGACTTACCCTTATCACCATAGAAGCTTACAACGCCATCAATAGATTGTGAAGAAATATTCTTACCAGTCTCTTGTTCAACTACCTTAACCTGGGCATCTGTCAGCATCTTACCTTCCTTATCACTAACAAAACTTACAACTGGTAATCTATTCTCTGTATCGCCATGAGCAGAAATGGTGTGAATAATAGAAGCTTTATCTGACCCTGTTTCAACGATACCAGAATGCATTCCACTAAAGCCATCCTTATCGGCTATAACAACATAAGCAGTACCCTCTAAAAGCGAAAAATCAACGATTCCTTCTTCGTTAGCGACAAGCTCAACATCGGGCACATCAAAAGTCATTAACTTTATGTTTGCACCACCTAACGGCAATTGATTAGACAAATTTATTACACGCGCTGCCATGGCATAAACCACCGGTAGTGCTGGCATTTCTTTGACTAATGCAATGTTTAACTTTTCTGCTTCATTGCCAATATCAGAAACTTGGACTTTAGTTGAAGAGGACTCGTACCCTTTATTGGCAACCACAACATTATATGACTTTCCTTTATTACCATAAAAACTTAGGATACCATCAATAAAATCTGAAGAAATCTTCTTTCCGCTAGCTTCATCTATAACATGAACTTGGGCTGTTGCTAAAACCTCGCCGTCCTCATTGGTAATAAAAGTTACAATAGGCAATTTGTTTTTAGGGTCGCCTTGCGCCGATATAGGATGAATAATAGAAGCCCTATCTGTTCCTGGTTCAACCATACCTGAATGCATACCTGTATAACCATCCTTACTTGCCATAAGCATATAAGCCGTTCCTTCTGGTAGGGTAAAGTCAACAACGCCAGAATCACTAGCAATAACGATAAGGTCATCAGACTCAAATGTCATAATCTTTACTTCCGCGTTTGCTAAAGGAGAATTATCTTCGGACTTAAAAATACGGGCAGCCATTGCATATATTACAGGTCGATTTTCAACGAGTGCTATAGCAGCTTTCTCAATGTCTGCACCTTGTTCTGATATGGTTATGTCTATTGACTCTGTCTGATAATGTTTTTTAGATACAGTGACGGTGTACTCCATGCCTCGCTCGGGATGGAATGTTAAAATCCCATCTTTCATTTCGGAACGAACTTTGCGCTGCGTTGCCTTTTCAATAACTTTTGCGTTTGCCTCTTCTAAAACATCGCCAGATTTATTTGTTACCAACAAAATAAACGGTGTGGATTGCTGTGAATCACCCCTTGCTGGTATTTCATATATGGTCGATGCCTTATCTGATCCGACTTCAACTATGCCCGAAATCATACCAGTAAGATCGCCGCTGGAGGCCGTTACCATGTAAGCCGAACCTAGTGGTAATGTAAAATCAACAACTCCCGCTGCATTGGCTATTAAATCCTGATCAGGCGCTGCGAAACTGGTAATTTTAATTTGTGCGCCAGGTAAGGGCTGCATGCTGGCTTCATTAAAAACACGTGCAGATAAAGTCATTACGGTAGGGGGTTTCTTAAGAACCATTATCCATCTTTTGGATCTTGCTTCATTAGACTGAAGGTTGGCCTCATACAACGTACTATCACCCACCTCATTTTGTATTTTGACTTTGTACTTACGACCTTGCCAGCCTAGGAAACTTACAATTGAACTTTTTTTATAATGCGAGATTAATTTGCCAGTTGTTTCATCTAAAATACTAATATCAAAAGCCTTGGCAGGCAGACCCTCTTCATCCTTAACTAAACCAATGCAAGCAACTCGGGTCGTGTCGCCAAAAACAACAATTGGATGTCTGACTTTATCCTCTTTTTTATTTCTGGCTAAACCAGAAATCATACCTACTCTGGATTCCTTATGAACAACCGCCACATAGGTTGCTTCTTCAGGTAGCTGAAGTTGAGCAACACCTAAGTTGTTGGAGAATAAGGTAGTGTCATATCCAATGTCAGTCACTATTTGAATTTCTGCATTAGAAAGTTCAAGCATGTTTTCGCCATCATAAATATCTAATTTCATATTAAATGGTGTCTGTTGCTTATAAAAAGCAAACAAGTCATCATTTCCATTACGGTCTGATGCGAAATAACCACTTAGTTGATCGGAAGCTGTTATGTAACTGAAGTCATCAAGGTTGGTATTAATGGGATATCCCATGTTAATAGCCTCAGCGAAACCATTTGCTGTCTGGCGGCTCTTAAAGATATCCATACCACCTAAACCACCATGACCTTCTGAACCAAAGTATAATGTTCCATTTACAAAAAACGGAAACACTTCATTACGTGCGGTATTAATGGAAGCGCCTAGATTAAATGGCTTTCCCCACTCACCATTGGTTTTTTCTACGCGATATAAATCGGTACCGCCATACCCACCTTGCATGTCAGAAATAAAATATAATACCGTCCCATCCTCAGAAATTGAGGGATGTGCAAATGATGCGGTAGACTCATTGAATGGCAAAAGCGATAATTGCCAGGTCTTTGATTTATCCTGACTGCGTTGCGCATCAAACAAACCAAGATGCCATATTTTCAAATTCCTTTTGCCCGACGCTGGGTTAGTCTGATTGCGTGTGATAACCATTCTTTCGCTGCCACTATAAAAGGCAGCAGGGCCATCGTGATAGCGTGCATTTAATTTATCCTCTAATAGTACGGGTTTCTTAAAAGCTGATTCGCTGATCTTTTGGCTGTAGTACAAATTGAGAAAATGACTATTATCATAATGATACTTGGGTTTGATCAAACCCCTTTGTTGCGCAGAAGAAAACACGATACCATCTTTGTAATAAGCAGGCGCAAATTCAGATTGAGGTGTGTTAATTGAAAGCGGTTTTACCACAAAAACCGCTGAATCTTTATAATATTTATGGTAGTTTCTTACATCATCAAGTATTCGTTTAGCAAATGTTGCGTCAGGATCATTTTGTAAGTATTCTATCAAAATCGTTTCAGCTTCTCGACGCTTTTGAGACATCATAAGCACCTCAACGAATTGATTTATATCGGCATGAGAAAAAGAAGCTTTATTTGCTTCCGCATTTGTATACCATTTTTCGGCGTCTTTAATGTTATTCAACCTACTATAGCACTGAGCTATATATAACATTATCTCTGCCGGATTCTTTGCGTTCTTAATCGCTTTCTCGTAATAATTCGCCGCATACTGGTAATTATGATGCTGATAAAGCGAATCTGCCAATTCCAGGTAGGCTTGACTGCTACTGCTCTGAGCTACTGTAAGTTGTGAACATAATATAAGTACTATTAAACAAAAAAATATTCTCATGCTTTAAAAAAAAACTTAGTGATAGCTACTGTTGCCCATTTAAGCTATTGTATTTAAAAGTAATTAAGTACCAATATAATAATTTATAGGGAGTTTCAACTTCAATATTTATCTGATTATTTCTATGTAGCCACGCTTTAATTTGGGTCAAGAAATACAAATCCTTAACATGAGCCCGACAGTGAGTCACCTGCATAAAACTTTAAATCGAGATAGCAACTCAAAGCTATCAGCAGAAGCTATAAGGTTGAAATTAAAAACTTAAAAGCGATTTCTCTGTTAATCGGACAACAAATGATAATTATAATAAGGCAAAAAAAAATTACAGAAAAACATGCCTATATCTGACGGGTAGCAGCGGAATTGGAAGTGAGTAAAACGCGCTAAGACAGAATTGGGGAAGTGATTAAAGGCTGCCCAGCTTCAGGTATTATTTGGGCTATCGCACTATTTCAATATAACCACTTTTTAAGCCTCCTGTCGCTCCTAGATTA
>CAXSCR010000009.1:0-99977 GCA_964235605.1 uncultured Cyclobacteriaceae bacterium | reverse complement strand
AAATCAGAAGCCCATTCATCCCTTGATTCTCCAATGAAATTAATCATATATACCCTATTTTAGTCGGACAAGATGGAAATTGATTTAAAAGTGACGCTACTAAATAACATCCTGAGTGCGCACCAGGGAAGCTCATCATAATTTGTAAAATTGTAGTTGGTGCTCTCAGAGATTTCTGTTCATGTCTATTCAGCAGGCCGAATAGACATGAACAGAAAGTAGAATAATGAGCCACCTCGGTGGTGGCTCACTACAGCTATTAACTTTAGCATACATGCCCGCCCCTATGTCCATGAAATGCGCAAGCTCTGCTGCATGTAATGGCAGAACTTTAATCCCTGCAGGCAATGTCATTAAGTTAAGGGCGTGAAAAAAACGTTATATCATGTTGAGGTTCTAAATCTCAAAACCATCAAGGCCTGCGTCCCACGATATCCGTATCTAACAAAATCCCGTAGGGATGATATATGGGTAGATATATTATTATAAGGAAAATAAGTGCCGTAGGTACGATATAATATACCGTCCCTACAGGCATACGCGTATACTTAAGGAAGTTATCAAACAGCTTCCGGTTAAATTTTGGAAAATAGTAATGCTATTTTTTCTTCAAAACTGATTTCGTTGGTTTTACCCGCTTTAGCACAAAAGTGTTTCGATCTTCAATAACCCATTCCATTTCTTCTCCCTTTTTGATGTTGGAGGATTCTGCGACTGCAGCGGGGAAATTCACGTAAAATGATTTTGTGGTTCCCCTATCTACTTTTTGAATTTTCACTGTATAGCCCATTTTATGTTTGGTTTTTTTATTAACAGTATATATACTATTTATAAAAATACTGAAATATTTTAAACTTTCATTGAATGAAGAAAAATGATTTTGGCTTTTTGATGGAAAGCCTGAGGATCAATACAAGGAGTTAGTTGAGATTGCACTTGAGACAGGCTTTATAAAACGAAAACAATTAATTGATCCGCTGGACTTTTTGTCTGCTGTCTGCCTTGGTTCAACGCCCGCCAGGACTTAGCCTTTGCAGATCTATATCCTTTTTATTTGAGAGAACAATCTCTTTGTGATCAACTCATTGGAGTTGAAAAGCAAACCCTAATAATCCTTCAACTCTACAAAGTGGTTCTTTGGACTATCACATACATGACATTTGTATGTAAGTGGTAGCTTTTCAAAGGGAATACCAGGTGGAACATTCGCAGTAGGATCACCATACTTTTTATCGTAGATGGTAAGACAATTACTGCATTGATAAATACTTGAGAAACCATTAACATGTACGGTTTCTAACGGCACGCTCCTACTCTCCTTTTCAGGATTGAGTTGGCGAAAGTATAGTTTACTCAATTCAATAAGAAGGGCGGGAATAATCTCCTTCTTAATATTTCGAGCATACGTTAAATACACAAAGCTATTTGGATTGAACTTATTAGCGTACAAAATATTAAATCGCTCACTTGCCACGGCATCAATGTCTTTACACTTTTCAATAACAATCGATGTAAAATAAAACATCTCACGACTGGTTTTGATCGTGAAAGTTAACCCGTGCGTACTAATATCTTGTTGATCAAGTTCACGAACTAAAAATCTCTTCAGCTCTAACGCTTCCAGATCAATAACCGGCAAATGCCAGTTCAACTCAAGTGATGAGTGACGTTCATTGATACCAAATTTACCCATCAGTTTTTCCCAACGAAGTCGGTCTGATGCCTTAATGCCCTTTATGATAAAAGCCTTCCAAGGAATGATGTTGATTTTACCTATGCTTGTCTCCTGACATAACCGGCAAGCGGCACTCATAAAGTCTATGTCATAGCGATTGTTGCGCCAGTATAAACCAAGCCAATATTGGTTATTCAACATGGCATTTAATCCTTCATAATAAGGAAAAATATTTTCTGGAAATTTAAGTTTAGAACTGATTGGCTTATAAACAATGCGGTTGCTCTCCTTTAAGATAACATACATCTCTTCTACAGTGAACGGAAGATAATTTAAAATTACCTCTTCCAATGCCTTAGAAACTTTTGCAATCTCCGTACCGGCAATAAGCCTTGGCCAGCATTCAACTGCATTCCCTTTACGTGGATCACGTATATAGAGGTACCAATAATTCTCTTCAGCAGAAGCGATGAAATTTAATTCACCTGTAAAAATGGGGACAATACTTTGCAGTGGGTCAACAATATTGATTTTAAGCTTAGGCTTGTAATCCAAATTGTCCATCACAACATGGAAGGTATCTTCCTTTACCCAGCTAGTAGTCTCTTGAACATTAACAGCAACATAAGAACTTACAATGTTTTGGAAAACAGATTGGTCACTTCCTAATTCATAATTAATGTTAAGTGTATGAAATGCTTTCTCAATGCTTGTTTCATCTGCACCATTGGTTGAAAACATTATATCTTGACGTGAGCCAAAAGAAACATATTTGTTGCCTAAGTTTCTTGAAATATCCATGATCTTAAGCAAGTCTGCCGGAGATAAAATGCCTCCTTTAACAAATGCACGAATCAGATCACTTTTTTTAGTTTCCATCATTACCATGTGTTCATTCTAAATATACACTAAAAGATGTAAGCTTAATACGCACTTGCAATGGTGTATTTTTTTAACAGGCATAAATAATATTTGCAATCGATTGAAGACTTAAGCTATTACTTCGCTTGTACTTTCTGTAATAAATTTTCATTTAATATTTGCTGAACTTCAGGTTTACAACTGCCACAACCAAGACCTGCACCTGACAACTGGCACAATTGATTTAGTGTATCACATCCGCCTTCAATCAGCTTTTCAAGGTTGCCTTTGCCTACTTGGTTACAAGAGCAAACTAATTTACCCATAACTGGTTCGGCTTTTTTACCGGAACGCAACAACTGCATTCGTCTCTCTGATAATTCAATGTTATTTTCAATTAAGTTTTTGAATTCAGCAAACTCAGATTTGTCACCAATCATGATAGCACCAACTAAACGATCATTTTTAATAATGCACTTCTTATAGTAGCGCATTGATTTATCAATGAATAAAATTTCGTCGTAGCCTTCTTTATTAGCGGGCATTTCTGGAATGCCAATGGAGCATAGATCAAGATCAGAAAATTTAAGAATGTTCATGGGTACAGCACCGTCATATCTGCCCTGTACGTCACCGTTAATAAATTTAGCAGCAATATCAGCTTGTTTTTCTGCGGCGGATGTAATGCCCAGTGTTTTGCCATTATGTTCAGCAATTTCACCAACGGCAAAAATATCAGGATCATTAGTTTGTAAATAATCATTTACAATCATTCCTCGTGCTGATTCTAATCCAGCCTCTTGCGCGAATTCGATATTGGGTTTTGTACCAACAGCATAAACAATGGCACTGATGTTTATAACCTTCCCACTTTGCAAGTGCGCGCTTAAGCCTTCACCTTTTTTTGAAGGCTCAATCAACTGTACCTGGTCATTTAGATATACAGTTATATCTTTTTCATCAATAAAATCGAGCAGCAATTGCCCTGATAGATTATCAATTTGTCTCTCCATTAATCTACTACCCAGCTGAATAATGGAAACTTGAATATCTATTTCTCGGAGCGATGCTGCTAACTCCAAACCCAGTAGACCGCCACCAATAATTAACACACTTCCATCGGGCTTTAAAAAGTCTTTTAAGGTATCCGCATCGTTACGGGTACGCATGGTAAAAACTCCAGGTAAATGAACAGGCGCATCTTTTGGAATGTTAGCACGACTTCCCGTTGCTATGATCAACTTATCATAATAATGTTTCTGTCCTGTTTTATCCAACACATATTTTTGTGCGCGGTTAATACCTGTTACCTCATTTTCAAGATTCAACTCTACATTCATCTTTTCAAATTCACCATCGCGGAATTTTTTAAGACGCTCCCAGGGTAGTGTTTCATTTACATACTCCGGCAATAAAACCCGATTGTAAAAGGCATCTTTCTCTTTAGAGAATACTTGAATCTCGTCTACATTATTAATTGACCGATAGGTATTGATAAAACGGTATGCCGCAGCTCCAGCTCCGGCAATGATTATTTTCTCAACAGGTTTTGTATACTTCTTAACTTCTACAGTAGCAAATTTAAAATCTGGTTCTTTTGAAATAGGATCGACCATCATACTCGTTAAATTGTTGGCTCGACCTAAATCATGATTCAACATTCTTCCCCAATGCATGGGTAAAAACACAACACCTTTTTTTATTTCATCAGTAACTTTTGCAGTTACCCTTACATCACCACGCTCATTTTCTATTACCACTACATCACCTTCACCAATATTTCTAATTAAAGCATCAACAGGATGAATTTCTAAAAAAGGTTTATCAATATGTTGTTTAAGCTTATTGACTTTTCCTGTCTTAGTCATGGTGTGCCATTGATCTCGAATGCGCCCGGTTGTTAATATCAATGGAAACTCTTTGGTTACTGGATCTGATTGGTTGGCAGGATTATCAAGTGGGATAAACCTCGCATTTTTTGTGGGTGTATAAAATTTATGATCGGTAAACAATCTTGATGTACCAGCATGTTCAATGTTAGGTACAGGCCATTGCATCGAACCCTCATCTTTTAATCGTGCATATGACAAACCACTTACGTCAATGTTTGTTCCTTTAGTAAGGCGGCCGTGCTCAGCAAAAATATCTCCAGGAGATTTAAAGTCAAATCCTTTGAAACCCATTTCTTTCGCGAACATGCAAAGTATATTAGCGTCAGCCATTGCCTCACCAGGAGGATCAACAACTTTGCTTAAGTGACTAACCCTTCTCTCAGAATTAGTCATGGTACCTTCTTTTTCAAAGTGACCTGCTGCGGGAAGAACAAGGTCTGCAAACTCAATGGTATTTGAAAGATTTGAAATATCTTGAACAACAACAAAGCGCGCATTTTTTAATGCAGCTTCTGCCCTTCTCGAATCTGGTAAGCTTACCAATGGATTAGTACATATGATCCATACTGCTTTAAGGTCACCACGCTCCAACGCCTCTATCATTTGCGTAGCTGTTAATCCAGGTTTATCCGAGATAGCGGGCACATCCCAAAATTCTGCAACTTCCTTTCGGTGTGCAGGATTATCTATGGTGCGATGTGCGGCTAACATGGTAGCCAATCCACCAACTTCACGACCGCCCATGGCATTCGGTTGACCGGTTAATGAGAATGGACCCGATCCGGGCTTTCCTATGTGACCCGTAATTAAATTAAGACTTATGAGTGCAAAGTTTTTATGAACGCCAATTACACTTTGATTAAGACCCATTGCCCACAACGTGAGAAAACCTTTTGAAGCGGCAATGTATTTCGCGGCTAATTTAATATCGCTTAAAGAAACATCGCATGTAGCTGCGGCTTCTTCGACGGTATGGTTGAAAATAGAATTTCTATAAACTTCAAAATTATCTGTATGCTGGTTTATAAAATCATAATCAACATCGCCATTCTCAATTAAGACTCTGGCTATGGCATTGTATAAATAAATATCTGTACCTGGTGTGATCTGCAAATGCAAATCTGCCATAGCGCAGCTTTGTGTTTTTCTTGGATCAACGATGATCAATTTTACATCTGGATTATTCTGCTTGTGTGCTTCAATTCTCCTAAATAAAATGGGATGACACCATGCCGGGTTCGCACCAGCAATAAGAAAACAATCAGCTAATTCTATATCTTCATATGAAACAGGCACTGCATCTTCGCCTAACATTTTGGTATAACCCGCTACTGCACTGCTCATACAAAGTCTTGAGTTGGTATCAATGTTATTGGTGCCTATGAAACCCTTTACCAATTTGTTGGCTATGTAGTATTCTTCGGTAAGACATTGCCCTGACACGTAAAAGCCTACTGAGTCCGGCCCATGATTTTCTATAATAGACCTAAAAACAGCAGCTGCCCGCTTCATGGCTGTAGACCAACTCACACGCTGCCTTGGGTGATTTCTACTCCATCTCATTTCTGGATGTAGCAACCTATCAGATTTGTCTTGCATGGCATAATGGAGATTCATGCCCTTTGAACAGAGCATTCCTTTATTGACCGGATGATCTTTATCACCCTCCACAACAATGTTATTCATTCGGTCCTTCTTCACCACGATTCCGCAGCCAACTCCGCAATATGAGCATGTGGACTTAAAACTACTTTCTGCCTTCTTCGTCACTTTAAAGTCTTTAGTTCACCAAGATGATTTACAACTAATACAATAATTACGCTGCCGTCTCTTCTTTATAAAAATCAACTTCATCAATTGATACTTTCTCAACCAACAGTGAAAGAAGCCTCTCGCGTATAACTTTATATTCAGGCATATTGACAGTATCTTTTTTATTTCTTGGCCTTGGTAAATGTACCTCTTCTATTTCCCTAATCGTTGCAGCAGGCCCGTTGTTCATAACCACAATACGATCAGAAAGAAACACTGCCTCTTCAATATCATGCGTTACCATAACAATGGTTTTACTGCGATGGGTAAGATTCCACATCTTTAATAATTCAATGTGTAATGAAGCTTTCGTTAAAGCATCCAATGCACCGAAAGGTTCATCGAGTAAAAGTACCTCTGGATCTATAGCAAATGCGCGAGCAATAGCTACGCGTTGTTTTTTCGAGCATGGTTATCTGTCAATCCCTGATGATCATAAGAATGTTGCTAAAGCATTCGAATTTTCAAAATGGAAATACCTTACCAAAGTATTATTGCCATTTAGCCTACCACATATTATTACAGGTCTGCGTCTAAGCATCGCTGTCGCATAGCTTGTTGCTTTCCCTCCTACGCCTGTGTATACCGAGAACGGCATACTGAAGAGACAATGCGCTCCATCTAACTTACCAGTAAGAATCTTATCACGAACATTAGCCCGCAATGCTTCTTTTGAAACCTCAACGTTAACGCCATACTTAGCAAAGAGACCTAATTCTTTTGCCATCACTATTGGTGCGCAATCTGTAAGTGGAATTATACCCAGATGAATAATTGGCTTATCGGCTATATCCACAGGTGCTGCTGCAGTAAATAATACCAACAACACAGGTATAATAAAAAAGGAAAGAAAATATTTTAAGTAGATGTTTTCCATGAGGTCGGTAGGTTAGATCAGTTCTTAAAAATAAATTCAGGTTTAATAGAGATCATGAGATAAGCCCAGTCTGAAGTTTTAGAGGCTGTGTTATCATTTATAATAGGCCTGGGAGTGGTAGGCGTTATTGTAACGGGTGATCCTTTTACTTTTGGAGAAACCATTGTTGACGTACTATATATTCTTGAGTAACCTGCTTCAATGTTTATAACTTTTGTTAGTCCAAAGTTTACAACAAAGTCAAGCTCGGTTCCCAGGCTTTTCTCCATTGGCTTTCCATCGCCATCTAAAACTGCATTTGGCAATACAAATTGATGTGCATCTAATGAAATCGTTAAATTATCTTTCGCTTTATATCTTCCTTTGAGATAGTAATCAACTAGCCCATTTGATTTGAAACCATCAGCAACATAAAAGTAATCCATGTAACCCCAGAACTTGTGAGGCGTGCCGTATAATGGATCAAACCGTTTATTTGTTTTTGAAGGATCAGATCCATTGTTACCAGAGGTGTAATCAACACCGGGCCCTACACTGAATTTACGTGTCAATGCATATGAAGTGGAAGCCGATAGTAAGTACTCATCCAAGTTTGTACCATCTCTATACTTGCCGCGTTGTGTAAACGCACTGGCAGCAAAACTCAATTTTCTTAATGTTGTACCAAATACATTGACGCCAAGTGTGTAGCGATTCCATGATCTTCTTTCATATATCGGCGTAGTGCGATTAACATCTGTCGCTGCAAAATGATATTTGCTGAAGTCATCTTTCACTGCTAGCAGCGATGCATTACCGAAATAAAGTTTCTTAGCGACATATAAAAATTGAAGTGCTTTATAATTTGTGCTCATGCCATTGGTACTGGCCGGATAACCAGTAGGCACTCCATTATATACGGTACTTGATTTCCTTTCGGCATTTTGATTGTACGCTGCACCTAAATGAGCAGTCCACCCTTTATGTTCAAATTTTAAAAGAATGGCATCATGTCTTCGAGCTTGTTGTAGCCAGTCTAGATTTCCCAAGAGGCGCACATCATCATACACTAATTCCTGTCTACCAATTTTCAGTGAAAAGTTTTTTACAACTTTGCCGGTATCAACCAAACTTATTTCGCCCCATGCTTCATGCAGCATAAAGCCATCATTTGCATCGGTGGTGTATCGATTAATAGTCGAAGCATCTTGCCCCCATACGCGTACATCTTGCACCGACGTATAGAGCTTAAAGCGGTAACCAGTGTAGCTGAAGTTGAGTCTTGTTCGTTGTGATGTAAAGAAAGCGGGTACGGTATCCTTGACTTGTGGAGTACCTTGACCGTTGCGATATTCTGTGCGCGTTCTTATTTGACCTGATACTGTGAATTGTGCATGGGCTGTATGTAAGCCGCAAAGGCAAAAAATAAGAAAGAAAAGTGGTTTACGCATTATCTTATACATAGATTTGAAAAAGTTTAGTGTCACAGCTAAATTGATTGTCCCATTGAAGAATTCGTGGTTCTGACAGGGGACTTATTTTTTGGAAGTATTAGCTGGTAATCTTCTCCATAAATGGTTTTTTAGGTCTGGGTCGGTCGGTTTAAATATCATTGGGCTATTCCTTTTCGGCATAAACAAGTGATTCCTTCATTTTAGGTTCTGGAGTAAAGGATGGAGAAATTTTAGGCTCAGATGTAAAAGATGTAGAAATGCTTTCTTGAGTTAATTTTTTTGGAAGGCTTACTATAAGTGATATAATTGATACGGCACTTACTGTTATACCAATTATAAATAAGCTTTCGCGATAAGAAATTTCTTCTGATTTGAAAAGGAATCCGGCTAATACGGCACCTACATTTCCACCTGCACCTACAATTCCTGCTACTGCACCTACCGCCTTATTATTAATGAAAGGCACCACAGAGTAAGTTGCTCCATTCGACATCTTTAAGAATAATGCAAACAACAACATCGTGGCGATAGCCCACGGTAAAGCTTCCATGGAAGAAAAAAGCATGATGCCTAAACCTTCTAATAGTAAGAAAGCTCCAAGAATTATAAAACGTCCTCTAATGCCATATTTCTTTCCTGCCTTATCACCAAAAATTCCACCGAGGGCACGTGCAAAAATATTCATCATACCAAATAGGCCTGCAATAAGTCCAGCTTCTTTCAAGCCCAGGTGAAAGTTGTCAACAAAATAGAGTGCAGCTATATTATCGATGGTAATCTCTATGCCAAAACAAGCCCCATAAGCAAGGAAAAGAACCCAAACACGGTAGTCTTTACATGCACTGAGAAAACTTCCTTTCACATCTGTACTTTTTGCTTTGTATTCAGGATTGTTCTTACGCAGATCTTTTAAGTTACCATCAGGCGTATCTTGTGTGAAGAAGTAATAAACGAAACCCATGATGAATAATGCAACACCAGGTATAACCATACTATACCGCCAAGCATCAGCCTCAACATAACCCGCTGCTACGAACGCAGCAAAGATGAGCGGCATAACCATGAGTGTTACACCACCTCCCATGTTGCCCCAACCCGCTACAGTTGCATTCGCAGTTCCAACTACATTGGGTGCAAACATCACGGAGGTGTGATATTGCGTAACAACAAATGATGCTCCGATCACACCTATAGCAAGTCTGAATAAAAGAAAACTCTCATAAGTATGACTCATACCAATAAACATTACGGGTATAGAGCCAATGATCAATAGAAGTGAATAACAAATTCTAGGACCGATCTTATCACATAACCATCCAATGAGGAGTCTTGCAAAAATGGTGATCGCAACGGAAGCAATTATAATATTGCCTATTTGACCTTGCGTCAGCGCTAAATCTTTTCTAATAATTGGCATTAAAGGAGCAATACCGAACCATCCGAAAAAACATATAAAGAACGTGAACCATGTAATGTGAAAAGCTCGCATGGGAGCAGTTTTAAAATCCAAAAGATTAATTTTGGTAGCCTTATTGGTAGGAAGCAGTGACATATTTAATTAAGTATTTACGTATAAATCTACGTATTATCTTAAATATTACGTATAAATACTTAAATATATTTCTCACCTTTGATTAAATACGTAGTAAATCGATTGCGAGATGTGAAAAATCGGTATTTAAAAAAGATAAGCAATGGCATGTAACTATAACAGTCTTGCTTTAATTCAATAAGATATATTCATCAATAGGTCTAAAATAGATCCGTGCAATTCGCCTATCTAAGAAAAGCATTCACTTCAATATTCTATATAAGTAAGCTCCGGGAACAGATATTACTCGTTAATAAACCCCACCATTTTAAGGCCTTCAGATACATACCAAGGCTTTTTGTAGAAAGGAAATATCACCGGGTGCAATATGTGATGCCAGTTTGGGATTAAATGATTCCCAGTTTGGATTACCTACAATTGCAGTCAACCTTAACAAACGAAATATAAAATATCATTTCAAGTTTAATGGATGCTTCTAAAAGCGTGTTTTTCATTAAAGGAACACACTATTTTAAAACCAGATCAAATAATGAAACCCCTATAAATCGTCAAATACACACACACTACAATCGACTGCATGATAAATGCTAATTGTCGGCTAACGCAATTAAAATGGGGGATATGAAAAATAAAATTCTATCATTATTAAAAGGCCTGTGTGGGTTATTAATCTTGTTTTTAACCACACAAGTAGCATCGGCACAATGTGTTCAAGAAGTCTGGTTCGATGACTTCAACGATCTTTCTAAATGGGATTATGAATTAGGAGACGGATGCGGAACAGCAGCAGGCTGCGGTTTTGGAAATGGTGAATTACAGAATTATACCAATAGTGCGAGCAACGTTTCAGTTGCTGGAGGTAAACTCTCTATTACGGCTACATATAATAGTGCTACTAATAGCTACACTTCAGGAAAACTGAATACGAAAAATAGAGTTGGCGCTACATTTACATACGGCAAAATTGAAGTAAATGCCAAATTATCATCTGGTGGCGGTGCATGGCCAGCTTTCTGGATGTTGCCAGTGAATAACCAATGGCCAATGACAGGTGAAATCGACATCCTGGAAGCAAAACATAAAAATCCAAGTCAAGAATTGGGAACCATTCACTATAACTATGGTGCGCATCAATATACAGGGGGTCAGATTACCACAACCGATCTATCAACATCATTCCACACTTATGGCGTGCAATGGCAAAAAGATAAAATTACCTGGTACCTGGATGGTGTAGAATTTTACAACGTTACCCCTGCAGGAACTGTGGGTGGCGCATGGCCATTTAATGATACTTCAAATCCCTTTTATTTAATCTTAAATCTTGCTGTAGGTGGCCCAGGTTCTCCTTTTACAGGAAATATTTCAGCTACACCTGGAGATTTCCCAACTACATTCCAGGTTGACTGGGTTCGTGTATCAAGTGGTACATGGAACGTTGCCGTTACCGGAAATCAGTACGCTTATCAAGGTTCATCAAATAATATATATAGTGTAACGCCTGTTTCAGGCGGAACCTATAATTGGACAGTCCCTACTGGCGCAACAATCGCTTCAGGACAAGGCACACCTTCGATCACTGTTAATTGGGGAGCATCCAGCGGTGATGTATCTGTTGCTATTGCTACAAGCTGCGGAACCAATACATATAAACAAGCGGTAATTGCTGAAGCTGCTTTTACTGTCGATAAGATTCTAGAAGATTTTCAAACAAACAGAAATTTAACATTTAAGTCGGCTACCGGAACATTCGTTAATGGCATTGCTAATCCAAGTGCTACGGCACCCAATACTTCTGCAACTGCTGGCAAGTATACACGCAATGCTGCTGAGCAGTATGATGTACTAGCCTATAAAAATGTAGACATGGGTAATGCCAATGATTTTGTAAACCGCAAGCGCAGACTACAAATGGATTTATATACAGCTGCACCGGTGGGCACTAAAATTACACTGCAGTTTGAAAATACGGCATCTTCCTTATCAACAAACTATCCAACAGGAAGACATAGTATCTATGAAGCTATTGTTGCAAAACAAAATGCATGGCAGACCCTTGAATTCAAATACGTATCTTCTCCTGATCCAAATGTAGGAATCTTCGGAGTGGATCAATTGGTATTCCTCTTCAATTCAAATACAACTACTGCTGATGCATATTACTTTGATAATCTTATAACAGGCACATCTGGCACTGCGCCAGCGGGAGCTCTTTATCAAACATTACTTAACTATGATGGCACCAATAATCTAACATACAAAGCATCGTCAGGGGTTTATGGGGGGCAGGTTGCTAATCCAAGTATTACAGTACCGAATACTTCTGCCAATGTGGGTAAGTATACCCGTAGTTCAAGTGATTTATATGATGTACTTTTCTTCAATGGTCAAGTTGGAGATGCTGGTTTATTGAGAAGTGAAAAAGATTACTTTAAGATTGATGTTTATACAGCCGCACCAATAGGTACCATAATTTCTATCCAGTTAGAAAATAGTGCGCTGTCATTAACAGGCAACTATCCAACAGGAAGGCACAGTGTTTATCAGGCGAAGACTACAAAAACAAATGCCTGGGAAACCATCCGTTTTTATTATTCATCTTCTCCGGATGGTGGGGCACTTCCAAGTGTGTCGGTTGATCAGGTAGTTATACTTACAAATCCTAATTCAAGTACAAATCATATCTATTATTTTGATAACATGCAGGTGTTTACTACTGATCCGAACAGAAATGTTCCTTTCGCACTGGAAACAACGCTTGAGGATTATCAAACGAATAGAAATATAACGTTTACTACCGCAACAGGAACATACGTGAATGGCCAGGCAAGTCCAGGCGGAACAAACACTACCACAACAGGTAAGTACTCACGTAATGCATCTGAACTATATGATGTATTGAATTATAACACCGCATCTATTTCTGATGCCGGACCTTTCAAGCAAGGATCTAAGAAGTTTGCAATGGATATTTACACTTCAGCAGCAGTAGGTTCTGTAATCTCTTTCCAATTAGAAACTGCCGCGTCTATACCTTCAAATTATCCAACAGGTCGCAATAGCCTGTACCAGGCGGTAACCACCAAACAAAATCAGTGGGAAACCGTAACGTTCAGTTATGCTTCTTCTCCTGATGGAGGTTCTCCTAATAATGCCATAACTAAAATAGTTATGCTTTTGAAGCCAGGCACAAGCTCAGGTGATATTTTCTATATAGATAATATTCGCTCACTTTCTCAAGGAAGTGTTATTGATACACAAGCACCTACTTCGCCTGCCAGTCTTGCCTCACCATCTAAGACAGCAACAAGTGTTAACCTGACATGGACTGCTTCCACAGATAATTCAGGAAGTATTGCAGGTTATGAGATTTATGTGAACACAGAGACAACACCAAGGGCTACAGTTACAGGTACCTCTACAACAATTGGCTCGTTAACAGCAAGTACAGCTTATACCTTTAAAGTAAGGGCGAAAGATGCTGTGCCTAACTTCTCTGCTTACTCAAATACATTAAGTGTAACAACAAATGCTGCTACCATAGCTGTAACCAGCGTAAGTGTAACACCAACATCAGCTACGTTAACAGCTGGAGCAACACAACAATTAACGGCTACCATAGCACCTGCTAATGCTACTGACCAAACTAAAACATGGAGTTCAAGCAACACCGCTGTTGCAACGGTTAATACTTCAGGCTTAGTTACTGCTATAGCTGCAGGATCTGCAATCATTACAGTAACAACGCAGGATGGGGCCAAGAGTGCCACTTCAGCTTTCACAATTAATAGTAGTGCAGCACTTCCATCACCGTGGATAACGTCTGATATCGGTGCAGTCGCTGCAACGGGTAGTGCATCACACAATAATGGAACATTTACAGTTATAGGATCAGGTGGCGATATCTGGAATACAGCTGATGAATTCAGATACGTTTATAGACCAATAACGGGTGATGTAACGATAACAGCCCGCGTTGTTACTTTAGGTAATACTGATGGGTGGGCAAAAGCAGGTGTTATGATTAGAGAGAGTACAGCTGCTAATTCAATACATACATTCACAGGGATTTCATATTCAAATGGTGTAGAATTTCAACGCAGAACAGCTACAGGAGCTGCAAGCACGAATAACTCTGGTGTAGCCGGCGCAGCTCCATACTGGGTTCGTTTAGTAAGGGCAGGCAATGTGTTCTCAAGCTATTTATCAAGCAATGGAACTACATGGACACAAATAGGCGCAAGCTTAACCATTACCATGACAAGTCAGACACAGGTAGGTTTGGCAGTAACATCACATAATAATGGTGTACTAACCACTTCTACTTTCGACAATGTTACAGTTACAACTACATCAAATGTATTGGTAACTGGGGTAACAGTGTCACCAACATCAGCTGCTTTAGCAGCTGGAGCAACTCAACAATTAACGGCTACTATATCACCAGCTAATGCCACTAACCAAACTAAAACATGGAGTTCAAGCAACACGGCGGTTGCAACGGTTAGTACATCAGGTTTAGTAACTGCTATAGGCGCTGGCTCTGCAATCGTTACGGTAACGACACAAGATGGTAACAAGACTGCAACCAGTTCAATTACAGTAACCAGTGGTTCCTCTACTTGTTCAGGTACTGCAGTAAGTGGAGATTATACTTATCAGATATCTTCTTCTGGTGGCAACGTAAACTGGACTTTTGTTCCTGGTACGCCTATCGCGGGAAGCACGTTATGTATCCTTTATGTGAAAGTAGGTACTGGTGGATACGCAGGTTATACAATGACCGCATCGGGTAGCAACTTTACAAAAAGTGTTGCCTTTGCAACTGGCTCTGCGCTTAATTTCTATTTTACTTATCGTGTAGGAGCAACCACGGCTGAACGAAATTCATCGGCTAACCCGCACCTTTATACTGCAGGTGCTACTTGCGGTGGAAGAACTGCATCAGAGGTTGTGACGGAGATTGACGAAGAAAGTCATGGTCATGCAATTCATCCTAACCCAGTGCATCAGTCATTTACCATGAGGGGGTCTAAAGGTGGAACAATGAGTATTCTAAATGCGCAAGGTACAGAGCTGTCGAAAGAATTTATGGAAACAAATCATAAAGATGTTTCTCACTTACCAGCTGGTCTGTATCACGTGGTGTTAATAAAACATAATCAAAAAATTATAAAACGCTTTGTTAAGGAATAGAAGATTGTTCTTAATAAGGTTTAAAAAGACTGCTTAACGGCAGTCTTTTTTTTATGGGTCTATGGGCAATACTGTGGGTAATTGCTATTGAAAGATTCTATACTGTTCATGACCGACAGATAATTTACCCCACTATCTTTTTATAATAAATCATATAGAACCTTTTTACATTATGCGTATCTGCTTCTGGTGCTAAGTGGGCATATATGGTAAGGCACGGAAGTTAAGAGCATCATTTTTTACAAAAGTGTAGGTCGCGCTTAATCTGAATTTCCATGCACTGACGTGTGCTAAATTCAGCTTGGGATTATTTATTCCCAGTTATGGATACTTCTGTGTTTTGGAATAAAACTATAGGGTCATGTGGAGTCATTCCATGCAGCTACTCAGTTATTAATTTTGTTAATTAAACATCTAAAATATTATTCAAAGCTTTAAAATGCATTTTTTATTTCTGCAAATCTGAGAAGTATGGTATAAAAAAATCATTTACACGCTATCATTCCAAGCGGCAGTTGTCTTGCATGATTAATGTATATCTATCTATAATAACGTTAAGATTATGGCAAATAGAGTACAATCATTTCTAGGGTTTTGCGTAGTACTCTTACTTGTAATTATACTTAATCAAATATCAAAAGCCCAAGTCTCTGGGGGACGGATCACCACGGGAAATGAAGCCGCAAAATTAGTACAGCAGAATTCGAATTCAAAGAACTTAGTAGTTCTAAAACCGAGGCAATCAATGAAAGATCAGCATATTCTAAGATAAAATGCCAGTTGACTTTACATTAAAAGATTTACAACCCGCTTGAATGCTTCAGATCCACCGTTTCAAAAGTAAATTTATTGAAGTAAATACTAATTAGTCATTACGACATTAAGTAACCTCCTTATTTTCTAGCAAAGTTTAATTCTAACTGCAACCCAACTAGTAAAATTAAATAAGATTTTCTTTTACCACCTTGTTAACCATGTCAATGGCGTTGTTCACGTTCATTTTCTTCATGATGTTAAATCGGTGCGTTTCTATTGTTCGAACACTTTTTCCAAGTGACTCCGATATTTGTTTGTTCTGCTTACCATCAATCACCATTCGTAAAATTTCCTTTTCCTTTTTTGTAAGATGATATTGATCTTCTACAGCTGTGTTTTTTATATAAGGCTTGTTATTAAGTAAGCGGTTAGCCAGTACATTAGACACAGCGCCACTAAAAAATTTATTACCGCCATGAATTTGCTTCAGTGCCTTTATGAATTCATTTTTATCGGTGTCTTTTAATAAGTACCCATAGGCGCCCGCATCAAGTGCCTGCAGGACATATTCTTCAGAGTCATGCATAGATAAAATAACCGACTTGGTTTGTGGCGCATATTCTTCAAGTATTGCCGCTGCCTCAAGCCCTGTCATTTCAGGCATACGAATATCAAGAACCAAAATATGCGGCCTTAGTTTTTTCGCTATCTCTAATGCTTCTCTTCCATTACTTGCTTCACCAATTACTTGAATTTGTGTATCAGAATCCAACATGGCTTTGATTCCATTGCGGACTAATACATGGTCATCAGCTAATACTATATTAATTTTTTCCATAGGAAATTTAAAGTCAAAATTTAAGGAGTTGAGTCTACGTATAAGTTCTAAGTTCAGATTTATACTACCGTTACCGCATTTCTTAATGGTACGCTCAAAGTTACTATAGTGCCTTCACCTGGCGCGGATTTAATTTCTAAGTGACCGTTAATGTATTCAGTTCGTTCATACATATTAAAGAAACCTCTTCCAGATTCTATATTAACGCTTCTGGCCTCGACAATCTTTTCGTCAAATCCTTTGCCCTCATCATTGATGGTAATGACAACATTGTTTTCCGTTTGCTTTAACAAAACCTCAATGCGGCTAGCGCCCGAATATTTTATCGCGTTGTTTATTGCTTCTTGAACGATTCTGAAAATATTATTTTCCACCTTTTGTGGAAGTCTGAATGATATATCGCCTTCTGTTTTATACAATAAATTGATATCAGTTAGTTTGCTAATTTCCCGAATAAAAACACTGAGTGCTGCTTGCATGCCATAATCTCCAAGTACAGTAGGTTTTAAGTTGAATGTTACACGTCTTACTTCCTTGATCACATCCTTAATACCTTGTTTTATTTCATTGATCTTTGTTTCAGTTGCCTGCACATTCTTCATGTCAACTGATTCGATTTGAAATTTAAGTGAAGTAAGCTGTTGCCCTATGCCATCATGTATATCCATGGCAATTCGTTTTCTTTCTTCTTCTTGCCCCTCTAGAATTAAAACAGAACGGAATTTTTGTTCATTTATTTTTTTGTCTATTTCTGCTCTTGACTTTAGATGCATGTTTTGTTCTGCATATTTTTGCTTCGTAATATCAGAACCAAATACTTGAAGTTCTTCTATCTCTTCCCTCTCATTATAGACAGGTATGACTACCACATCAGCCCAACGCTCACTCTTTTTGTAATCCGTAAATTGCAAGGCACCTTGCCATATTTCACCGTTGGAAACGAGATCTATGATCGCATCCATCATATCATCCCGATTTTCTAGTCTGTCAAACAGCTCGGCGACTTGGATCTCTTGCGTTTCGATCTTTCTATTAGTGATTTCTGCAAAAAGATCCGATATAAAAAAAACATTTCCTCCTTTATCTGCCTTCGCATAGAGTTTAGGATTCTCAGCTGGTTGATTAATATAGGAAAGTTTCTCATAGGAGCTTTCTAGTGAAGCGTATAAAGCACCAATTTCTTTCGTTAGCTTTTGTGCGTTCTTCTCTGAAGAAACGAGTCTATTCATGGTCTGATTAACCTGCGCTGTTGTAGGCCTAAATACAAAAAGAATCTCCATTAAAATAACAAACAAAGAAATGATTAGTAATACATATTCAAGTTTGCTAAGCATGGTAACTCGTTCACGTGCTTCAAAATCATATTGCAATACAATTTTATCCATTCCCTTTAAAAATGAACCCTCATGTGCAAGAATAATTTTGACATCACGTTGCAATGAGTCGTAAGGAATTGTAGGTGTAACTTTCACCGCATCAGCAATATTCTTCGAGCTTATATACATTGAATCAAAATGCTTCGTAACAGGTTCGAATATGCTATTAACTGTGTCACTATTCTGCCCGATAAGATTTAAACTATCATTACCATGAAGTAAGCCACCTTGCGAAAGCTTCCAGAGCGCTAAGGTTGATTGCAGCGTGCCATCTAGTTTTACCCTTTCACTCTTTTCCTGCGTCGTTGATAAGAGCAAGATTGTTTTGGTAATTTTTTGACTTAACATGCGTTGCTTACCCGCAACGTTAATTACACGTGAGTCTGTGAATTGTTCTGTGACGTGATCCTGAATTAAGATCTGGCCAACAATAGAGATGGTAGCAATTACACATAATGCAAGTATATACCATGTACCCAAACGGCTAAATCTGTTTAGACTGTTCTGAGCATCTTGTTCGAAATTCAAATTCATTACGTAGTCAAATTACGTGATTTTACTTTAACCAAAAGTTAAAATCCACTTTTACCTCATAAAAATCCCAACTACCTAAGAATAAATACGGTGTTTTTAATAACAATCGTTATAGTACGTAATGCCTAATCGGTAAATCCGATGTAAACATATCCGTCTTCTATCTTTACTGGATAAACTGTTATAGAATCTTCCTCTGCATTAAGACAAGCGCCCGATTTTAGCGAGAATGTTTTCTTATGAAAGGGACAAGCCACTTTAGGTTCACCTTCATTGGAACCGGTTAAACCACGTGATAAAACCATTTGCATTTTATGTGGGCACATGTTCTGACTGGCATACCACTCGCCCCTTCTTTTAAAATTAAAAATGGCAATTTGTTGATCTTTATATTTCACACATGCGCCTCCGTTTTCTGGAAAGTCTACAGCACGCGCTGCTTTAAACCAAAACTTGATATTGTTATTCGTCGTTGTATTCACCAGTTCCATATCATGAATTTTTTGTGCTTAGTAGTTATTTCACGTTCCAGTCTATCGGAATTTTTTGTCCGCGCATATCAACATATTCAATGGCGGGATCGGCTTCATCAGAATTTATGAAATGCTTAAATCTGGCTCTCAGCTCCGGATTCTCTACAACCTCTTTCCACTCGCAATGGTAAGTGTCAATCAGTACTTTTATTTCTTTTTCTAAGTCTTCGCCAATACCAAGGGAATCTTTTACAACGACATCATACAGGTACGCTAATCCGCCTTCCATCTTATTAAGCCAAGTAGCGGTGCGGGTTAACGGGTCTGCTGTTTTAATGTAGAACATCAGGAAGCGATCAATGTATTTAATACACGTAGCTGTATCTACATCGGCTACTAATAATTTAGCATGCTGTGGCCTTGCACCCCCATTGCCACACACATACAGGTTCCACCCTTTTTCTGTAGCTATAATTCCAAAATCTTTTGATTGTGCTTCTGCGCATTCGCGGATACATCCGGATACCGCACCTTTTAGTTTATGTGGTGATCGAAGGCCTTTATATCGGTCTTCTACAAATACCGCTAATGAAACTGAATCTTGTACACCATAACGACACCAAGTTGAACCAACACAGCTTTTAATTGTACGCAAAGACTTTCCATACGCATGTCCGCTTTCAAAACCTTCATCAATTAACTCTTCCCAAATGTCGGGCAGCTGCTCTACGCGCGCACCAAACATATCAATGCGTTGACCGCCTGTAATTTTAGTATAGAGTTTATATTTTTGTGCGACACGGCCTATAACTAAAAGTTTTTCAGGTGTTATTTCTCCACCCGCAATGCGGGGTACAACCGAGTATGTACCACCGCGTTGAATGTTAGCAAGAAACCTATCGTTCGTATCTTGAATGGTATCTTGTTTTACAATGAGGTCGTTCCAAATGCTGGCCATTAGAGATGCAACTGCTGGTTTACAAACTTCACATCCATCTCCTTTACCATGAATATCTAACAGTGAATCATAGGTTTTGATGTTCTTAACTTTAATGAGATCATATAACTCCTGGCGGGTAAAGTCAAAATGTTCACATAAGGTTTTCTTAACTGTGTGCCCCATAGATTCCAAAGTCATCTTTAGAATATCTTGTACCAATGGTGTACAGCCACCACAACCTGTGCATGCTTTCGTAGCCTTCTTAATATCATTTAAATTCTTAGCGCCATGCTCAGTTACTTGGCACACAATTGAGCCTTTTGTAATATTCTCGCAAGAACATATTTGCGCTGTATCTGGCAAACTCTTAACACCAGCGCCTGCATCATCTTCTCCTTTTCCTCTTGATCCGATGATCAATGATTCTGGTTGCTCTGGTAAAGCCATTTTATTTACCACCATTTGATGCAAGATGTTGTACTGACTGGCATCACCAATCAAAATTCCACCTAATAAATACTTACCATCTTCCGAAATGTTAATGCGTTTATAAACGCCATTCCGTCTATCCTGGAATGAAATGGGAATACTTCCTGGAGTCTCGCCGAAGGGATCACCAAAACTTCCTACATCTACACCTAGAAGCTTTAATTTGGTAGACATATCGAAGCCTGTAAATTCTTTTGTAGAATTTCCAGTTAACTTCTTTACTACAACATCTGCCATTTCATAACCTGGGGCAACCAGACCATAGACCATGTTATTATGAACTACTGCTTCGCCTATGGCAAAAATATTTTCATCATTGGTTCTCATAAAATTATCAACCATGATACCGCCACGCTGATGTACGTTTAGCCCGGCTTCTCGTGCTACCTCATCACGTGGACGAATTCCGGCAGAGATAACAAGCATTTCTATTTCAAGACGGGAGCCATCGGCAAATGCAAGTGCCTCAACTTTGCCATTGCCTTCAATTTCTTTGGTGCTTTTGCAAGTATGGATATGAATACCAAGTTGCGAAAGTTTGTAGGCGAGTATGGTAGAGCCTGCATCATCAATTTGTCTGGGCATAAGCCGTTGTGCAAACTCGACAACATGTGTTTCTAACCCAAGGTCCATTAAAGCTTTGGCAGCTTCTAAGCCCAACAAACCACCACCCATTACGGCTGCCTTATTAACTATTTTTCCGTATTCAATGATCTGGTTTAGATCTTCAATTGTTCTATAAACAAAGACACCATCGCGTTCAACGCCTTCTATGTTGGGAACAAAGGCGCTCGAACCAGTGGCTAAAACGAGATAATCGTAACTAGCCTCCTTCCCTGTATGCGTTTTAATGGTCTTATTTTGCCGATCTATGTCTGTTACTAACTCTCCTGTATATAAATGAATATTGTTTTCGACATACCAAGAGGTTGGTGCCATAAGTAAGTCATCGGCGGTAGACCCAGAAAAGTAACTACTTAGATGAACCCGATCATATGCCGGTCGCGGCTCTTCTCCATATACAATGACTTCAAAATTAGCAGAATGTGCTGAATTACGTAGTTTTTCACAGAATTTATACCCAACCATCCCGTTTCCAATAACTATTACCCGCATCGTTTCCATAATTAGTAAGTAATTTTACGTAATAATACTTGTTATTATAATCAAAACAATAAATAATTATCAAAATTTACGTATTATTACGTACTAATGGAAATCTATGATGAAACAGATTAAAAGAGCACGTATCCTGTTAATCGTTGGCGCAGGTCCTGGCGACCCTGACCTTATAACTATTAAAGGACTGAAGGCAATTAAAAAAGCCGATGTTATCTTATACGATGCGTTAGCATCTAAAGAACTCTTGATGCATGCTAAGCCTGAAGCTAAGTTTGTTTATGTGGGAAAACGCAAAGGAAAACGTGCTTATTCGCAAGAGGAAATCAATCAACTAATTGTATTTTATTGTGGTGAATATAACTATGTGTTAAGATTAAAAGGTGGCGATCCTTTTGTCTTTGGGCGCGGGCATGAAGAAATGATCGTTGCGATAAAGCATGGCATTCAAGTTGAAGTTATACCTGGAATTTCAAGCGCATTATCAGCACCTGCTGCTGTCGGAATTCCCTTAACAAAACGCGGTATAAATGAAAGTTTTTGGGTTGTAACCGGCACACTTTCAAATGGTGACATTTCCAGTGATCTTAAGCATGCATCTCGTTCTTCTGCTACTGTTATCATATTAATGGGCATGAGTCAACTCCATAAGATAATGAATGTGTTTAAAGAATCGCGACCGCTGATGAGCCGGTTGCTATCGTTCAGAATGCAACCCTACCCGAACAAAAATTTTTGATAGGCACCATCAGTAATATTATAGCGCTTGCCTCAGAAAATAATATTGAATCACCGGCCGTCATTATCGTTGGTAAGGTAGTAGAAGAAAGCTTACTGGCTGAGCAAGTTCAATCTGTTTTTGCTGAATCGGTTATGCGGATTGCCATTTAAACGTTTGTTGATTCCTCTTTAAAGTTCTACCTTCTACTTTACTTAATTAGAATGAATGGCTGACGAAAAGAAAATGGGGATGGCTTTTGCCTTGTTTGATGCGTACAATTCAAACGACATTCACAAGGATAGAATAGAAGACAAAGTTTTTCCGAAAGAATTTTTGTATGCCGTTAGGATGACGCAAAAATTAAATCACTATGCGCCTGCGGCGGCAGAACCTGTTAGGCTAGCCGCTAGGTGCCAACACATTGGACGCTGGGAAATTCCAAGAGAATCTTATTCCCCGGATAAAAAAGGATACTTACAATGGCGCAGTCAACTGGCGTTACATCATGCAAAAATAGCAGACGATATCTTAACTGAATGCCATTACGATCAAGGCACCATTGACAGTGTAAAATTTCTTTTACAGAAAAAGCAGTTACAGCATAACCCCGAAACACAACTTTTAGAAGACGTAATTTGTTTGGTGTTTATCGAATTCTACCTAGCCGATTTCGCTGATCAACACCCAGACGAGAAAGTTATAGACATCCTCAAAAAAACGCTCAAGAAAATGACACCAAAAGCGATTGAAACCGCGGTAAAGATTCCAGTTTCAAATGCGGTTAAGAAGTTGATAGAGAATGCGGCGGGTAGAGGATGATTAATGGTCCACAGTCGACGGTCCACGGTCCACGGTAGTGTAGTTGATATTCGATAGTCCATGGACCATAGTATATTAGGTGCGTTACATAGACAATTTTAGTTGATCGAGAAGGCGGCGGGTGGAGGATGATTAATGGTCCACAGTCGACGGTCGACGGTCCACGGTAGTGTAGTTGATAGTCGATAGTCCATGGACCATAGTATTAGGTGCGTTACATAGACAGTTTCACCACACGACCGTGGTCTGCGGACTGTGGACTGTGGACCATAAAAGCGCACACACGACCATCGACTATGGACCATAGTATATTAGGTGCGTTACATAGACAGTTTCACCACACGACCGTGGTCTGTCGACGGTCGACCGTGGACTTTAGACCTATCAAATCCTCGCCTGATACGTATACAACTGAAAGTATCTCCCCTTCTTCTCGATCAATTCTTCATGTTTGCCACGTTCGGCGATGCCTCCATTTTCAACTACAAGAATTTGATCCGCTTGGCGGATGGTGCTTAGTCTATGGGCAATAACGAAAGTTGTTCTTCCTTGCATAAGGCTGCGCAAGCTTTCCTGTATTAGCGATTCACTTTCAGTATCTAAATTAGACGTTGCTTCATCCAGAATTAAAATGCGTGGATTGGCTAGTATGGCTCGCGCAATAGCAACTCGCTGCCGCTGACCGCCCGAAAGTTTTACACCACGTTCACCAATAATTGTTTCAAGTCCTTTTTCAAAGCGATTAGTAAACTCATGAACATGGGCAGCGTTTACGGCATGTTGTAATTGCTCTTCCGTAGAATCAGGTCTTGGAAACAGAATGTTTTCACGTATGGTACCTTCAAAAAGAAAATCATCTTGTAACACCACACCCAATTGACTTCTATAACTACCTAATGAAACGGTGGCTAGGTCCACGCCATCAACTGTAATTACGCCACTCTGGGGATTTAAAAAAGATGCGGCTAAACCGGCAATGGTTGTTTTACCAGAACCTGATGTGCCTACAAGCGCAGTGACAGAGCCAGAGGGCGCAAGGAAATTTATATTTCGTACTACTTCTTTACCTTCTTCATAAGCAAAGGATACATTATCAAATTTTATGTCGCCACGTATTGCACCAATTTTCACAGTACGTATGGTACCATCATCTTCTGCCGTCATATTCATTAACTCTTCTGTACGATCAAGACCCGCAAATGCTTCTGATAGCTGTGTGCCAATGTTACTCATCTGTACAATGGGTGCTATCATGAAACCTAATAAGACAGTAAACAACAAAAAGTCGCCCACCGTCAAAGTTCCATTAATCATCTTTTCGCCTCCTAGGTACATAATACCGGCAGAAGCCATACCTAACAATAAAGTCGCAGAGCTAGTAATAAGACTGGTTGATGTAAGGGTTCTCTTTACATTTTTAAAAAGCTTTTCTACGCCCAGCTCAAACACTTTTATTTCTTGCGCTTCCGCATTAAAACCCTTAATGACACGCACGCCATTTAATGTTTCCGTAAGTCTGCCCGTAACCTCAGCATTTATAACACTGCGTTCTCTGAAGACGGGCCGGATGTACGCAAAGGCTTTCATGGATATGACACCAAAAACAAGTACCGGTACAAGCACATATAAGGTCATGGTTGGGCTAACACTAATCAACCATATCAAGCATATAACTGAAGTTAGCAACCCACCAACGAGTTGAACCAATCCTGTGCCTACTAAATTTCTAACGCCTTCTACATCAGTCATTACACGGCTAACAAGTGCACCCGATTTATTGTTATCAAAGAACCTGATAGGTAGTCGAATCAATTGCTTTTGCACTTGGGCGCGCAGAATGGATATAAGATGTTGTGCTTCCACACTAAGAATCTGGGTTAAGAAAAAAGAAGTTGCTGCCTGAATTGTTATGGCTGCAATTACTTGATAAATCAACCTCCATAAAGCTTGTACGTCTCCATGCGCTACGACATCATCCATCAATACCTTCGTAGCCCAAGGCACCACCAAGCCTGCCAAACGACTTATTACAATAAGTAATAAACCCAGCAAGATGATATATCTTCTCGGCCATACAAGGGTTTTAAAAACTTTGGAAATACTAATTTTTGATTTGCTCATACAAAAATGACTAACAGAAATGGGATCGAGATTTAGCTTCACACTCAATGACGAATTCGTTGAAAATTTAGTCTAATACGAAGGCGAGCTCCAAAGTTAATGAAGTGAAAGGTTAAGCATGAATATCAGCAGCATTTTTACCATATATTTTCTTCAATAAAATCGATGAGACTTTTAGCCATTTGCGCATTCTCATTTACCCGTGGATGACCACCCTTTTTCGTGTAAGGAAAAAAATGAGTGTATATGCGCTTATCATTCAGGCTTGCAACGGCTTTCTCAACATAGGCAGGATACGGCGAACCTTCTTTCATGATATCCATAGATCCCAATGCGCATATGATATGCGCATGGGGATAAACATGACGAATCTTTTTAACGAATGACCTATACGAGTCAATGATTTTATCCTTATTGGGTGGCGTTTCGCCAAAGCGTAATTTAAAAGACGGATGCTGCGGGATTTTAATTATCATGAATCATTCTGTAACAAATTAATAACTACGATGTCTGGTACTACTTTTTTAAAATCCCATTTCGTTAGCGAATCTAGTGGATCGAGTCTATCATATAATTCTGGCATGATTAAGGAAAACCAGCTAACCATCATCCCTATTCCTGATTTTACAATGCAGTACATATCGGCATTGAAATAACGTGCAGTTACTGCCGCATAGGTATTATAATTATTGGTGTTTATGCCTGCCGGTGAATCCTTTCCTGATTGATCCTCGATGGCAAAACCAGCCGTGATAGAATTACCATAGAATTCAATAATCTTTTTGTTTTTTGTAGGTAAGGCGAGTAGTTCGCCATTAACATTCATTCCGTAGAACCAAGTTTTGCCTTTATCCCACTCATTACGTTTAACTAACTCAACCGTATGATCTCCCGAATTTAGTCCACCTGCAAGCAAATAAGATTTTTTAGTTGAGTCTAGTTTTATATATCGTACGCTATCATGGTCAATAATAATATTGAAATAGTTATCTCCACGTTCATCTTTAAGATCAACTTTTAAGTCTGTGCCTGAGAATCGAATCAAAATAGACGTACCCGGCCAATATAATGCAACAGAATCGACATCATGCCTAACTCTGCCGGTAATACGTATTAAGTCGCTTGATGGCGCAATGAATTGCCATTGTTGGGCTTGTGGGATACAAGCTAAAAATAGAATGATTTTTAAGGAAAATACGATTAGACTTGTCATATAAGTCTTAGAAACTTATAAGTTATCTAATAAAAAACGTGTTACAAAAACTAGCGCGGATGGATATTGGTAGGATAGTTGTGATGTATAAAAAAAAGCCAGCTAAAAGTATCATCTTTTCCAATAAATCTGATTTCGGTTAGAAAGTAATCAGATTTATTGGATGCTATGCTTAGTTTTAACCAGCTTATTTATATTTAGAGATTATTATTTTTCTGACTTAACATGCTCTGTTCCATCGTCAGTAGGTTGATTTGAAACATTTGTTAGCGATTCCTCTCTTTTCCTTTCTTCTTCTCTCTTCATTTGTTGACGTTGGGCATTGCCCTGACTTCTACCCCCTTGGCTTGAAATTTCACGTTGTTTATTTTTATCCATTGAGGCGAAACCTCTTCTTGAAGTATCTCCCTTAGCCGATGCGCGACCACCTTTGCTTGCGATTTCACGTTGCTTTGCTGCATCCATAGAAGCAAAGCCTTTTTTGCTATTACCATTTTGAGTTTGTGCCATAATAATTTTTTTATAGTTTTTTTATATAAGTTTTATAAACGTCTCACTTAAAAGCATCTTTAAGTCGATAGTCATTATTTACAAAGCGAAATGAAATTAAGGGAGTCTTTGAAGATCGATTAATTCAACAAGTTTTGTTAGAACGAGAGGGCTTAAAGATGGCTTTCAATACTCTATATACATGAAATTTATGCCAGACGGTATATGGATGTTTTTCCATAGATAATGTTGAATTAGTTTACCTATAAGGCAATTATTGTGAAATTATTTCAACAGTATATAGTAATATGCCATTCCTACTTTACTTATAAGGTCATAAGGTATTTAGCGTTTTGAATGGCTGCGACTTCTATATCGTTATTAAAGTAAGCATATACATTTTTTATGCCACGGTATGCCTTAATGGTTTTATTTATTTGATTTAACGTTTCTTCATTATACGAAGAAAGATAGAGTTTCGGTACACCATGAAATCGATAATAGATGGAAGATGCAGTTTTATGTACATCTGCGGGTAATCCCGGATAACTGATGCCGCAAAATGTAATTTTATGGCCTTTAAGGACCTTATAAACCTCATCTCGCCACCAACTGCTGTGCCTGAATTCAATAACATTTGTGTATGAGTTATCTACTCCATTAACTATAAATTCAAGATTTTCTTCGCTATACTGTATGCCGGGGTGCAGCTGAAAAAGTACGGATCCTAGCTTTTCCTGCAAGCCTGTGCTAATAATATTATAAAAGTTATGAATGTCATTTTTTGCATTTTTAAATTTCCTATAGTGGGTAATAAGTCTGGGTGCCTTTACCGTAAATCTAAAATCAGCCGGGCTTCTTGCGTACCACCCTTGAAATACACTAAGGTTAGGTACTCGATAAAAGGTGACGTTGAGTTCAACTGTGTTAAAATTTTCGCAGTAGTATTCAAACCATTTACGCTGTGGTATTCCTTTATAAAATGTGTCGTTCCAGTGTTTATAAGAAAATCCGGAACACCCAATCCACCATTTAGTCATTTGTAGTTTTTTTCATCTTATATCTAATTTCTGTGCCCATAGGCATGGCATAATTGTATAGTTCGGGTTAAAAGCAACCAACTTTAATTATCTACTTCTCACAGAATGATAAATGAGAGAGCTGGAGACAGGAGTTATACGAATCTGATAAACAAGATGAAACACAGAGAATGAAATGATCTTAGGCAATAGGGAAAAATTCAGCAATAAAAAGACATAGCCTACTTAAAGTGTGAAACAACAACCTATTAGAGCCTAGTAAAACCTAACACTCCAAGCTCGTTCCCAAACTTCATTAAACTTAACCTTTTCTATCCCCTCTTTATTTGTAAGCTCTTGGTTATGCAGTACAGAGTCGGCAATACCACACCACGGTTCTATACAAACAAAGTTGGCATGCTTAGCTGCCCATATCCCTAAAAACTTAAATCCGGTAAAATCGAAATCTAACCCATGAGTATGTGTTCGAGATTTTAATGACACGATATTTGATTGAAGGTGTTTAAATACAAGCGCATCATTTTCAAATAAGGATTTGGTGAGATCAAGCTTGTTGGTATGATTAAAAAACTTATTTGGGGTTTCTTCTATAAGACCTTCGGCACTGATTGGCCATCGCCCAGCATTTTCCATTTTGTTAAATTCCAAATAATGATCTTCGTACCTAGATTCCCTCACAAGAGGTACATTAAAAGCAGGATGCCCACCAATTGAAAAATAGATATCTTCACTACCTGTATTTCTCAGTTCATATGTTACCTGTAGCTCATTCTTTACTAGCCCATATTTTAAACGCAATTGAAAATGGAATGGATAATTAGAAAGAGACGCCTGTGAAGATTCTAAAAGGAAAACCACACTATTCACCTGTTGAAGTTCCACTTTAAAAATCTGATCACGAGCAAATCCATGCCGCGTCATCTTAAATTTTCTGTCTCTAAAAATAAAAGCATCTTCCTTTAGGGTACCCACAAATGGAAATAACACGGGAGATGTTTTACCCCAAATAGCCGGATCACCACACCACATATACTCAAGCTGCGTGTCATTGCTTATGACACTTGAAAGCTCAGCACCTTTGGGTTTTACTTGAACTTTTAAATGATCGTTTTGTATATTAATCATGATATACAGTTGTTAAAGATTATTGAAATACAGAAAGCCCAGCTTGAGTTTATGCATAGATTAAGCAAGCTCAATGGAGTTGATCTAGTTTTATGAAAGGCATATTAATTGAATACTTTAGGAACGTAGCGCAGTTAAATAGAATGTATTAATCTTTTAGCCATTTTAGAAATTTATTCCACCAACCTTCCGGCACATCGGTTAAATCTTTCTCTGTCATTTCAAAGACAGGTTCTTGCAGTAATTTAGCTGACTTTGTAGGAGGAGCAATTTTGACTTTCTTTAAATAGTTTTCTGTACGTTTTCGCTTTATATGTTCAGATTGAGCTAGCTTCTTCTTCTCAGCTTCTATTGCCTCACGTTCACGTTCTAAAGCTATCGGATTTCTTCTTGGACGTTGTTCAGGCTTAGGTCTTCTATCACTGTAAACCTTTCTTTCTTTGCTATCTTCTTTGCTATCTTCTTTGTCTGGCTTGCTTTCTATATCAGCACTCGGAACGATAGCCTCTATGCTAGGCTCTTCAATTTGAGGTTCCTTCTTTTTTGGTGCAAAATCAACTTTGCCTAGCACCTTTAATCCTGACAAGGCAATTTTAGGTGCCTTTATAACATCACTTTTCTCCTCTCCCGTTATAACTAAAGGTGGTGTTATTACTTCGACCGGTGATACTTTTTCTTTTGGCTCCTCCGCCATAAGATTAGGTTCTTCAACAACAGGCTTATCGAATAAAGAGATTGCTGATTCTTCTTGCAAAGGTGGCGCCATCACCTTGGGCGCCTCATACACTACGGGTATCACCGCTTGCTTCAAAGTGGCGGGTGCAAATTTCTCTATAATCATTTTTACATGATTATCTTCAATACGGGTATTAGAACCTTCTTCGATCTGAATGCTGTTCGATGCGAGAAATTCAACGATTTCAAAAGGTTTAATTGCCAATTTTCTAGCTAACTGTCCGAGCCGCATGGTATGATACGCTTAATCCTATTAAAGCGTAAATATACTGTAGGCAACCTTATATTAAAAGATCTTCAGTGATGATAGGGTACAATTTATGAGGTATCAGTGTTCTTGAATGTATATAGAACTGATGACGGGAGATTGAAGAAGAATTAAAATAATTGAAGAAGAGAGGATAGTTATGCAATCGCTTTTATTTCTTCAAAAATAGGGTTCATGTAAATGTTCAAGCGACTTAATTCCTGTTGCATTTTAAAGATTTCATGAAGCGGGAGCTCTAGCTCTTTATAATAAATTTTGTATATCATACGCCACTCAGACAAATCCATAATTCCATCTGCATTAGCTACAATACAGAGCCAAGCAATAATTCTAATTTGTTGTTTACGTTCAAGTTTTTTTAATTCAGCAATACATTGCGCTAGTAAAATTGATGAATCTTGTGATTTCAAATATTCAAGTTGAGCTTTAAAATCATCTTCGCTAAGATCTTCCAACACTCTCATTCGCTCGCCAGAGGCCACCTCCGTTTGATCTACTTTCCCATCGGCATATATTAAAATGAAATAGAGCTTGATAATTACAGAATTATAATTCATTCGCATCGGTATTTATAGTACATCTGGAAGAAAAATAATGCCAAGGGTGGAGAAACTAGTTAAAGACGTTGTAAATGCACGTTTATGTTATTTAGTAATTCCAAAATGGGAAAGGGTCAATCAGAAAGAACCAAATATTATATAACTGATCTTACTATCATGTATAGAAACAGTAGAATAAGTAATACAGCTACTATTTTAATGGTGCGATTGGTTTTAGGAAATTCATAACCACAAATAGGACAAAAATTATTTTGTACACTAATATTCATAGCGCAAGAAGGGCACTCCTTAGTTTTCATTCTTGAAGATTAAGAATTTTTGCTTGGCCTTCAAATTAATTGATCAACTAATTACACTTCTTGGGTATGTTTAATTTATCATTATTGTGCGGGTAAAATTGAATGACACTGTAGCGCTCCTTACCGGCTTCCAAAGATTTGCACGTATATAAAGGCTTGCTCGATGCACGGAGAAGATATGCCAGTGCACCGAATTGCGTTAAACGCAGAGACTTAAATCGCAGTCCTTACAGAGAAAACTTAAGATGGCGCCAGACAATTAAGTCAATCTTATCTCCCCTCTTTAGTCGGACAAAAAGGATTATATCTAAAACCATACAATTTGCAATTGCTACACAAGTTCGCGGCTTAAATCACTATATCGCTTATTAGCTCGCTTTAATTTTTTAATGGTCTTAACAATAGACTTAGTTGAATTTGGTTTCTTTTTGGATTGACTGAAAATCAAAAATCCAACCGCCAATACACCTAACGAAATGCCGAGTATGGTACTCAAAGGCATGGTCTTAACCGTCGGTGGTAGATAAACGACGCCCGTTTCATCCGTAATTGCAGGCTCATTTACATACCGACCATGTGCTGGTTGTGCTATAGCATCAAAGTTATTCGCTAACACGTGGAGGGCACGCATCATCTCTTTGCCATACATTGGCTTTCCATGACCTGATGCAATAACTTCAGGGTCAAGGGCTGCAAGTTTAAGAACTGAAATTTTTGCTAAAGACCAATTACATGTAAAATACTTGGGAGGTCCTGACAGTTTTTTTGCATACGATAATGCATATAGTGCCGATTCTTGTAAAGTTGTTACCACTGCATCTCCTGCAATTAAAACTTTGTCACGTTCCCTAAATAAGCTTATATGGCCCGGCGCATGGCCCGGCGTGTGAATGTATTTCCACCCGCTTAAACCTGGTATGGTATTGTTTCCAGGAAGCACCTGAATGTATTTTTTTAAATTAAATGGCCCTTTAGGATACATCCATGATACATAACTCATCATTCCACCTCCTACCGTAGGATCGGCTGGAGGGTAAGCTGACTTCCCAGTGAGATAAGGCATTTCTAAAGAATGAACGTAAATAGGAACAGCCCATTCTTCAGCAAGCGTCTGCAATGCACCTATATGATCGAAGTGACCATGCGTAAGCACTATGCCTTTGGGTTTACTACCATCACCAAAGAGCTCGCTCACCATGGCTTTTATTCTGGGTGCTGACCACGGTAGCCCCGCATCAATTAGAAACCATGATTTGGTTTCGTCATCTTGAACGATGTAATAATTCACGAAAACATCTTTCTTGCCCCAGACGCCAGGCGCCACAGAATAATCGAATGCTGCTTGAAGTTTATTTGATGTGCTCATATTAATTATGATTTTTAACGTTTTGCGGTAAAAAAAACATGCCTGACTACATTAAAGTATATGCTCCCCACCTTGTTTCTCCTTGTTTAGTGCTTAACTTAGGATTACCACATGTTTGAAAAGTATGAAACTTCAACAAAATTTAACAGCACCCGTTTTTAAGTTAAAGGACATTTATGGAAGAATGATTGATCTCGCGTCGTATAAAGACAAAAAAATATTTATAGGGTTCTTTAGACATGCCGGATGTCCTTTTTGTAATCTACGCGTTCATGCACTTACCAAAGTACATGATGAGTTTAAAGCTAAGGGATTAGAAATGATTTTCTTTTTTGAATCAAAAGAGAACGTGCTTCTTAGAAGTATATTTCATAAAGAGGTGTCTCCTATTCCTCTTATATCTGATCCTGAGAAGAAATGTTATGATGCTTATGGATTAGAGAACTCAGGGTACAAGTCAGCCATAAGTCATATTTCAACGTTTGTACAAACTGCTTATAAAGCCAGTTCACTTGGTATACCTATGCATTTAATGGCTGATGGAGAATCCATTAAAACTATGCCGGCGGAGTTCCTTATTAATAAAGGGCTAGTAATCCATGAAGTTCATTATTCCGAAAGACTTAATGATAGAATGGATATATCAAAATTACGCGCTTTCGCAGAAAGCAAAGACTAAGCTAGATCTCGAACTTCGTTATAAATAGTACCTTTTAGTTGAGCGATTTTGTCTGCCTGTTCAGCAAGCTCTCGTTGAATTTTTCGATTAAGATCAATTAGCTTACTCAAGCGCTCAGCTATCTGTGTTTTCTCAAAATCATTTAGCGAATGAATATGCTCCTGTTGTTCTACAATATCATTTATTCTTTCATTGATTTGAATCACAGTGTTTAACACATTGTCGCCGTATGATACATCAATGCTGTCAAGGTTATATAATATATTCTTCATGTTATGATTATTAAAAAAACTATGCCCTTAACAGATAATGTATGTTGATGGTAACGATGATTGTTGAAAGCTCAGGGAAATCTAATTGGCTCAACTTCCAATATTATAAGCGATTTCCCCGGATGGATTTCGCTTTCAGAGATGATTATCATCTGCGGCTTTTACTTATTCTTTATGCCACCTGGTCAAGAATACCAATCCTTAACATGAACCCCACATGCGAGTCACCTGCATAAACTTTAAAAAATCGAGCTAGTAGCTCAATGCTAGGAGCCAGAGCTAAAAGAAAAGCTAAGGCTTTTGCCTCCATTGTTTTTTCTCCGCTTTCTGCTTCTTTTCTTGTAAGCGATTTTGTTTCGAAACTTTAGGAGGCTTGGTGCCTTTCCTGGGCTTTCTAGGCGTGAAAACTTTTGTAAGGAGTTTGTTTAATTTGGCCATAACCTCCTCCTTATTTTCTAGCTGAGACCGCTTTTCTTGAGCGGCAATTATAAGTATTCCTTCCTTTGTTAATTTAGAACCGATCTTTTCAACAAGTATTTGCTTCTGATTGCCGTTTAGAATGATAGAATTCTTTATATCGAGTTTTAATGTGACTTTTGTATTCACCTTATTAACGTTCTGCCCACCAGGGCCGCTGCTACGCGATGTTGTAAAAACCAATTCGTTAATAAGCTGCTGAGCCTGTGGAATAATCATTACCGTTATTTAATTATAACTTCTACTTACTCAAAATTTTACTGTAAGGTTACCAGAATCAATTTTCTTTTTACGAACTTTTCTTGTAAGCCACCAAAATCTATAGCCAATTATTGAAAAAAGTTATTTATCTTAAATGTGAAAATAATTAACGGATATGAATAAGTTAGTTTTTATTGCTGAGGACAACCCCATTCAGCAAAAATTGTTACAGGTGCATTTTGAACAGATTCTTGGTAATTACAGCGTAAGAACCTTTCTAGATCCGGCAGATATGATTGGCCACCTCAAAGAAAAACCCTTTGCAATTGTATTAGATCATTACTTTGGCGAATTAAGTACTAAAACAGGTTTAGATTATCTAAAAGAACTTAAAAAAAATCATCCTGCAATCCCAGTAATTTATTACACTTCCTTAAACGATGAAAGCATTCGCTCTCAGGTAATGAAATTAGGTGCTGAGCAGTATATTATAAAGGATTCAGCATCTTTAGTGAGACTTAGAACTGCCTTAGATGCATTACATTCAAAAAAGAAAGGTTTTTTTGAAAGGCTATTTAAGTAGCTCTTTTTATAAAAACATCGTCAGTATATTATAGTGTAAAAATCTATCCTGGAAAGGGCAGTAAAATATTATAAGTATTTCCTTTTTCTTTCGTGGCTTCTACGTTCAGCATTCCACCTAGCTTTTGCAAGTATTCACGACAGAGTAATAGCCAAAGCACAATGCTTGTTTCTTTACCCGTTCCAATATCACTGTCACTTAAGTCAGTATTCATTAACGTCTGCAAAATCAAATCATCAATAACTATTCCTTGATCCTTTACCTGAATTAATATAGCGTCATTTGTTTTGCTAATCAAAATATTGATTTCACTATTTTCGTACGAGAATTTTACGGAATTCGAAATAAGATTTCTAATTACAAAATTTAAGATATTGATATCCGTCGTAATCGTAATGACACTTGTTATGTTGTGCTTTATTACAATCTTTTTACTTGCAGAAACTGATTCGAATAGCCTAAAATTCTCTTCAATAACATTAGTAAGATCCACCTTCTCTTTGTTTACTTGATTGCCCTTGAGTTGATTACGGGTCCAATACAATATATTTTCTACCAATATATTAGTTTTACTTAAGTCATTCTCAACTTGATTGGTGAAACTTCTAAATTCATCGGCAGATATTGTGCCTTTATTAAACAAATTCAAAATACCACGCAAAGAGTTTAGTGGGCTTTTAATATCGTGAGACATAAGTGAAAGCAGTCTGTCTTTAACTGAATTTGCTTTAATTAATTGCCCTGTACGTTCAGTAATAATCTTCTCCAGATTCTGATTTAATCCCTCCAAACTTATATATTCTTTTACGTGATGATAAGCCAAAAGGAAAGTCTGAAAAAAAAGAAATAGCAAAACGCCAAGCTCCACGAAATATTTAAAATGAATTTGAAAAGGTTCTATTGAAGAGTTCCTTAATGTTTCTACCAGAACAAATAAAAACACGACTAGTACACCTACTAAAATACCTTTTGCATCTTTACGATCTGAAGCACATGCGCCGAATATGGAATATACAGCATATATAAAGGAACATAGTAAGGATACATTCACTATTTCCCGCGCTATATACTGCGGAATCACTATTTCAGCTACACATAATAGGAACGACACTAGGCAAAACCATAGAATGGGTTTCTTAGGCGCATCATCTGGAAAAAGATGTCTTACATATAAAGGAAATAAAGCTACTACAGCGTAAGCGCAGAGGAAATTCAATTTCTGCCAAACTTTCCAGTCAATCTGTTGGAATAAATCGGAAGGTAAAAAAAAGCTGCCATGCGTCGTCATTGCACGTAAGGCAACTGTAAGGCAAATTAACGCAAGCCATAGATGCTGCATACGCGTTCTGTATACAAATGCCAAAAGGAGTTGAAAGATAAACATGGTTATAAGACCCCCTACAAAAAAGTTATCAACACCATTCGCTCTGTTTATTTCTCTTATGATACTTGCTATTTCCCCGAACTTAGGTATACTAATAATGCCACCACTATCATTTGAAAAATTGGCTACCTGTATAATAATATCCAGATAACGATCGGCCTGGTTAATTGAAATAACAGAAGCAGCAAGCCTAGGAATGTAGTTATCCTTGACCTTAGTTACGGTTCCGGTTTCTTCTTCAAGCTTTCCATTAATCCATATTTTAGATGATGAATTTATAGCTGGGAAATAAAGCGCTAAACTATTTGTCTTTGCTGGTACTAATAACCTAAGCCGGTAAGTTGCATATCCTGAAAGGGTATAATCGCCTTGCTTGTGCCATGCGCCTGGCACCTGAATCCATTTTAGCTTGGAAGATGGTTGTATATTTACAAAATCTTGCGGAGTTAATAATTCGCCCCAGTAAAACTCCCATGTACCCGATAGGTTACATACTCCATCTTCGTCAAAACTATGATCTGATAAATTTGCTTCACCTTTAATAGCCACTACTTGAGCACTAGCTGAAGTTAGTAGCGCAAATAAAAATGCAACGACACAAAAACGTAAAGACACTTTGTTCACCACATCAAACATAATAAATCCACCTCATATCTCTTTTGGGTTAATCCAAGGTTTTTACCCAATTTTTCTATTAAAAACATAGAAATCTTACCTTTACAAGTATGATCACTTTCAACGCACGTATACTAAAGTTTGATAAAAAAGGCGAGAAAACAGGATGGTCATATATAGAGGTTACTAAGCGCCAAGCACAAAAATTATCAGATAGTCGTGTATCATTCCGTGTGAAGGGCGTGTTAGATCATTATGCTATACAAAAGACTGCGTTGTTACCTATGGGAGAAGGTGATTTTATTCTTCCATTAAGTGGACCCATTAGAAAGGCCCTTGGCAAAGGTGAAGGTGATACTATTAAAGTACAACTCGAAATTGATGAACGCGCAATTATCTTATCTGCTGACTTTATAAAATGCCTTAAGGATGATCCTACGGCCTTTTCGTTCTTTAACACCCTACCTAAATCGCATCAGATTTATTTCAGCAAATGGATTGATAGTGCTAAGACAATAACAACAAAAACAAAGCGCATTACAATGGCCATAATTGCCCTTAGCTCTTCTCAGAGCTTTGCAGAGATGTTAAGGGCGAATAGAGGTGATTAATTGATTCATACGCATCTAAAACGTCTCGATCGCTTAGCCGTAACATACCAAGATAAATTCCGCTTAAGAACAACGGAACTAATATTATAATACGAAATAGCAATTCATGTTTTAAAGCAATTCATGATTCAACCTTACATGACTACAAATTTTCAGTGAGAAATTTTCGTCTAGATAAGTACTCAGCGGGAAAGTACATCTTCAAAATAGAAGTATATTATTGTGTGTATAAATTCTCCAGATAAGACTTCAACATATTTGCCAATGCTCCTCCTTGACCATGTCCTGTTATGAAAAACTATGTACACCTTCCTTATTTAAAATATTAATGTGGTACATGATATCTTTGCACAGGTAAGCAATTGCTAACGCATACACCCACTATGAACTGCTGCACCTCTGTGTTTAGTAAAACAATATTCTATGTTCTCTCCAGATATGATCTTTAAAAATCAAGTGCTAGGAAAAATGCCAAAAGCCGTAAAAAACCGTGCATCGAAAAAAAGCTACCTCAGTCAAGGCCAGCCTTTGCACGATGAATTTGTAACACCCTTGCAAACAATTTTTAATCATGTTCACTAATTGAAAATGGGTGTCGGCTTCAAAGCCGCACCATTTAAAAAAAATATCAATATTTACTTTTTCAGCAGACCCTAGCTAATGGTAATAATTAGAAATAAAATGGATGTGATTCTCATAATTTTGGAATTAATAACAAACTGATTTAGTCTTATAGAACAAATCACAGCTGGTCCAATATTTTGTATACGGTTAAATGTACTTGCTTAGTCACATGATTATTCAATTACAGTAAAATTATGAAACCACTGGCTCTACGTATGAGATTTAAGAACAAATTGTCAATTCTATTAATCTCGACCATCATTTCTTTTAATTGTGCGGGCACTAAAGAGAAGATAAAAGGTAATTCAGAACTTTTTGAGAGCAGACACGCTGCAGAAGCATATATAAAATCGTATGATAAGACTTTGGCATTATGGCCCGTACCCTATGAAGAAGTTAAAGTAAAAACGAGTTATGGTATTGCTCATGTCATTGTAAGTGGGCCGAAGAATGCGCCACCTTTAATATTAATGCATGGATTAAATGCTAGTTCAACGATGTGGTATCCAAATGTGAAATCGCTTGCAGAAAAGAACAGAATATATGCCATCGACTTTATCCTTGAGCCCGGCAAGTCAGTGCCTTCAAAAAAAGAGTTAAACGAGGTTGAAGAAATAGCCAAATGGTATGGCGAGATTTTCGATCATTTTGAATTTAAACGCGTAAACATCATAGGCGCCTCTAGAGGAGGATGGTTGGCTTTAAACATTGCGCTGCATAACAAATCAAGAATTAACAAAATCGTTTTATTAAGTCCTGCACAAACGTTTTCCTCACTGAAGTTAAAACCAAAAGTAATATCCAATATTACTTTCGCCTTATACCCCCAACGAGCAAGATTGAAAAATATTTTAAAGACGCTTTCTTATGATGTAGAAGGATTGAGACAGCCCTTTATTAATCAATTCTACATTGCATCAGAGCTAGCCAAAATAAATAAAAGCATTTTCAAAATGACACCCTTTTCGAATGAGGAATTGAAATCACTTCAGTCACCTATCTTATTGCTAATAGGTGAAAAAGATATTATAAATAATGAGCATAACTTAAAAAAAGCCCAAGAGCTCATTCCAAATATTGAATCTTCGATTATTCCACATACCGGCCATTTCCTTTCTATGGATCAACCAGAAACAATTAATAAAAGAATTTTATATTTTTTAGCAAAAGACTAATGGCGTGCGTGTTCAGATCAATATTATTTAGCAAGCTTAACATTTACTGCGTTCGGACCTTTTTGCCCCATTTCAACCTCAAATGTTACCTTGTTATTTTCCTTAATCTGATCTACAACTGCATTGATGTGAACGAAAATACTATCCTTAGTTTCAGAGTCTTTTATAAATCCATAACCCTTAGAGTCGTTGAAAAAACTAACAATACCAGTTCTGGTTGGATCTTCTTTCTTTAACGTGTCTTGTTTAGGTACACCAATTGTAATATCCTCAGCCCTAATAATTTTTTTCTTTTTAGGATCTGGCGGTGTTGATGAGAAATTGCCATCTTCATCCATATAAGCGATCATGTCATCAAAAGTTTTGCCTTCCTTAGCATTCGCTTTTCTGTCTTCCTTTTTTTGCTCCTTCTCTTTTTTCTTCTTTGCCTTCCTGCCTTCTGTTTCCTTTTTACTCCAAGTTTCTTTTGATTTTGCCATAGTTATAGTTTTTAGTTTAGGTGTTGGTTGAACTTTTATTTAACGCAATTTACAAATAGTATAAGAAGTAATTCATTTTAACCACAAAAGGCTGCGTTCTGAGCAGCCTTTTTCAATAAAATATTTTACTTTTTTTTCATATTCCTGAAAAATTCTACTCCTCGAGTTGCATTTTGAACATTTCGTCCCATTTCTCCATGGCCAGTTTTGAATTGAAATCAATATCTATCAGGCCTAAGTGGGCAAACAAATTAAGGTTTGAAGGTGTGGTTGATGGTAAGGATGCTATATCAATATCGGTAAATGTAAGTTGGAAGAGCGCAATTGCTTTTGCGTCAGCCAGGATTTCATTGTGTCTAGAAAAGTAATCATATTGTTTTTGCAAAGTGCCGGTATATTTATCTACGGTAACAGATGACCACCCACCTTCGGACACAAACACAGGAATGCTTTGTTCATCTAATAATTTAGTGTAATAATTAATTGGTATTTCTTGTGGATTTTCAAAGCAGAAATAAGGATACGAAGAAAGGCCTAACTCTTCAATAAAAGGAAAGTCTAAAAAGTCGGACTGCACACCTAAATATTGATTATCACCTTGCAATTTGCCCCAGGCAAATTCTACCTGCACACTCACACTTAATTTTACATTCGCATCATAATTTCTTATTTCTGTGGCCGCCTCATTAGCTGCTTGTTTTATGGCTTGATAAACTGGCGCAGAAGCAATACCCCTTATTAAATTTGTTTCCAATGCTAAGCCCATGTGGTCGGGCATTAGAACGCTGTCCATAACAAATGCGAACCTTTTATAAAGCTTCTGTACCTCTGGATCGGTCATACTTTTCCCCCTATCCAATAAAGGCTTTGCCTCGCTTGCACGGTCTAGGCCATTAGCCGGCTCAATGTATACCCATAACTTTAAATTTTTGCTGCGATAATATGAGACCAAATCTTTATAGTTTCTAACTACAAAATCTTCAGCTCTTGTTCCTTGATACAAGGAATCCCAGGGAACATCTGCAGTGATGATAGCCGCATCAGCACGTTGCGTCCATATGCCGAGTGATTTGATGGCTTCGTCAAAGGTGTACCTTGGCGCTGAATTTTGAAAACCCATTCGATAAGTACGTGTCGACGGTATGGGATCATCATGTTTACTACAGGAACTGAGCGTAACGGCAAGCAGAACCAATGAAATAGGCGCGTATTTAATTACCATATAGTTGGGGGTTAGTATATAAAGATATTAAATTCCTAATTAGGAAGCAGGCCCAACCACGTTAAAATAATATGTAGCTATAGTATAGAAGTGTTTGAATACTACGTCCTTGGTACAACAGTTAACTATAACATTGGCCAAACCACGGCCATAGTCGGCACAAAATACATGGAGAACAAGGCTTATTTTTCAAATAAATCTGACGTGTTATTGCCGATCTTACCGTCACCTAAGCCTTCGTTTTCATCTTCATCGGTATCACTATAAGCAGTAGAATTAGGCGTAGTTGAAGGGCCCGATAACTCTTCTGTTCCAAGATCTTCTACATCATCAATCTCTATGCTATCTACGGGAATATCATTTTCTTCCCCTTGTGTTTTTTTTAGTTTTCTGGGTATCATGATTATTACGTTTAAAATTCATAAAGCCAAAATAAAATTTTCATACCATGTTTAATTGCCAGATATTTTATCAACAGCTTTTCCAAAAACCACTATCTTCGCCACCATATGTCTTTGTTTATCTCGTCATTAAATTCTGGAAGTAACGGCAACTGTTATTATATAGGTAATCAGGAAGAAGCAATTCTTATTGATGGAGGAATCTCTTGCAAAGAGACCGAAAAACGAATGAAAAGACTTGGCTTATCCTTAAAAAAAGTGAAAGCCATTTTTGTATCTCATGAACATGGTGATCACATTCACGGCATTCCGGCATTATCAAAAAAGCATAAACTGCCGGTTTACATAACCTGTAATACTTTAAAACAGGGCAACATTGATATCATAGAGAGTTTGGTTGTTCCATTCTCGGCCTATGAGCCCGTTGCAATTGGCAAACTTTGTGTAACGGCTTTTCCAAAATTTCATGATGCGTGCGACCCACACAGCTTTATTGTAACCGACAATGCGGTAAGGGTTGGCGTGTTCACAGATATAGGTAAACCCTGCAACCACGTAATCAAACATTTTGAACAGTGCCATGCTGCATTTCTAGAATCGAATTACGATGAAGATATGTTAGATAATGGCAGATACCCCATCTTTTTAAAGAATCGAATCCGAAATGGCAGCGGTCATTTATCAAATAGACAAGCTGCAAAACTATTTACAGATCATAGACCCTCGTTCATGAGTCACTTATTCTTGTCTCATTTGTCAAGGAATAATAATTCACCAAAAATTGTGAATGATCTTTTCAATAAGATTGCAGGAGAAACAAAAATCATCATTGCACCTCGCGATAAAGAAACCGATCTGTTTCATATTCGAAACATGCCAGGCACTTTTGCTAAATCTATAAAATCACAAATAGCGCGTTCACAGATTCAGCAGCTATCTCTATTTCAATAATAGTCCGGAATTATTTCACTAAGCCAGTTAAGCCACTAGACAGCTAAAGCCTTACTTACCTTTCTATATGTAAAAGCGTGGTAGATATGTCTGCGTGCAAACCTATCAGGTGTATCAGAACTTTGTAGCTTATTGAAGATGTTTTTTGGCACACCAAAGTATTCGTACACACTGCCATCTAAAAAATTGATTTGCAGTGTCAACCCTTTATATTTATAATCTTTGATTCTTGAAGACGTAATAATGGCGCTATATTCCTCAAGCGATTGCTCATGTGTTTCAGGCGCTATACTTACTAGAAAGTGATAGGCTTCTATAAAGGACTTACTCTTTTCTTCAGCCGCTACTTTCTCAGCTTCTATTTGGAACTTATCAGGATGCCAATCCTTCATAAAAGTTCTATAAATGGATTTTAACTCTTTTAAGTCAGCTGTTTTATCTACACCTAACAATTTTCTGTATTCTGCGATCCTCTTCATGCGGGCGCAAATATAATTAATTATCCGTTATTGAGGATTGGATTTTAATGGAAGAGATTATACACGGGGAAAAAAAGTAAAAGCGGAATGGTTTTTAATTTGAATAAACCCTTTAAAATATAATTTCAATCGTTTGTATTTGGGTTCCAGTAGCACGCCTAACATATAAACTTCTTAGCGTAAAAATATCTTCTAAAAGCAATTGAATATAAACTGCTTTACCAGGTGTTGTCACAAGATAAGCCGACCTGGCAATGATGATATTTGCAGGGTAAAATAGCTTTTTAGAGTCTCATCCAATAGGCATCTTAGCTGGCTTATACCTTCGTCTATTACAAATTTATTCCGCCCGATGCTTCAATTCTTTGTCCATTGATCCAATAACCTTCAGGTGAACATAAGAACGCAATGATTCCGCCAATGTCTTCTGCTTCCCCTACCCTTCCTAGCGCAGTTTGCACACCAAGCATATTTTTCATTTGCGGATTATTACGAATTGCAGCGCCATTGAAATCCGTTTCAACAGGACCAGGTGCTAATACATTTACCGTAATGCCACGTGGCCCTACTTCTTTCGCCAGATACCTCGTAAATGTTTCTATTGCCCCTTTCATGGATGCGTATATAGAGTAGCCAGGAACGCAAAATCTAGTTGTGCCACTAGATAGATTAACAATTCTACCTTTATCATTGATTATGTTTAATGATTTTTGTGTGAGAAAGTATACGCCCTTAAAATGTATATTCATCAATTTATCAAAGTCTTGCTCGGTTGCATTCGCGAAAGGTATGGTAGCACCAACCCCGGCATTGTTAATTAGGAAATCATATTTGTCTACATCCCACTTTTGTTTTAGGGTTTTAGAGACCTGTTGTATGAATCCATCGATAGCGTTTATATCACCAATATCAAACTGAAGGGCTACAGCCTTTCTTCCCAATGACTCGATCTCAAAAACTACCTGATTGGCCTCCTCTTTCCTTGTATGGTAGGTAAGTATTATATCACTTCCATTCTGCGCTAATCGCAATGCCATATTTTTACCAAGGCCACGGCTTCCGCCTGTTATTAATGCTATCTTGTTTTTCATATTATATATTAGTTATTCAATACAATTATAGTCTTTGATATCGTTTATTTATTGCAACGCACCGCTATATTACTGTCACTGATCTAATTCAGTTGATTAAATGCTCATGCTTTACGATGGATATATTATGATGAACTTGCTCTAATTTATTGACATAATTTCTGCTTCCGAAAAAGTTCTTCATTTTATTGGATATTTTGTCTATTGCATGCGTCTTTTTGGCTTAAAGATGTTCATGGTCTAAGTATTGTCTGTAACGGTCAAAGAAGGAGAAATGAATAATGGAGAAAAAGATATTAAGAAATATAATTACCTCAGTTGATGTTTCAAACACGCTAAATGGGGGTCGGAGTGAACCTTTTCTTTCACTACAAGAAAAGTCTTCGGGACGTGAAATGAGAGTTCGAGTGCCGGGAGTTAATAGAGATTTACTTCAGGTAGAAATTAGTAATGATGAGCTTTCTGTTTATTATTTAGTACCTATAAATTGTAACGGCAAGTTAACGCATGTACCACAGATTGTTTACAATCAAGATATTCCTTACTTTATAGAAGCGAGTAGAATTAAAGCAACTTATGACGAGAATGAATTAGTTGTAAATCTTCCTTTTAAATTGTCCAGTGGATACAACCAAACGACTAAAATTAAGGAAGAATAACATGCAATGATAAAGTTGCCTACAGCAGTTAGCATAGGCAACTTTTTTTATGGCCAATCCGTAACCTTTGCAAAAGCGTTAAGATTTTAAATTTACAATACTGAAATGCGAACAAACATTTGCAACCATGTCTATTTCATTCTTACTTGAAAAAATAAAGTGTTCGATTCTAAATAGATCAGACGAGTATATTTCATTTACGTTGGGCATATTTGATGACCACAAACTGCTACATTGAATCAAATGATAGTGATGATCACGCACGTCAAAAACTATTGTTGGACTTATTCCGTTACCAGGCAAATCCAAATACAAAAAAACCGGGAAATCAAAAAAGTCAATATCCATTAGATCAGGCAATGTATTTACATCGAAAAACTCATATTTAAAGATTGTACTAGCAATTCCTGCGTCAGACAAGCGCATCTGTATTGCAATTAAATGAGCCTGCATAACCTGAAGGGCGTTATGCTTCGGGGAGAAATCATTTATAGAATACCACTGCTGTTTGCTTATCTCAAAGTACTGCAGCGTAGCCTTACCAATTTCCAGCTTATAATCAAACAACGAATAGCCAGGAACAAAATAACCCGGATAGAAGTATTTGAAATTCATTTGTCGGCAATAATCTAGTTTTAGGTAAATAAGATACTTACCTAAGCTGTACTTTTTATAGGACGGATCATAAAAGCAAGTAATACCGGCCGCACTCATGCTGCCCAAGTCAAAAAAACCAGTCGCTATCAATTTATTACCGTCGTAAACATTTACTTCGTGGGTGTTGTAGATGGCACGAAAGGCCTTGCCAAATAAAAGATTCTGTAATGTAGCGGCGGTATTAAAAGGGACACTTTCTTTATAAATATCAAATAAAGCTTCTTTTTCAGGATTAATGAACGCCTTTCGAATCTCTGTTCTAAATGCCGAATTACGTTTGATGATTTTCTGCTGAGAGCCATTTATGGGTAAACCATTCAGTGGGATGCGCAACCAGATGGCGTTATAAAAAAAGCCGTTAAAGTTTAAAAAATTTGTGGTGAATATATTTTGCCCCATCCTAAACCAACCCCTTTCAAGGTAATTGTCAAGTTCTTCAGGAAGTAATATATCAGGGCAACGTACCTGTGCAAACATATTTTAGTTATATACGTATGTGTTCTTTACCACAACATAACAAGCAAAGTTATGACTTAAATTACTGAAAGCAGAAAAGAGTTTGGGTTAAATTATTCAAATATATGTACCAAGCTAATCACCTTGTAACTTTATGTAAGTCTGTGGAATGAGCGACTTTAAATAAACAAAATGAGATATCTTACAAACTTTAGCAAACTCATCAACAAAGTGAAAATTTAAAATGTTGGAAATTACCAAGATTTAACTTTTATGTTTAACACAACTTTGCATTGTAATTAAAAGCAACAGCAATGAAAACGCCATCTATTCAAAAAGCAACATTGTTAAATGAGCTTGAAAGGAAAGTAGAAGGTCATTTACAAGAAGCGGTACGATTTCAAAACATGATAGACTCAGATTTACTTAAACCTGCTGCATCTGGAGGTTGGAGTATTGCGCAATGTATGGATCATTTAAATAGTTATGGACATTATTATCTACCGCAGATCAGAAAAGGGTTGGATAAACAAAAAGGCAAGCCTTCATCTGAAATTTTCACTAGCTCATGGTTTGGTAATTACTTTACGCGCATGATGGATCCTAAAACAGGAACGAAGAAGTATAAAGCTTTAAAGAATTATATACCTGGGGTCAACCTAAATGCCCATGCTGTAATTGCTGAATTTATTGAGCAACAAGAAACTTTCCTCTCGTACCTAAACGAAGCTCAGCACGTAGATTTGAACCGCGTTAAAATTCCGCTTTCAATTTTTAAATGGATTACGTTTAAACTAGGTGATGCCTTTCAATTTCTAATTTCACATAATGAAAGACATGTTTTGCAGGCGTTGAGGAATTTAAACTAGGTATTGGGTATTCTAAATTTTCTCCGGTGGAGAAAATTTAGAAATGCGATTATGCGGTGGTGTTTTGGAAATTATGGTTTGTCTGATGTTACATCTTGAGCAAGTTGGGCGTCATCGGGCATGTCTTTGAGTTCTTTATTAAGCTCATATAATGCTGCGGTATTGATGTTATTGCCTCCGGCAGAATTTACTTTGCCCAATAACTCAAGCGCTAGGGTTTCCTCTTCAGTTTGTTCTTTTACGAACCATTGCATAAAATTCCATGTGGCCCAATCTTCTTCAATTAGACTCATTTTAACTATCTTGTAAATAGCGGTCGTGTTATCGACTTCATGTTCAAATACTTTTTCAAAACAATGTTTAACACTTGTAGGATCTGATGGTGGAGCAGGGATGGCAGATACTTTTACGGTGGCACCTCTTTTTAGAATGTATTCCAATATCTTCATCATGTGGTTTCGCTCTTCATGGGCATGCCTGAATAAAAAGTTTGAAACCCCGTCTAAGCCCTGGCTATCAGCCCAAGCACCATAGGATAAATAAATTTGTGATGCATGTGCCTCCTTTGTCATGTGCTCGTTTAAAGCCGCTGCCATGTTAGCAGAAAGTCTATTCGTATTCATTATTATTTTGATTTAAATTCAATATTCGAGTAGGTGGACTAAAACGGTAAGACACAAAATACTATGCCATATGCTACTACTTGTTAATACAGTCTAATCTTTTTGTAAGTAGAGAACAAATTAAGATCTTAGCGGAGCTTAACTCAATAAATGATTATACCATGACGCTCTTCAAGATAAACTTACTATTTGCGCTGTTACTTTTTATATCACATACGAATGCGCAGACACCAGAATTTATAAACAATACTTTTCCTAAAGGAACCATCTTGCATCAAAATATTCCCTATGCGAATGATACCTTGAAGAAACACACATTAGATATTTACCTTCCTGCAAATGCAAGCTCAAACACGCCGCTTTTAATTTGGATTCATGGAGGAGCGTGGATGTTTAATGATAAGTATGCAGACATGGGCTATATGAAAACCACGATTAAGAGCCTTGTGGATAAAGGGTATGCCCTTGCCTCCATTGATTATAGACATAGCACAACTGCTATATTCCCTGCGCAAATTCAAGATTGTGAACAAGGCGTGGAGTTCTTATATAATAATGCTGTGAAATACAAACTAGATAAAAATCGATTTGCGTTAATTGGCTTTTCAGCCGGTGGGCACTTAGCCTCATTACTGGGTTTATCCAATAACAGCAGTGTTAGCGAGTTCTATGCTTCAAAAAAGAAGCCTTTATTCAACATTAAAGCTGTGATTGATTTCTATGGACCAAGTGATTTTCTATTATTTTTTGGGAATGCTAATCCTAACGATTTAGACAATCCTATTTCAAAATTATTAGGTACGTCACCATTAAAAAGACCTGATGTAAGTAAGCTTGCTAGTCCTGTTACCTATGTTGATCAGAATGATCCGCCTTTCTTCATCGTGCATGGTGAAAAAGATTCAGATGTGCCTACAGCGCAATCTTATTTATTGAAATCATATCTTGACCTTGCACACGTAAAAAATGAAATGATTGTTGTAAAGGATGCTCCGCATTATGGAGAGATGTTCGATAATGAAGAAGTACGTACTAAACTTTATAAATTTCTAGAAGATCATTTAAAGTAATTATAATTAGATAGACTTTAATCCTACTTTGAAAAATTACTGTTTAAATGACTTTACTGACTACTATACTCGGTGACTTCATCCTGGCATATATTTATTGCTTTTAGTAAAAAAACTTTGCTTATGCCTTATAGATTCATGTTTGCAACTGGGATTGAAAATAGTAATCCCACCATACAGAATGGGAAGCACAGAGTAGACGAGTTTGAAAAGTGTAAACATTACGATCAATGGGCTAAAGACTTTGACCTGGTGCAGGAATTAGGTATCAGCTTTTTACGTTATGGTGTACCGCTCCATCGCGTTTACCTCCAAGCAGATGAGTACGATTGGAGTTTTTCAGATTTAGTTTACAATGATTTACGGAAAAGGAAAATATTACCCATTGTAGATCTATGCCATTTTGGTGTACCAGATTGGATTGGGAATTTCCAAAATCCAGACTTCCCTAAGCTATTTGCATCTTATGCTTCAAGTTTCGCTAAACGCTACCCCTGGATACAACTGTATACACCTATTAATGAAATGTATATATGCGCCTTGTTCTCTGCTTATTATGGTTGGTGGAATGAACAGCTTACAACAGACTTATCATTTGCAACTGCCTTAAAATATATTGTAAAAGCGAATGTGATGGCCATGCAGGAAATACTTAAAGTACGCCCTGATGCAATCTTTATTCAAAGTGAGTCAACGGAATATTTCCATGCAAAAAATCCAAAAGCAATTAAGCCAGCCGAGTTAATGAACGCGAGGCGATTCTTATCGCTTGATCTAAATTATGGCAAACGTATTGACTCAGACATGTATGAATATCTTATGGACAATGGATTGACTCGAGATGAGTATCATTTTTTTCTTAGCCATAATCTTAAGCGGCACTGCATCATGGGTAATGATTACTATATCAACAATGAGCATCGTGTATCACCTAGTGGTAGAACCCGCAGCGCAGGAGAGGTCTTGGGATATTATGTCATCACGTCACAATACTATGAACGGTATCGTATTCCAATCATGCATACTGAAACAAATATACCCCAGGGACATACTGGAAAGGAAGCCATTAAGTGGTTATTGAAGGAATGGGCCAATGTGATGCGGATACGAAATGATGGAATTCCGATTCTTGGATTTACTTGGTACTCCCTAATAGACCAAGTTGATTGGAACAGTGCACTTCGTGAGAATGAAGGCAAATCAAACTCAGCTGGACTATATGACCTCGACCGCAACATTCGACCAGTTGGAAAAGCCTATAAGCAACTTATAAAAGATTGGAAGGATGTATTACCTACTCAAAGTGGATGTCTCATAGCGCCAATCAAATATGAAGAAATGAAAGACATAAGCGCTGAACAGAACAGAGGTGATGACGCTGAAAGGAACATGAGAAGTACCCCAAAACTTTTCAATGCCGATAAAGAACCTCTAAAAAAAAATAAATGAATTTTGGACACGTCAATCCGGTTCGTTCATTCGAATATAATAATATGTAACAACTCCAAAGCATCTATTGCAATTGATATACAATAATTTAGTATCTCTGCCGTCTATAGCGTATGAAATTTCTTATTAAGCTATCAAAAGTGCTAGGGGTAGGAACTATTCTCTTGGCTCTAATTACCTTTATTTTTATGCAACAACGATCATTCGGAAAATTACCTCAAGGAGAAAGACTAAAAAGAATAGAACGTTCCCCTCAATACAAAAACGGAAGTTTTGAGAACATTGAGAATACACCCATGTTGGCGGATGGAGTTTCTTATTTCGGCATGATAAAAGACTTCCTATTTTCCAAAGGGATAGATCGCGAGCCTGCTGAACCTTTGCCTGTCGTGAATACCAATTTACTTTCGTTAGATAAAAACATCGCCCAAATTATTTGGTTTGGACATTCATCCTATCTTATCGCTTTTAAGGGTAGACACATTTTGGTCGATCCCATGTTCAGTGAAAGAGCCTCGCCAGTTCAATACGCGGGTACAAAAAACTATCCTGTTACCACTACTTACAAAATAGAAGATTTTCCTCCGGTAGATGTTGTAGTAATAAGTCACGATCATTATGACCATCTTGATTACAATACAATTATTAAACTTAAAGATCGAACGAATTTGTTTTGCGTACCACTAGGCATAGGCACTCATCTTGTGCATTGGGGCATTGAAGAAAACAAAATAATTGAACTTGATTGGTGGGAAAGCAAAAACCTATTCTCTGATGTCACCCTAACTTCAACTCCTGCCCGGCATTTTTCCGGCAGAGGCTTCATACGGAATAAGACGTTATGGTCCTCTTATGCTTTAAACCTGAGTGGCTATAAAATATTTATTGGAGGCGATTCGGGCTATGATAACTCATTTAAAACAATTGGCGACAAGTTTGGTCCATTTAATATTGCCTTGTTGGAATGTGGTCAATATGACCTCCAGTGGCCTTACATACACATGATGCCTGAGCAAGTGGTTGAAGCAGCGATAGATTTAAAAACAGACATATCTTGATGCCTGTACATTGGGCTAAGTTTAAATTAGCACTTCATCCCTGGCGTGAGCCCATAGAACGTGTTTCAAAGCAAGCATTGATACGAAATGTAAAACTAACTACACCCAAAATTGGAGAACCCATATTACTTGATCATATCCAAAATACAACACGTTGGTGGGAGACTATAACGCAATCTGAATAGTAGCCATTTGCACCGCGAAGCTCGCCAAGACTGTTGTCATCATTGTTACTAAACATCGATTTACATTACTAAATGTATTTAGACTTTAAGACGTTCGTTGCGCTGTGTTCGTTAGACGCTTTTAAGACTTATCTAGATGTAACCGATGTTTAATATGTAACCGATGTTTAATGAACAATCCGCCATGATTCATCTACAAAATTTTTGCAAACAATCGATAAAATTACATGGTAATTAGTTTAGCTCGTATTTTGTCTTAATTGCTTAAAATTCTAAAAACATTAATACTAATATCATGAAAGCCTTCATTACCTCAATCTTACTATTCTTAGTCTGCGAGCTTACAGTCTGCGCACAGACTTCTAATCTAGTGATCTTCTCAGATGAAGGTCTAACATTTACAGTCTATGTAAATGGGCAACAAATAAATGCTTCACCTCAAAGTAACGTAAAGAAATCAGGCATTACTGGAGAAGGGGTTAAGGTGCGAATTGTTTTTGCTAAGACCACACCTGAACTTTCCAAATATGTGATGCTTACACAAAATGAAGAAACAACACTAAGCATTGTAAAAAATAAGAAGGGCGAATACACTTTTAGAATGGTGAGTTCAGCACCTATATCATCAAACAATCATCCAGTCATTATTGAACGAAATGCACCAACTGTTGTTAGTAGTAATTCAGGCAATACCAACACCACGACTACCATACAAACCACAACGGTTAATCAAGGTAACATGAATACAGGAATGACTATGAATTCAAATGTGGGCATGCCTGTTGTAAATGCGAATATTAGTGTGAATATCAATGCCAATATTCAAGACCCAACGCTTAACAGTACAACCACCACTACTACCACCACAACATCATCAAGCAACTCTTCCTACAATGGTAACAATTCTAATAACGGAGGGAACTCTGATAATGGATATTGGGAATCATGTGAATTAGGTAACGGGGATTATGAAAGTGCTTGTAACTCAATTCGATCTAAATCATTCTCTGACGCGAAGATGATTATTGCAAAACAAGTTCTAAAATCCAACTGCGTTAATACGTCGCAGGTGAAAGGAATGGCGCAATTGTTCGACTTTGAGGAAGATAAACTTACCTTCGTAAAATTTGCCTACGATTATACGTTAGATAAAAATAATTACTATAAAATCAATGATGTATTTACGTATGAAATCACCATTGAAGAATTGAATAAGTATCTAGATACTAAAAATTAAATTTATCACTAGGAAAAAGCGCAGTTGATACCTGTAGCTTTTTTCTTTTTATCACTTCTCTAGCGCAATCTTTTCGTACTTCTCACCGCAAGGTTCTATGCAGAAAAAACTCAGAATCAAATGTGAATCCTTAATCTGGTAGTTAATTTCATTTTGACAATTTGTAGGATTAAGAGTAAACTTCTTTGTGTCGTAAGTGCCCAAACCAGCATTAGTTATACCCATGCACATTGACTCGTTTGATGCAAACCTACCATCGGGAAAAAACTCTATAGTTTTATCTCTTTCAACTTTATTAAAAACCCCGCTTCCATCGCCTGGATCGGCCAGTTGCTCAATCATTTTCCATGTGCCTACCAATTCATTGGGTGCTGACACCTTAGAATTTGTATTGCAGGTGATCAGGAGGCCAAAACTGAATAGAAGATAAATTTTAATCATATAATTTTCATCATTTTAAAAAATTGATTGCTACATTATAATAGGGGATTCGAATCTATTATCGATAATATAACATTACAAAGCAAGGTGCTCTTGTATCAGTTTAGTCAGACATTTATTAGCAGCTAAGCACTGCTTAAAACCGGTCATACAATTGGCCTAGCGGTTAAAATCATCAACAGCATGATAGTTCAATATTAAATTTTTTTAGCGTTACCGGGAATATACCGGAAAACCATACCGTGGCATTCTTTTTATAATAGTATATTAAAACAAAGTAATGGGTAAACAAAAAGTCTCATTTTATAAAAAAACCATAAAATTTATGTCTAAAAATAATATAATTCTCGCTGCACTAGGTGGTGCTGTTGTAGCTGCTGTAGTCGCAAATTATTTAGGAACAGAAAAAGGTAAGCAAACACTTAATTCTGCTTCAGATTTGCTTAAAGATTTGGCTGGTAAGGCAACTGAATATGCTAAAAATAGCATTAGCAATTTTCAGAACGTTCATGAAGGACAACCTTCATAAGCAATTTGACAGGTAAACGGAAGGGCTTCGAGCCCTTTTTTTATGCCAGAAAATAGAATGCGGTAATCAGGATACTTCACTACACTTTTTGTGATTTCAGGATCGCGATTAATTATTGTTTGCTAAAAGCAATCACTGTAGAATGAAATGATCAAGCAGAAAATGCAATTTGCTTCATGGATTAAACAGTATGAAAGTAGATTAAGTATAGACGTTAATTTATATATATCTATGAGTGCCTTGTGATTATTAAGAAGCCATTTGCTAACCCGTATTTTCCAATGTTAATTTTCCTCTAGTAGCTTTTTAAGTGACGAAAGCATGATCGCCCAATTTTTCTTTGCGTGTTCGCGCGCTTCTTCTGTGGCATTATTGTCTTGTGATAAGGAAACAACGGTCTGGCTTCCTTTAGCTACCAATTCAATTGTAACTGTATGGTAATTTTCAGGACTATCTGTTAAGCCTGAGAGCGGACTGAAGTGAGTGTATTGCAATTTTTTAGAAGGTATGATTTTATGAATCTCACCTTTATCTTCATAAGATTTCCCCTGCCACTTCCCTTTCCAAATTATTTTAGATCCTTTTTCCAATCCGAAACAATGTTGGTTCCGAACATGTATTTCTTAATGATTTGGGGATTTACAAACGCATCCCAAACCCTGTCAACAGCTGCATTAATTGTAGTTTCTGTTATTGCAATAATATCTGTAGTAACCATATTAATTCGTAGTTGATTAATTACCCATATACCGCGAACATTTATTGAAAGCAACATTGCATCCCCTCAGATTTAAAGTAGTTTGCTTGTACCTATTATATCCTATAAATTCTAATGCCAGCACAACCCATGTATGTATGGCTTATATAACAATTTGCCGCAATCAGCCCGCTAACATGTCGTTTTTCACATTCTCTTGGTAGATTTAATAGCTTAACTTTGTGAGACAAATGAACAATTAATCAAACAACGTATATGGAAACAGCAACAACATCATCCATCACTATCGAGGCTACAATAAAAGCACCTATAGAAAAAGTATGGTCCTTTTGGTCTGAGCCACAACATATAACCCAATGGGCGTTCGCATCTGACGATTGGCATGCACCCCATGCCGAAAACGATTTAGAGAAAGATGGTAAATTCAAAACTACCATGGCCGCCAAAGACGGAAGCTTTAGTTTTGATTTCGGGGGTATTTACACAAACGTTGAGCCCAACAAAGTAATTGAATACATTTTAGATGATGGACGCACAGTTAAAATCACTTTTTTAGGTAACAATAATGAAACAAAAGTAACAGAGACCTTCGACCCTGAAAATCAAAATCCTATCGAAATGCAAAGGGGCGGCTGGCAAGCTATTCTTAATAATTTCAAAAAATATACAGAGACAAATTAAATGTTTTAAAGAGCGTTACGAACGTTTAACATATACGCCATTTACCAAAAAAGCTAATGTCCTAGTTATCCGGTTTGTGAAAAAAAAAAGCATACCGGAAATAGGATTCTTTCGCTATAAAAAAGCACGATCCGCTTGAAGAAGAAAAAAAACAATAAATAACATAGCTATTTTAGGGTAGATCCTTGCAAATATATCAGCGTGAGGCCCATATTAGTGACAACACCATAACACGCTTATATTCGCGCTTAGATAACATACGAATATCGTTGTCGAATATCACCTCTTACTTATAATCAGAATATCTTTTTATAGTCCTTATACTATAGATCTTATAAATAGGCCCACATAAAAAGCCTTTTTTTCAACACAAATATTGACTTTGACAGCCGTTGTCAAACCATTTGAATTATTTCATGCTAAAACAAAATATTGGCATATGGGAAATAATACAAAAACCAACCTGCAGGTCAAGTGTCCACATTGCGGAAGCAAATTTTCGCCCGAGGCCGCTTTGGAACATGATGTACGACTTCATCTGGAAAAGGAGTACGAAGAGAAACTAGAAGAGAATGCAAAAGTTATAGAGCAGCGCACTAAAAAACTTGAGGAAGAAAAATATCTTGCTAAAATCAGAAGCCTTGAATCAGATAGAAAAGATAAGGCTTCAAGATTATTAAAGCTGGAAGAACAATCTTTAATATTTGAAGAGCGTGAACGTGAACTCAAAATGAGAGAAGGGCAGATAGAACTTGAATTAAGAAAGAGATTACTTGATAGCGAAAAGCTTCTACGAGTTGATGCCGAGCGAAGAGCATCTGAAAAAGCGCAGTTAGATATAAGAGAAAAGCAACAAGCGTTAGAGCGCCAAAAGGAAACCTTGGACCTAACGTTAAGAAGGCGTGTTCAAGAAGAAACAGAAAAAGCGCGTGAAGAGGAAAGAATGAAAGTGGCCGATCTGCAAAAGAAATTAGATGATCAGACCAGGTTGGTAAATGAAATGAAAAGAAAATCTGATCAAGGAAGCATGCAGGCCCAAGGCGAGGTACAAGAGCTTGCTATTGAAGATTATCTTAAGTATACTTTTATCAGAGATATAATTGAAGAAGTATCTAAAGGGAAACGAGGTGGTGATTGTATCCATCACGTAAAAGATGGATATGGAAATGTCTGTGGAAAAATTCTTTATGAAAGTAAACGCACAAAAAATTTTGGAGGTGATTGGACTTCCAAGTTAAAGGAAGATATGCGTCTCACCCAAGCTGATATCGGTGTGCTGGTGACTGAAGTATTGCCTAACGATATGACGCGATTTGGCCTATATGAAGGCATATGGGTTTGCACATTTGGAGATTTTAAAGCACTATCTGCCATCTTTAGAGAATCATTATGCCGTATTGGTGAAGTTAAAGTAGCGCAAGAAAACAGAGGTGATAAAATGCAGCTTTTGTATGAATATCTTACCAGCACTGAATTCCGGCAGAAGCTTGAAGCAATTGTTGAGGCATTCCAACAGATGCAAGAGGATCTCAACAAAGAGAAAGCACAAGTTATAAGTCATTGGTCAAAACGTGAGAAACAAATTTTTAAAGTGATGGAGAACACAGTTTCGTTATATGGTGATGTACGAGGAATTGCCGGTACAGCGGTAAAAGAAATCGCTGCCCTTGAAATTGATGAAATTAAACTATTGGTAATAGAAAAATAAAATAGCTGCCTATTTACAAATCAGAGTCCCACCATGGGCTCTGATTCTTCATTAGAATCTAATCTTTCTTGCTAGGGTTAATTGCTAAATGAATGTCGAAATCAAGCACTGCATTAATGCCCTGTAAAGAACAACCGTTACGGATTCAACAAGTTCTTGCTGCGTACATTCTAAACGCGCATATAATCCGGTTCCCAATTTCTTATCGATTTTTTAATATTCGTTACGGAAAGTTTTTTATCAACTGCCTGTTGTATAAGTGAAATAAGTTCGTCATCCGATGCAAAGCGTAAGGCTGCTATCTGCTCGAAAGATAGTTTCTGCTCAATCGTTTCAAGACGCTTTTGCGTGAGTATATAATAGCGCAGTCGCATTTCTAATCGCACAATACGATTTTGATTCATTAGCGCATAGTGTTGACGCATCATAAATGAAAGCCAGCCTAACAGCAGGAATACACCAGTTAGCGCCATCCAGATGAGTTGTTGATCCTCATATCGGAACATTAGATATGTTCATAACCCAACCGATAAAAATACCAACGGATAAAATATAAAATGATGCGGATAATAATACCGAACATGATTACCGTAATTCTGAGAAGACATAAATATAGTTTCCCAATGCGTATTAAAAAATAAGGCCACGAAGTGCTACTCAGCTGAAATTTCAATAAATCTTGTTGGGCCGCGGTAACATGCATGAGATAAGGTTGGTTGTATAATGACGAAATTATCTATCATCAACTATTGTTAATTCTTAACAAACTCTAAAGCAGTAAATTTGCCTATATCTGAAACGGCAAACTTTCTGATTGTGTCATCATAATTAACTAGCGATTCTCTAAGTCTAAAAGATACAAGCCTAAGGGTATCACCATTTTCAGTTTTCTCGCTAATGTTGAGCCTACCTTCACTAGCAACCTCAAATTTTCTCCCGCCAATAAAATCCAGTAACCTTAATTCAGAGATGTTATTTACCAGCACTGCCCCTACTTTGCTTACCTCGAGATTATAACCATCTATCAGCTCTATAGCCTTCGTTTTTGATAACATATGTTCAATAGCCTTATTCAAGTCTAACTTTAACTGATCTGTATATTTTTCCATTAATACGCTTATTAAAACTATGACAACTCAAAAGGAAATGATTGTTTGCCTTACGGTCATAATGAATAACAATAATAGGTAATGTGGTGTGATATAAATTAACCCCAAGCGCTTAATAATTGAAAAAAACTTCGTGTAGTCAAACTTCGCGAACCATAATTTGTTTCTGATAAAATCATGCATTCTTACAAGGTATCTGGAATGACATTAGAGACCAAATTAACTGTAAAAAGCTTCTCACACTGGTTAACGCGTGAGCTAATCTATCAGTTCTTATAATAAACACATTAGTCTCTATATTAGGTAGTCTCATATATAGCGATGTAATGGATAAAGCTTCGCTTCCTATGTCTGGCATTGTTCGAATTTTAAGCTCTGGTGTATGTCCTTTTTATTCGTTAAAGCAACCACAATACAGGCTTCATTAATAAAATGCTGACAAAATTGATACATACCAAAAAGGCACAGGTAATGAAATATTGAAAATAATAAGTTTCGCGCCTTTTATTTGGGATTAAGTTGTATTAAGCGACTTTAAATTTGAATGCGGTTTATGTATAATTACTTGGTTACGCGTATGTTTTCCATCATTTCGGTACACCCTAACAAAGTGATAAGGTATATATTGCCATTGAATTAATTAATCTTAACATGACTAAGAACTTTAAAAAATTTATGGTTTACACGTTCACCGTGCTAATCACTAAGCTAGTTTATGATGTTATTATGAAGTTGCTGCCAGTAATCAAAAGCACAAAAAACCCATACTTTGATGTAGCAATAGGTATGTCATTAACACTTATTATTTTCTACCCATTTTATGTATTCACACACACTTGGACGGAAAAATTTTCAGATCATTATGTAAAACATGCTAGAAAAATTCACAGAAATAGTTTTATATCTCTGCTAACCGCCTACTTAGCAGGTATACTTATTATCTTCGGATTCTATATGATGCTGAAATTCCATATTAATATTGTAACGGAAGCATATTCTAAAATAAAGGGATTAGTATCCTAATTGCATTTATTAGGCAAGACAAGCGCCATAGCTGCGTATAAGTTTCATTAATGATTGCCCTTTAAGCATGCGCATTAGATTTTTCTAAATTGGCGTTACGTTAGTCACAGAAGATGTAGTTGTTTCTATATTGCACCTAAATTAAATATTTATCCTCATGGCCGATATACATGTTCGTTGTCCAAAGTGTAAGTGGGAACCTGACGGAAAACCATATTGGAACTGTTCATGTGGACTAGTCTGGGATACCTTTTCAACAGCAGGTCGTTGTCCGCAGTGCAGCAAAGTATGGAAAGATACGCAGTGCGTATCCACTGCCGGTGGCTGTACTTCATGGAGCCCACATCTCGACTGGTATGATGGCTTAGATGAAATTATTGAAAGACTAAAAGAAGAGATAAAGGAACGGTGGTTGCAAGTGGTAAATAAATAACCCCAGAGTGTTTTATCAAACTTATAGCTTCTGGCTGCTAGCTTTGAGCTGATAGATCGATTTTTTAAAGTTTTATGCAGGCGGCTCACATTTCAGGCTCATGTTAAGGATTTGTATTTCTTGACCAGTTGGCATAACTTGTTACTAGAAATGTAAGTGTGGCTGTGTCCAAAATCGTTAGAAATTTTCTTATTGGAAGGGAAAAAATTCCTTCGAGAGCTGAATTTAAGCGCTTGATGCTAACTGGTTACATCGCCCTGATTTGTCTCGTCGTAGCTTTCATCTATAGTTGGTTAGATCTGATAAATAATTTGCATTATGCACTTCCGTCTTATCTCATTCTGTTTTTAGCACCCATTTATGTGCTGAGGCTTATTCGTCTTAAAAAGTACAAGGCGGCAAAAATAATTTTAATGACTGCCACTAACTTGGTTGTCCTTTGGGCCGCATGGACAGATCCAATAGAAACTGGTGTTTATATATTCTTTATACCTACTGCTATCGGATCGTTTGCCATACTTGGATATGAGAATGTGAAAACAGGGCTGGGCCTGGCAGGTTTAACCAATGTATTTTTTCTTGTTGCTTATCTCTGGCCCTCACCAATTACAGCACCCATGCCCTCAGAGCAATATCTACACACAAGCTTTATTTTAAATTATTTTATATCAGCTACGGTGTCAATACTCATTGTACACTTCCTAATAAACCTTAATAAACATTCCGAAAGAGATCTCATTAAAAAGGAGCACTTATCGAACCAGAAAAATATAGAATTAAAAAGTGTTAATGAGGCCCTGGACCGTTTTGTTTATAGTGTTTCACATGATTTACGGTCACCCCTTAGTTCAATTATAGGTTTGACCAATATTGCTAGGGTTACAAATGAATCTAAAGAGTTAGATCAACTATTGGTAATGATTTTGGATCGCGTAAATGCGCAAGACAATTACATACAAGAGATCATCGACTACTCACGTAATGCCCGGACTGATGTTGCTGTGGAATCTGTACCATTACACCATTTGATAACGGAAGTAATTGATACCTTAAAATTTAACATTAACGCCGATAAAATAGAATTTAGAAATCTTGTAGATGCCGAAACTGTTTTGATCTCAGATCGAATTCGACTTAAAATTATTATAAGCAACCTAGTTAGCAACGCTATTAAGTATCATGCCATACATAAAGAAAATCCATTTATTGAAATAGGTTATCAAATAAGTAACCAACTTTTATATGTTAAGGATAACGGTATCGGAATAAGCCCTGAGTATCAAGATAAAATTTTTAACATGTTCTTTCGTGGTTCTGAGAGATCAAAGGGAAGCGGCCTTGGTCTATTCATTACAAAAGAATCAGTAAACAAACTCGATGGTACCATTGAAGTGAAATCAGCCTATGGTGAAGGTAGTACCTTTATGGTGCGTCTAAACACATTAAAATAATTGCTATCTTTTTAACGGTGGTTTTCTATTGCATTATAGCGCCTCCAGCTCATTCTCCAATCACTGCAGTCTTGAATGGCCTCTACTCTATTATACATGTTTTACGTGAAATAATTCAGAGTTGATTCTATCATGAAGTACATAATTAATGACGTGCCGCAAAACGTTTTCGTTAATACTTAATCTTACCTACTCGTTTTGCCTTCGCTAGCAAACACATCCTGATAAGCAGTATTTAATACAATAAGCATTAGCTCAGCAGGAATTTGTTTCAAATTAAATATTGTCCATCCTTGCAAGTACCATTGTTATGAACGTGATAAATCAATAATTTATAAAAGCACAGAAAAAGCGTTAATTACCCGGCTAAAGTTTAAGATTAGCCTAAAAAGTTTCCTCATGCAGCGTAGCGCTATTCGTTTTTTTAATCACCTTAAAAGCAGATCGATCAAACGGGGGATTTTCTTCAGGTACTCGGAAAAGAAAGTGCCATGTTTTTTAAATGCTGATGCAGTCATCATAGTTATAGGTTGATCGCATACAATTTAAAATTTTATACAACTGAGTTAAATTTAAGGTGTGGATAAAATTCTCAATAAATATTAGAAACACACATCTCTTTATAGTAAGAATTATTTTTTATTCAGATATGGCTGGCATCATTTTTTTACGAGTTACCTATAAATTTTAAACACGAACTATGAAAAAAATATCAATAATTTCTTTTTTAATAATTGCAGTAGCGACTTCTATTGGATATGCGCAAGACAGCACCAGCACGCAAAACAGTACCAGCACGCAAACGTATACTACAACTTCTACTTCTCAGACAGTTAACACTACCAACACACGTGAATTCACAGCATTTAAAGTTGGATTGGGCGTCGGTTATGCAGTACCAGGAGAAGGCAATGGAGCAGGTGGCGGTGTACTATTGTTCGTTGAGCCAGCTTATCGCGCTTCTGATAGAGTATCAGTCGGACTCCGGTTGGAATCTGCAGTTATTGTACGCGGTGTTACAGGTGTGAAAAACAATGATTTTAAGGGCGATGGCGCATCACAACTATCGTATACACTGAATGGTCAATATTATTTTAACAATAACAACGTAAGACCTTTTATCGGAGCTGGAGTAGGTTTGTTTAGCCTTGCCGCTATGGAGTTTAATACGGCTAGTCCCAATAATACAGGTGCAAATGATGTGGATGCAGAAACAGTTTTTGGCTTTTACCCAAGAATTGGTATTGATGCAGGCCATTTTAATCTCACACTAGATTATAATTTTGTGCCTAAATCAAAAGTTCCAGGTGGTGGCGAAGTTGTTAATAACTATCTAGGCATACGTGCCGGAATTTCTATTGGCGGAGGACGAATAAATAAGACAAAATAAATATTTAAGCTTATTGCATTATGGATGGATTTTGAATTTATTTCAAGTCCACCTTTTACGTTTTAATTAGATTATTCCAAATAAATTGCCGAGCCATCTTCCTGCATTTACATAAGCAGATGCCATACGGCAGTCATTCTAAAGTCAACGCCATCGCTGTTATTGCTCTGAAGTCATAAATCAATTTTGAATTCACTTGATATTATAGGCCGGTCCAAACAATCCACAACTCTCCAGCAAATTTAAACCCCTACCGTGCGTAAACAGGAAGTCTTTAGTAATAAGATTTTGGTTTACTATTACCAATTGTCCGACAATTTAGCTGTTATCTCCCTGTATTGATTCAAAAGTCTTTCATGTAAACCATTTTCTCTTGTATAACCAATAACTTTTATAACATCTCTACTAGAAGTCTTATTGGTAACCGGTGGCGTGATACAACTTACATTCAGTCCAGCTTTTTGCATAGCGTGAGTTTGATTAGTAAACGCATTATCATTTGATGCATTACCACAAACTTCAAATGTCCTTTTGGAGTCATCCTTTATTATAAGCCAACATTTTGAATACATGGTAGTAATAGTTAGAGTTCAATATCCGCAAATGTAACCTTAAGGTTTATAGAAACGCAATGCCTCAATGCCTTCATGCCTTCGAAGAGTGAATAACATACCTCATATTTTCTATCTTCGGTTATATGCGCCAATCCTAGCTAGTTTATGATAGCTTTATTATAATCCTAAGCGTTGATTAATCGTTATGGAAAAATCATAATAGTGGCAAATGAAAGTTACCTATACAAAACGAGAATTATTTTACATAAAACTAGAGTCAATCTTTGCAAAAGAAAGGGCATGAGCTTAAAGTTGTTCAATCTAATGTGTTTGCCCAATGCTAAAAACACGTTATTTTTGCTTAATCATAAATCGCCATAACAATCCATAAATAGACCCAATTTTACGCTTATGATTCCCATTACAAGAATAATTTATGCATAAATATTACTCCTAACACACATTCTTCTTACATCACACTTTTAAGTACATAAATACAAATCGCGCTTTTCAATCGATTTAGTCGATATAGATTTCAACCTATTAATTTTTTGTTTCATTTATTACATCAAATTATCACCTAAAAATTAAAGGCATAATTTAAGTTAGTAACAGGAGCATACTATCATGAACTAAACGATACTGATTATGAAAAGCACCCAATACAAAAAAGCCATGCTGCTCCTGCTCCTGTTTGGAGGAATTCTGAACTATTCGTACGGACAGTATTATAAAACCAATGGCACACAAATCGTAAATGGCAGCGGTGCGCCCGTTTTCTTTTCAGGAATGAACCTAGGAAACTGGCTTGTTTGGGAAGGCTATCTAATGATGGGCGACTTTAACTATAGAACACACTCCCAATTCTTTAATAGTGTAAAATCTTCCTTTGGTGGAAATCAAACTCAAGCAATGGAGTTTCAACACCAATGGAGAATGAATTATGTAACTGAGCAAACCATTATAGATCTTAAAAACCGTGGTTTTAATTCAGTTCGTGTTCCTTTTCATCACAACTTATTTTGGAATGGCACTGCATTAACTAATGATGGGTTTCAATACTTTGACAGACTGATCGGTTGGTGTAGAACATACGGTATATCGATATTACTAGATATGCATGCCGCACCCGGATATCAAAATCCAGGCGACCATTGCGATAACAATAATTCCAATTCTTCGCAACCAAGAACTTCTGTGCGCTTTTGGGATGACAACAATGTTAATACCGCCAGCCAGATATGGAAGCATATTGCCACACGCTACGTCAATGAGCCTGTAATTTGGGGTTATGATCTTATCAATGAACCTGTACCACAAGATGGAAGAGAATATCAGCTTTTAGGTTCATTTATTACTATTAAAAATGCAATCAGACAAGTTGACAATAATCACATCATTGTAGCGGAAGGAAGCTGGTGGGCATCTGACCTTCAAAAACTGGATTGGATGGATGGTGCCGTGCAGTCAAATACAGGTGTAAAAGCAAAGTGGGATAATAACCTGGTCTATCAGACACATCATTATTCTACCGATGTTAATGCACTAAATGGAAGAAAGGCTATTTGTAACAAGTTGAATATTCCTATGATTCTTGGAGAGTACGGAGAAAATGACGAAGCAAAGGTTCTTGAAATGACTAACTGGTGCAGAACTAATAACGTAGCTTATTTCCCATGGTCTTTCAAAAAGATGTTTCATGATAAATGCTTATGGACTATTCCGGGAAATACGCCTTATAACAACGTGAGAAATTTTATTAACAATGGAGGCACTCCCCCAGCCAATGCATACAATGATATGATTGCTTTTTGTAACAATAATATCGCGAACGGAAAAGCAGGACAAGTATTTCATGATGGTTTTTTCAACGCTGTAAAACCAATTGTTGCTTCTTCAGTCACAATCCAGGCTGAAAGTTATTCTTCAATAGCAGGAGGAATGTTTGTTGAGGGAACCACTGATGCAGGCGGCGGAAGTAACATAGCTGGATCAGGCGCAGGAAAATGGGTAGCTTATAATAATATCAACTTCCCAACTACAGGAACTTACATTGTAGAATACAGAGTTGCAACCGCGTTAACTGGCAGAATATCTTGTGACTTAAATTCAGGAAGTATTCAACTTGGTGCAATTGATGTTTCTACCTCAGGTGGATGGCAAAGTTGGAAAACTGTTACGCAGACAATAACTGTAAATGCTGGAACATATAGCTTTGGAGTCTTTTATGTAAGTGGACAGGTGAATATTAACTGGATTAAAATAACTAAATCAGGTGGAGGAAGGTTAGCAACCCATGAAGAGGAGATAGCTGTTGAAAATGATGGAAGCTCACGTATATTCCCAAATCCTGTTCATCACACACTACACTATACTTTACCTAAAGGTGTGCAAGCTCATACAGTTTTAGTTAGAGACATACTTGGAAAATCAGTATCTGAACATTCGTTCTCAAAAGCAAAAGATAATAATTCAATGGATGTTTCAACCTTGAAAGAAGGCATATACTTCATCACGCTCTCTGATAAAACATTTAACAAGACATTTAAAATGGAGAAAGAATAATAATCAAAAACCGCAATCGATTACGTTAAACTAAAGGCTTCCAAAAGGAAGCCTTTAGTTTTTTGCTGTATTAGTTATTGCAATAAGAGAATAGAATGCGGCATTAACTGATATATACCGTCTAACTATGGAATGAATTTATCGCTACAATAAATTGAAAAAATGGTACCTGAACTATAGTACGCATATAGATATCAAAAAATACGTTTGAACTTTTAATTCATCAGGGCTACCCCAATACCGCTACTAAATCAGACAAAATTATTCCTTTATTATCCACTAAGTCAATCATATCCTATCATTATTGTTGGACTAAAAAAGGGTAAATATGATTATTTTCATTTGGAGAATTAGAGAAGAATTCAGCGTCTGCTTTAGCAGGTAGACAGTTAGCCTTAATGTAATAAAAGTTCCAAACATACCTTTGAGATGAAGTCTTATTTCAGTTCGGGTTACCATTTTGCAAATAATCGTAGCGTTAAGATTGTATTCCATGGTTAGTGTTTTAAAGATGCGCGAAGGGGCGTAAGCATTTCAAATCAAACGCTCAGGCGCGCATAAAAAAACCAGCATTTTGTCTGGCGCCAGATGCGATAGACAAAATGCTGGTTATAAAACATTGTTATGATCGTGGCTCAATCAGCGCCACGATCATAACAATGTTCTCTCTGCAAGGACTATAATTTTAGTCTGTGCACATAATTAAATTCCGCGCAGTTGGCACTTATCTGATCCGTGCATCTCGCTGTCATTATATGCAAGATTCTGGAAGCCTGTAAGGAACGGTAGCGCGTCTTTCAATTTTACCCCGACAACAATAATACCTTATCCTTCTTTAGTCAGCCCACAATGATAAAAAATATTGCGTCTGTCCTCCAAATCAGTCCTCAATTAATTCCTTAACAATTGAGTCGATACGGGTGGAGTAGCTATTTAAATCAATGTCGTATTTCCTCGTGTTCTCCCCAATTGATTTATAATACAACTTAAAGCTTTCAAGGCGAAGCTCACAATATGCAAGCATCTTACCATTACGTTTATGCAACATTTCAGGAATATCCAAGGCATCGGCTTCTTGAAGAATACGAATGCTTTCCTCCCAATTATGAATTCCTTTCTCCGCTATATTTTTTAATCGCGTTTCTCTGGGTAAATCTTTTTGGTTATAGATATTCAATGCCTCAGTTTCAAGTATTCCAAACTTCTCAATCTGCTGCTGCCAGATAGCATAGTCATTTGTAGTTTTGCTGTAAAGTGTATAAGAAGAACACGCAATCAACAATGTCATCACGGCGATGGAGCCATACTTCAAGTTCAACTTTTCAGGTTTGATCAATCCTGGATAAAAAGAATAGCCTATCACCAATCCACTTAAAAGCCCGCCTAGGTGTGCTGCATTATCAATACCTCCTCGTAATCCATTTATTAGATTAAAGCCCACAAATACGAGCGTGGTAGTAAGAAAAGTTTGACGCGCTGACTTTTCAATAAGGCTAGTGGTAAGCATGGCTAGGAAGACACCATACATTCCAAAAATGGCACCTGAAGCGCCTGCGCTTATCGTATATGGGTGCCAGAATAAGCTGAGCGCACTTCCTGCTAAACCACAAAGCATGTATGCGCTTAAAAAGCGTGTACGTCCCAGCAACGGTTCAAGTAATATGCCTACATACGTGAGTGCGTACATGTTCATCACCAAATGAATAATACCAATGTGAAGAAAACAGGAAGTAAACAACCTCCACGGTTGTCCATCTAAGGTTGATGGTCGAAAATTTGCACCCCAGTTAATTAGGCTTTCACTATCGGGCGTTATGATGTTGACGCCGGTTATTGCCATCAGGATAAAAATCAGAATATTGATATCAATCAGAATGGGCATAATAAAATAACCCTCAACAGGAATGAAGATCGAAAACCAATTTTTTGCTTTCTCATTAGAACGTTGCTGTATCTCATCAAGACCATGATGAGACTCGTGCATATCATTTTTTAGTAGCTCATATTTTGAGATGATCTCTTCTGGAGAAATGGAGCGCATGTTCAGGTTAAATGCTGTTATAAAACTTTCAACGTTATCTTTGTTCGTTGCCCCATCCGATGGTTGACTGCTCGTACTTTTTATTACAACTTTATCATTTTGAATCATTAGCGTAACGTGTTCAGTAGATGCGCTGTTTGTATGGGCCGTAAATCCGTCAGCACGTGTACTACTAATTTTCCACCCTAGTCCTTTAGCGGCTTCGATACCTACAATAAGAATTTGTACTTTATTTACATTCTCAAGAACAATTTCTTCAGCATGCTGTGGGGTGACGTTGAAATCCATACTAGGGGTTTTAGTAATAATGAATCTCAAGATAGCGAGAATGAAAGTATACATCGCTGGTTTACACGGGAGATGTAATGTCTTTAAAGACATAGCAGGTTTTTGCAGTAAGCAGCTTTTAGACTTGTGTAAGAGTTGCTTGATTAAGGATGACATACTCAATCAAACACAAATGCGGCTAATAAACTAGCTATCAATGATCGGTTACCAATTATTCATTTTTAAAGATCCAGAAGAGCGTGCCTACACCTCCAACAACACTAATGAAAGCAAAAAAGAAAATAACAAATAAAAAAAGAAGGTAGTACAACACCTTTTGTAGTCCAGTAAATAGATAAACTCCATTTTATAAAAACGTATCTTCATTGCCAAAACGTGAAATAACCATGTTAATAATATAAATATAACAGGTCCTCCTACTAGAGCGCCGAACATCCCATAAGACATACCACCATGCAAAAAAATCATTTTCGTGATATGTATTTTCTTAGGAAAAACGCTAACACAATAACTAAAACTATCCCGGCCCAAATTATTAAGAATCGTATCTCCATATTAAATAACTCATTTGATATCGTAAGTAAAGGCCTGGCCACCACAAAGGCGTTCAGACCTGCATTAGCTAGCTTAGTTTAATTCCATCGGGTTGAAGTACTATTTTACGTTGTTTGTACAATGTGCCAATCGCTTTCTTGTAGGCTTTCTTGCTTATATTAAACAGTGCATAGACTTCTTCAGGTGTGCTTTTATCGGTAACGGGTAAAAATCCTTTGCTTGCTGTTAGCTTTTTAAGAATCGTTTCACAATTTGGATCATTAAAATTTTCGAATCCAATAGGTTGTAGAACAATGTCAATTTTATGGTCATCGCGTATTTGTTTCACATAGCCTTTTAGTCTATCACCTATGTTAAGCGCGCTCAGAATATCACTTTCAAAAATTAACCCTTCATGTTGCTGGTTCACAATAACCGAATACCCTAAGTCAGTCTTTTGCATCACCATCACTTCTACAGCATCACCCTCCTTTACAGTAAGTGTTTCATTTTGAAGCCGCTTCTCAATTTTATTGGTAGCATATAGCCGGTCAGTTTTTTTGTCGATGTCCATGTACACAATGTACCATCTACCTTCCTCCATCTTTTGTCGTTGTTCACTGAAAGGTACCATCAGCCCTTTCTCCAGGCCCCAATCCATAAAAGCCCCGATATTGCTTACCGCTGTTACCTTAAGAAAGGCAAATTGATGGGGTAGAATTTTTGGCTCCAGATTGGTAGCAATCTTTCTTTCGGCATAATCACGATATACAAAAACTCTTAGCTTCTGGCCGATTTCAAATTTTTCTGGGCAATATTTATTGGGAAGCAACACATCTTCATCACCCGATTCATCGCCTAAAAAGAGGCCTACTGTGGTATGACGTAAAATTGTTAATTCCTGATGTTCTCCGATGGGTATCAATGGCTATTTTTTTTTACAAAGTTACACAAGCGTTGTCGTTATTGGTATAAGCACATTCTATTTTATTGAACTCGAGCAGGCTCCATGCTATGGAGGCTCTTACAATACACCCAAAATACCCAGCGGCTACCGTGTTCATGAAAATAAAGGCTTTACAACTAATGGAGAAGCCACCTTTATAGGGATGACGCCGCAGCCATACAAAGATGCATACCTGCAGGTCAATTCGAATAAAGAAGCCCTCTATACAATACAAAAGAAATGTTGCAAGAATGCAGTCTTTCAAAGACATAGGAAGAATACATAAAAGCATTTAAACACCTCTCTTATAATCGTTGCCAACAATGTTGTTGTACGCCCCGAAAATGCTGTTGAGATGTATCGCTAGTTGCGACATGCCCAACTCATGATAGTACACGGAGGCCACGGTGACTATACTGGGTGAATTAACGACGCGGAAACCTGGGATTGATGAGTATTCTGCTGTAAGTATTATCGAGACGTTTTTAAGCGAAGGTGTAAAGCCATAAGAAAGTAGTGTGATCTACTTCCAGCTACTCTTGTAAGTGTTACATTTAGACTCAATCTCCGTAATTAATTAACAGGATTTTTTTCAGAAAAATAGATTATACACAACAGCTCATTTTTTTATAAGACCATTTAAATCATTAATTCTTTTTTCAATCTCTTTTAAAATCTTAACAAAGAAGAATTTTCTTCTTTTTCCTTCAACTCCAATCGATTCATCTAGTGACGAAGAATTAGAAAATAGGACTCCATTTTTTACGTTTTGGGGAAAGTTTGTAAATGGATTTTCATGCTTCAATTTAGTAGGTTCCTTACCACTCGAAATTTCCGATTGATTTCCTGCACTAAATATATCTTTCCAATTTTTGTGGGTCTTTAAAGTTGCCATAAGTTCAAACTTTAAAATGGGTAAAATTAATTCTGAGGGTAGAATGACTAACGAAACTTAGGATAAAAATATTGTAACCACAATTAGCGAAACAATTAAGTATTGTATAAGCTAAACTAAAGTTATTGGTAACGTTTGCAATGTGTGACTGGAGTTAATCTCTTTATGGAATACAGCTAAAATTCAGTCTACGAAGCAGAATCCAACTACTGCTGTGGGTGGTTGTAGAACCATTCGTTACGAGTAACTAGCTAAGATAACTGAACAGCATTAAAGTATGCCACTCAATAAGCCTTGCATTTTACAAGGACACGGGCACAATATTTTTAATACCTATTTAGTTGATATATTATGAAAGACTTAAAATTACTAATTCTGATTACGGTATTTTTGGTAGCATCAGTTACTAGAGTTTCTGCACAACGAAGGCCAGAAAATACCGCTTCCGCTAGGGCGGCTTATGGCATTTTCCCTACAACTGATCATTACAAATCCAAGAAAAAGCATAAAGTCCGTAAGAATAAACAAGCTAGAGCATCTAGAGACAAAACTCCAACTTATAGAAGGAGAAGTAACTGGGCGGGATAATGCCATTATTGGGGAGAAGACCTGTAGATTAAATACAAGTAGCGCACATTGCGTTATTAGGTATTAGGGTGGCTTGCTTTCTTACTTCACCAATGCTAGAAAATTGTAACTCAGATTTTCAGTTATAATCTGGCGATACCGCCTACTATTCCGGTATTCGGGAGTGAGGAATTCTTTAAAGAGTAAATCCCAGTCACTTTGCTTGGACATAATAAAACCAATTTCTTCGACGATGCTACATCTACCGGGTGATTCTTTACAGGGAGCGCTTTTATGTACTGCTTCTATAAATCGATGAAGTCATTAGTACTGAAAATTATCAATACTATCAAGGTAATAGCAGATCTTTTTCAGGCGAAACTATATTAACTTTTCGTAATTACAAGAATTTAAATCTAAAATTGAAGAACACGAAATTAAAAACTTCCACGAAGTATTCAAGATACATTTACACTCACACTTACCTACGAAGGGTTTTTGAATTCAGTAGTTCAGTTCGATCATTTTAATAAGCTGAAATCAATTTGATATAAATCAGTTATTTCAAAAGTAATTGTACAATGCTTTTATGCATACCGTCCAAGCGACCAGACAGTGGCATAACGCGCAATCAGGTGCTTGATCAAGCTATTTCAAACTTTCAAAACTATACTTGGCATCTTCCCAGAAACTATCCAATGCAATAATTCTCGGTTTAAAAAAGGATATCAACGTAGGCCAGTGATCGCTATTAAAAACAGAAACGCCGGAAATTTCTTTATATACTCTGCTGATTATTTTGCCTTCATTTGTCTTTAATTGCAATTGCCACTCCCATTCCTCTTGTAATATATCATTTAGTAAGCTCTTCAACTCGAGGAACTGTTGGAAATACAATTCTTGAATCTCCTGATCATTGTGTTCCATCGAAATAGAAATAGAAGCTGACTTCTGCCCTGTATCCATTCGGAAATACACATCCTTTAGGCTAGTATGATAGTTCATCCAGTTTACCTTCATGCCCTCGGCCGAAAGTATTGGGCTCATATATTTGCCAAAAGTCGTCCAAAAGTCCTGTTTAATGCGCGATGCTTCTTGCTTGGTAAACATGATGCAAAATACTATTAACAGTTTACATCAACGAAAAATAGCGATAGAATTGGAGAACCCTCAAACTTGTGTGCATTAAGGCAATACCTTGCTTCAAGGTATTGTACTTAGATGTTCTCATATTAAGTTCTAAATTTCACATTTATGCAGTTAACAAAATCTCCGCCTTCTCCCTAATGAGAAGAATTTTATTAATCTTGTAATATTAAAAAGTGTTCAAGCATAACTGGCAGATTTTTTTAATACCTTATCTTTATCTATTAACTATACCTATGGCTTCTATAAATTGGAACAAAGAATTACAACCGCTCATTAAAGAATATAAAGGACAGAAACATCCGCTGGCATATAATAGCATCTACGAGCTTCTTGTGATGGTTATACTTTCAGCGCAAGATTCTGACAGACATATCAATCAGATTGCACCTGATTTCTTTAAGGCATTTCCAGACATGAAAGCATTATCACAAGCAGATGCTCCTGCATTATTTACTTACATTGGTAAAGTTCGTAACTTCGGCAATAAGACAAAGTGGTTGCTTGCATTGGCTAGCGCCATAAAGCAGGACAAAAATATTCCTTCTACAATGGAAGAACTAACGGCGCTGCCCGGTATCGGCAGAAAATCGGCAAATGTGATTATGCGAGAGATGGGCGTGAAAGCTGAAGGAATTATGGTCGACTTACATGTGGTACGCGTTGCGCCACGGCTAGGAATAGCCAGTGGTACAGATCCTAAGAAAATAGAAAAGCAAATGATGGACGTACTTGATCAAAAAGAATGGGGTGAAGCCGGCATGGCTATATCATTCCTTGGACGGGAAACATGTCGCCCTACTAATCCAAAACATGCTGAGTGTGTCATGAAAAATGTGTGTGCGTATTATAAAAGTCTTAAATAGTTTTCATTTTGTTTCAGAGGTGCTACAGCTTGTCAAATGAATAGGCTTATTTCAATGTAACACTTCGCTTTAGATAAATTCAATAATCGAAAACATGTTCAATCTCAATCCCTTCTCATTTAGCTTCTCTAACAAAAGATAATAACCTGTTTACAGGAAGCAGATACACTTTTCTTTTTAGATCTGTTTTACTCACGACATTCGATTCATACAACAACTCATCATGCGTAAAATTATTTGGCAAACTCTCATTCACTAGAGTCGAAACCACAATCTCATCATTGCCCCCGATTTCTATTATATCTATCTCTTCATTAGAGATTTCTAAAATAGTTTTGGTAAAGGCACCCCAACGTGCTATTATAATTATTTTTTTATCCGCTTGTTCGTGGATGATCTTAAGATCTGGAGAAGCTTGCAGGCAGTCTGCGTTTGCAATCAACAGATAAATATCCGTGACTAGTTCTGCATAACTAGCTTTTGCTGCCCATTCAATTAACGTTGCATAACTGGCTTTGAAAGTAAATTCAAGGGTGAAGAAAAGCTTACGTTCTGTTTTTCTAAACCAATTACTTTTAGCACTGTTAGAAATGTGCCATACTTTTTTTACCCATGGTATAAATTCAAACTCATACCGCGCCTTGTCATAGATCAAATTACTATAGGCTCGCTGTGCATCTATGATCATCCTCTCTTCATCTGAATCCGTCCCATTTGAGATATAAAGCACTTGAAGGCGGGCAAGACTCACTTCCGGTGATTGACTCTCTTCAACTTCTTTGAAGATACCTACTGGGTAACTTAGAAATGTTTCAACGTTCTTGCACTTACGGATGCTCGAACAAATTCCCATCTCACGGATTTAGCACAGCGCGATAAAAGCTATTTCCCTAGCCGATAAATTGTACTGGTTGTTCTAATATCATTTTTTTAATTATATTGTTTCTTTACACAAACCCACATTCACTTATGAAAAAACTGTATTCAATTTTAATCGCAGCTGCCATTGTAGTCGGCTGTCAGGTAGACGAGGTTGAGCCCCTCACAGAACAAGAAAGATTTACCGCTGAGGAAGGTGATTATGCTTTCGATTCGCCATCAAGGAACAATTCTAAGTGTAATATTAAAAATACACTTGTTGAAAGAATATTTTCCGGTAATGGAAATCAATGTAAGAGCTGGACAACCTATGCGTATGTAGATAGCTTGGGTAATCAAGTGGCACCCCAATCATTTCTAGACGATAGGATATTCCTTCGTAAAGATGGTACCTTCATTGAAGTTGATTTGGGAATAAAAACACCGGTACCAGGAGATACTGTTGACATTGGTACCTGGACAGTAACCAACTGTGGCAGAACCGTTTCACTAGTAAGCAGAAACTTTGGCCCCTCTAATTTCAAAATAATACAATTAAATCAATTTCATGCTATTGTCAAGTATCCTTATCCATTGCCTGGTCCATATCAGGGTAGAATGGTATCAGTATATTTAAGAGCTAATAGAGAGATAGACTCCCAATATTGCGAATAAGCAGTAAGCTTAACTTAACTTTAGAATCCCTGCTAACTGGTGGGGATTCTGCTTTTGTACATGATGTTACTTACCAAATAAGTTTACAGTTTTAATGATCTTTATATACGTTAATCCGGTTAGCCACTTCATTAATAACAGGCTAAAGCGTGAGATGCTCGACTAAAGCTGACCACGGTTTAAATCAAGGCTGATGCATGAAAGAGATAATGGGCCTATTTAGAAATTAATCAAGAATTAGCTCCTGCTGACCATGATTTATCAATTGAATACTCATAGTAGCAGTTTCCTTCCGTAATAATGGAAGTCAATTTCAGGGGTCTTGATGCCGCCTGTTTTCAATATTGCTTTTTGTAATCTGATATTTTGTTGCTCCGATATGAAATACAATCTTATTTAAAGATTCGATTGATATAAATAAAGACTATAAAATTCAATTAACATCAACATCTTCCTAAAAAGAATCTAAACTATTTACTATACAGCAAATACGTATTCAGATAAAGAATATTAAGTAACAGAAATTATTACTTGGCCTTAAAGATGTTTAACGGATTGTATTTCATAAATCACTTGATGGTATCTGGTTAGAAAATGGAAGGCAGACCAAAATTAGATAAAATATTTTACTAATAATTTAAGACTAATACGATACGCCACACCGGTCTGTTTATGTACAGCAGCGTAACGAAATTAGTGAGTTTAGAATTTATAAATCTTCAACCAGCCGCGAATCACTTATCGCCGTGTATCACCTGTATCAGAATCAATAATTCTTAAAATGTTCATACTGAAACAACTATAGGGTCGTTCCTAATAAACCAAACCCACAGACTGTAGCCTACAGTTAATGCACTTTTTACACTATTGGCAAGAATAATACATGCAATAATGGTTATAACCATTAAGAAAAATCTAACTAGATGAATTGTTTGGTTATTTTCATGCTTAAACTGACAAGCTCATCATCATGGAAATTAAGCGTTTGTATGCAAATAGCGAGGAATGTTTCCCCGCTGTAAACATGGTCCTTTTTGCAATTATTTTCATCTCCGTGATGCGTATTGCAACCTACGGTATGAAAAAAAACATTCAATTTGATGTCAATAAACTATTGGACTGTGTCGCGTTAATGGTATTCGCTTTCTGGGCTTCAGTTACGTTACAATTATCATCTAAATATTACTTCCAGGAGAATGATCGTTACAAAATTTAGAGAAGCAAGAAAACAACCGGTTGGTGGTAAAGCGAAAGGTCTTTTCGAGTTACAGGAAGCAGGATTTTATGTTCCAGAATTTTTTGTGGTGACCGCCACTTCTTCGGGAGCCAGCAAAGGGAACTTTCAACTTTCCGATGAAGACAAGCGCACATTTCAAGCTATCCTTGCAAGATGGGATTTCCCCCGGCAACCGGTTGTGGTACGCTCGTCCATTATGGGAGAAGACAGTGAAGCAAATTCTTTTGCTGGTTTGTTTAATTCCTACCTGAACCTGAAAACAATGGATGATGTGCTCGAGGCAATTCGTGCCTCAGCGCAGCGTGTGGATTCCGAAAGCGTCAGCGCTTACAAAGAGAAAAGAAAGATTGGATATACACAGCCTGCGGTGATTATACAAAAGCAAGTTAACGCAGTAAGCAGTGGAATACTTTTCACCACATCACCTGAATTTCCGCAGGAGGTGGCCATCCACGCAGTACCGGGGTTCTCTGAATATCTCAACAGGGGAGAAGACGTGCCAGACGAATTTTACCTTTGGAAAAAAAATGGAGTTATAAGTCGTAAAATAATAGTTCCTAAAAGTTATTGGTACACGAGTCAAAGTACACGTGGATTAGTAAAGTCCGATATCGGCATGGAACGGCGAGAACAGGATACACTAACATCGGAACAACTGGCCACGCTATACGAGACAGCACAAAAAATTGAAGCATCTTTTCAAAAGCCGATGGACGTGGAGTTTGTGTTTGATGGAGAGCATCTCTTTGTTGTGCAGGCTCGTCCAATTTCCGTGAAGATTCCTGACGTTATTGTGTACGACAATTCGAACGTTCAAGAAAACTACTGCGGTGTTACAACTCCGTTGACTTTTAGTTTTGCGAGTCATGGCTATGCCACCGCCTATCGTCAAACCATGCGTGCCCTTGGCCTTAGCAAGCGCACTATTGAAAAAAACGAACACATAATTCAAAATCTTCTAGGGCTTGTCAAAGGACGAATTTATTACAACATCAATAGCTGGTATGCCGGTCTTCAACTCCTGCCCTCCTTTAAGCAAAATAAATCTGACCTGGAAAAGGTGTTGGGACTGACTGACCCTGTCGACTTCGTGAAGGACATAAAAAAAAGTTTACCAGAAAAAATTAAGATGCTTGGTGGCGTAGTAATGAATCTTGCCAGGCTTCTTTTCGCCTTCCGCAGGCTTCCAACTGATGTGCAAAATTTTTTGGCCCTCTGTAGGTCCTATTCAAACACGTTCTACAAACTCGACTTAAATTCATTGGGAGTCGATGATCTGATACAAGAGAAAAAAAGGCTAGATACCACATTGACGGAGCGGTGGACCGTACAAATCGTAAATGATTTTAATGTGATGATGCGCAATGGAGCCGTCCTCAGAAAGCTAAAAAAGTCAGGTATCCCGAATGCGGATGAGTTCCTGCGATATTACCTGGCAGGCAATGAGGAACTGGCAAGTCTGCTGCCTATACGCGAACTTCAAAATTTGGCGCATGAAGTAAAATCAGATGAATCGCTTTATGCGCTTGTCATGGCCTTGGCACCCGATGTCCACAATGTCATTTCCAAGAAGCACCCATCGTTCTTTAAAAAAGTGACCGAATATATAGACCAGTATGGTGATCGCACAATCGGAGAACTGAAGCTTGAAACCATAACCATGCGCTTAAATCCCGGCATATTTTACAAATATCTTCAGAACTTAGTTGATGCGCATCGTTCAGGCGTTGGAGGTGGTCGGTTACGCGAACAAGCTACCCGTAATGTGATGGCCTCCTTCAATACGCAGGAAATTATCTCCCACCACCAGCTTATGGAAAAAGTTGAAGGCCTGGAAGATGCACTCATCCGCAGGGAGGCAATGCGCCTGGAACGATGCCGACTCTTCGGAATGTACCGCCATCTCTTCCTGGCATTAGGTGCGCAATTTGTTTCACTACAGCTACTGAATAACAAACGAGACATTTTTTACCTAACTGAACCTGAATTGAAGGAATATAAATCAGAAGGGAATCGATTTAAATCTCTTGTGGCGGAGAGAAAAAGCAAGTTTGCTCTGTATCAAAAAGAAACCGTTCCCTCACGTGTCACCATGCCTTATCCACCGATAGAAAAAACTATACCTGAGGAAACTGAAGGTGTTTTAAAAGGCACCGGCTTGCGAAATGGTTCTGTAGAAGGTGAAGTTATGGTCGTTCATGATGCAAGCGGAGATCTCAATATGAATGGAAAAATTATCTGTGCGCTCCGAACAGACCCAGGGTGGGCACCATTGTTCCCTGCATGTAAGGCCGTTCTTATTGAAAAGGGTTCATGGCTTTCACACTCCGTAATCCTTCTTCGCGAACTGCAGATACCGACCATCATCAACATTCCGAATCTCACTGTGCGATTGAAAAACGGAGACTATGTGCGGGTGAACACTGACGAGGGCACTATTGAAATAGTAAATCCTGCAGCTGGTTAATAGAATAACAATTTATTAACCCATGATAGGAAAGGGCCGATTAACTAATCATGCTAATCGGCCCAGAAGCAGGTTTAATATTTATACCTATTCAGATATCACGGGCTCACTTCCATAGGTTACCCAAAGCTCATCAAGAGTTTTGCCTGTTTCATTTTTCCATAGCTCCGGAGTGTAAGCTTTTGTTCTATAACTGAATCAAGGTTCTTTACAAAGCCAGGATTTTTACTTTCCACCCATACAAGGAAATGTGCCGTAACGCGATAACTATTGATGAAGTAATGTTGATTCGCGCTATACGCTGGCAAAGACCAGCCTCCACCTCTATTATCTACGCCGAAGCGACAGTGTACGTAATCAGCAATACCTTCCGTTAATCACCCCGGGCCTGCATCGTGAGTTATGATTGGACAAGATGCATTACTTCATTTGTCACTACATCAATATCTCCTGGATGAAGGCGGAGCCATTTATCACTAAATCGAACACGACCTCCCCCAGCCTCTGCAACACCTGAATAAGCGGTGTCTACAAAGAAAGCCACTTCTTTAACTGTGTTTGTATTGTATTCAGCAGCCAGCTTAGGATATACTGTAAGAAATGCGTCGATCAATCTGGTTTTAACCGTTGTATTCAACGTTAGATCGAGACGTGTAAACTTAAGTGTATATCCATTTTGGATTATCGTTTCTGGGTCCTGAGCCCTTGCCGCTGTTAATGTTGCCGACAATAGAATAGCCACACAAAAATAATTTCTAATCAATGCTTTATTGTATAAATATTAAAGACGCATTTTAATTATTAATCCTACTTTGTCAAGTATCTGTTTGAATGACTTTACTGACTAGAATCGGCAAGAATGCCCGATCAAAAGCATCTCCTTCTGCGGCAATAAATATTTAGCCAGATTACATGTGCAGTGCCGCAGTGAACCTATTAAAAGTACGCGCAGGCTTTTAGCAAGCCTGCGCGTACTTTTAATAGCAAACGTCCTATCCGCCATGCGGATAGGATACTTAAACTCAGGACCGCAGCTCTGATGCATTACCTCTTGGCAATTTTGATTAGCTGCAGAACAACGTAAGCTGGATTTGTGCTCAAATTTTTCGATACCAATATTTGATAACTTGACAAAGTAGGATTAATTAGTTACAAGCTGCTGGCTACAGGCTTGTGGTTTAATATTAAGGATGATTGCTGCCAGGGTAAATTGAATGACGCTGTAGCGTTACTTACTGGCTCCAGGGAATGTCAGGTATATAAAGGCTTGGTCGATGCATGGAGAAGATCCGTACCACTGCGCGGAGTTGCGTGAAGCGCTCAGACTTAAACCGAAGGCCTTGCAGAGAAAAACTTAACATGATCGTGGCGCGGATTTGCGCCACGATCATGTTAAGTTTTATTAACCTAGCTTTTGTCTGGCGCCAAAAGTGCCAGACAAAAGCTAGATTTTTTGCGCGCCTATGCTTATAATTTGAAATGCTTACGTGCCTTCGCGCATCTTTCGCTGAACTAACTATGGAATGAATTGATCACTACAATTAATTGCAAAAATCGTAACTGAACTGTAATACGGCTTCATCTCAAAAGATACATTTGGAACTTTTAATTCATTAAGGCTACCCAGATACTGCTACTAAATAAGACCAAATTATTCCTCTATTCTCCAACTAAGAGTCAATCATATCTTACCATCTTTAGTCGGACTACAATAATTAAGTATGATAGTTTTACCCGATCGGTTTCAATACAAAGCAGTAACCGATGGAAAGTCTTTTTTCGCTTTAGCTAGTTCATTATTCCAGTCGTCAGTTGTTCCGAATGCGGTGTTGGCAAGCGTTTTTAAGTCAGTTCCTGCCGCGCCACTCCAGAAATGAATAAACTCACCCATATTCATTTTTCTGCTATAGGTATCGCCATCCTTCGGAAAGTTCTCAGACAATAATTTAAAGAAATTAACCAATACTGCACCGTGGCCATGTTCATCGTAGATCGGATAAAACCAGTCTCTAAACCAATATGTATTTGTTCGTGGAAAATCTTCTGTCTTTGTTATGTATTCGTCATGGATTCGATTCGCATTATCAGTCATCGCCAGGCCACTATATACATCATACTGAAAAATCTCTTCCCACTTATTGTCGCCCCAAATTTCAGAAGCAGGTGATCCTTTTAAACTGTAAGAAGATGATTCTACAATGCGTGCCATATTTTGAATGTGGCCATCCATAACCTTGTTGGTGGTGTCTGACCAGTCTGATGGTTCACCGCTTACATCTGAGAGGCTGCGATAGCCTGTTGCTTCATCAAAGTGATTACCCGAAAAATTACCATCGTAAGTTCCTCCGTGGCATACTACATACAGTCTGTTCTCCTTACTAAAATTGCCGTATTGATCTTTTGTATAATTCCATGCTTTGGACATAAATAAAAATGGCCACTTTGCAGACTCTGGTACGTTACTGTCAAAATATACAGCCACATCTTTATTGTAATACACTCTTTCAACTTCAAGATTATGATCGGCCCATGTTTCTCTCATCGATGCCTGAGGCGTTACCAAATAAAGTATTGCATCATCATCGGTCGGGCCTTCGGGGTGGCCCGTTGGATTTCCACCTGTTTCTTCACAGGAAGAAGCAACCAACAAACACAAGCCAAGCGCTATTGTTGATAAAAATATTTTATTCATAGAATATCTCTGTTTAAGCTAAATTATTTCTCGTTATTTAATAGCACCTGGAGTCCAAATTCAAAATTATCACGGGAGTAGATGCCCATGCCTTTTGCGCCTGTTAAATAGGTTCCTGTTAATCTGAATTTTGAAGCTACTTTTAAACCGGCACCGAAAGAGGCACTCCTTGTGCTATGATACATTATAAAAGTATTAAGCGTCTCCCCTAAAAATGTAATGTTAACACCAACATCCAACAAGTTATTATAACCCGTTACACCCCGATAGCAAACTTTAGGTTCCACACCAACCGATTGGCTTGCACCAGGTTTAAAAGTATAACTTACTGCAGTGAAGAAAGTGGGTTGCCCTGCTTCACCATCTCCTATGTTTTCAAAAAACATTCGCATATTAGGCAACACTGCCTGAACCGTTAATCGTTTTTCCGTAAATACAACACCGAAATCTGCGTCAGCATATAAGGGCTTATTATTATAATTATTCAAGGTAGGATCATTCGGATCACCATTTATGTTGTCCACATCCAATCGTCTCTTTCTAAAGCCAGCCGAAAGTCCCAAATGCAATTTGCGTCCGCGCTCTTCGTTGAGAACAATGTGATATCCATACGTTACTGCTATACGAGTTTGTACAAACAATCCGGCTTCTTCATTAAATATTGAAATGCCTGCACCCATCTTATCATTCACCTGATAAGCACCTGTTAGATAGCCAGCTTTAGGTGCGCCGGGCACTGTTGCCCATTGCCTGAGATAACCTGCGTTTAATGTAACCCCTTTATCGATACCAGCAAAAGCAGGATTTGCCAGATATTGATTTTGAAAATATATAGCGCCAAAGGGTCTCAATTGTGAGAAGGCTGACTGCGCCGTTAGCAACAGTGCAAATACTGGCAAGATGTAAATGCTGTTTTTTATTTGTAATGATTTCATTTCATAAGGTGTTTAGGTTCAACTTAATTTGAGTCCATAATCGATCTTCCCATTAATCATTAATGATGCTTAGAGAGCCGCGCACGGTTCCGATACCACCACCTAATTCAATAATGTAATAGTACACACCATCGGCCAGCGCCTGTCCCTGATACGTTCCGTTCCAGTCATTCGCATAATCCTTCTTACTAAATACTTCATGGCCTGACATATCGTACACTTTTACAACATTGCCTGGGTAGGTATGAAGATTCCAGATGGTCCACACATCATTCTTGCCATCATTGTTAGGCGTGAGGACGTTGGCTGCATCTAATCCAAAATCACCTTTGATGTGGATCATGATAGAAGTACTTTCTTTACAACCATCACCGGTAGAAGCAGTGACTATATAATTATATCCACGGGTTGGTCTTACTGTTAACACATCGGTTGATTGACCTTCTAAAATGCCAGGTGCATCATCCCATTCAAAATGTTGCGCTAAACTTGATGATGATCGTAAGTGAATAATGTCGCCTTTGTTAATAACATTTCCTTCATCAGATGAGGCGAAGATATCCAGCTTATAGGCTTCAATCTTAAACATTAATGCGTACGTATCATTGCCATCATTTAAAGAGCCACCATCATCTTTTAAGGTTACTGTAACGTTGGCCGTGCCTACAGAATTTGTTGCAAGTTTATACGAAAATGTTGCTGCTCCCTCTGCGGGCTGGGAGATGGTTAGCTGTTCAAATAAATCATTATTGTCAGAAGAAACACTAAGTGAAGTTTTCTGATAAGACTCAGGGCCGGGCGTAATATTTGTGACCGGTATATTTTGAATATCAAGATAATTGCAAGTAATATAATCAGAAAGTTGGTTCATGGTTGGAGGCTCGTTTGATCCCGTTGTTGTTGCCTCTGCTGTATTGGAATATAAAAGCGCATCGCCCGCCGCATTGAAAGCTAAAATTCTATAGTAGTAATGAGTTGCAAGTGTAAGTGTACTATCCTCATAACTTTCTACATCAGCATCTAATGCTGCCGCCACGTTACTGTACACTACGCCGTCTTTAGAGCGTTGAATTTTAAAACCTGTTTCATTCGTTGAATTATCTTGCCACGTTAAATTAACAGCCGTGTTGCTAAGGGTAGTAGCTTGTAAGTTTATAGGTGGTAGGGGCAAGTTAGGATCATACCATGTAGAGTCTGTTGCCATATTGGAATGTACTGTAAGACCATTTTCTCCCACACCCCTAACACGATAATAATATCGTTTGGCAGGTGTTAAGCCGTTGTCGGTATAGGTAATTGTGTTGGCTGGCAATTCCTTAACGGAAACAAAAACTCCTTCGCTGCTTAAGCGCTCAACCTGATAACCTGTTTCATCACTCGCGTTGTCATTCCACTTTAGTTTAATTTCAACTTTTGATATAGCCTCTGCGGTCAACGCATCTGGCGCTAAAGGTATGTCGGGATTGATGGCCCATATTTGCCATTCTGTAATTTGCCCCATGATGGATGTATTTCCATTGTTTGCTGTAACACTTATGCGGTAATAACTATACTGCGCAGGACTGGCCAGGCGAAACGTACGTGCCTGTGAACGATTTGGAAATAGTTCTTCTGTTCTTGTGTCCACCGTAGTCCATGACGACCCATTTGATGATCCTTCAAATTTCCATGATTTAGGATCTCTTCCGGGGTCATCATTGCCGGATATTAAAGTGTATTTTGTAACATAAAGATCCTCACCTTTAGTTGAGTGGTATGAAAAATTATAGCCCGTAAAAGCACCAGGAAGGAGATACTTCGTATTGAGATCGTTGTCAATAAGCTTGGAAGACGATTCGTTTGCGTTACTGGTATTTTCATTGGATACGGAGAGCGTTCCTCCATCATCGGTTAAATCTTCAAACGTTCCATTGAGATCTAACGTAGTGGTGGTCTTTGTAGCATACGTTGATTGACCGTTAGGATTTACAGCACGTACCCTGTAATAATATACTTTATTAACGCCAGCATCTTCATCCAGATATTCAACCACCTGCGGGTCTACGGTAGCAATTTTCGTATACGTTAATCCATCATCAGAACGTTCAATTTCATAGTTTTCCTCAATGGGTGTATTGTCTGTCCAGGTAAGTAAGACCTCATTACTTCCAGATGATATACCGTTTAAATTGGTTGGTGCCGCTGGAGCTCCCCCTTCAAATAATCCCCATTCAGCCAATTGAAAAAGACCACCACCATTCATCAGGCTTATGTTAAGCCGGTAGTACGTATAGGCCGTATTATTGTTTACAAAAAAAGTTTTGTTCATGTATCTGGATGAGAACGATACATCCGTACGTGTATCCAGAACGGTCCAGTTGTTTCCGTCATTCGATCCTGCCACCGTCCAGTTTTTAGGATCACGGTCAGGCGCATCATTCGCAGAAACCAATGTATAGATTTTTAATATTTCAGGATTGTTGCATTGCCATTGTATCCATAGTGGCGCTACATTAAAGGTTAGGTATTTTGTTGATGCATTATCATCAACTAATTTTTCCACCAGTTCATTGGATGGATTACCAGGCTTTTCTGCTGTTACCGTTCCTCCTTTCGCAATAATACTTTGCGCTGAAACGTGGGTAAGTAAGCAGCCTGCGAAAAGGCAGGTTACTATCCCTGCCGCATAGTTATATTTCTTCATAGTCAAGAATCTTATTCGTCTAAATTTTATTTTGCTGACCAACCGGTATTTTGTACCATTTCCAGATTAATCAGAACCTCGTTTTGAGGTAAAGGTAACAGGTAGTGCTTCTGTTCAAACACGCGGTTTTCAAAGGCAACCCGCTCATAAAATTCGGGTGGATCTTCGCGAATATTGAGGCCATACATGGCACCGCTTTCAGTTTGCTCAGCAATCTTCCATCTGCGTACATCAAACCAGCGCATATTTTCAAATGCAAATTCTATTTGCCGCTCCTTTCGGATTGCTTCTCGCATGGCTTCCTTTGATGTCGGTACAGGCAAATCGCCAGTTTGACCATAACCTGGAATACCAGCTCGTTCACGAATAAGGTTGAGGTAAAACAAAATATCAGGATGACCAAAACTCGCTTCATTTAAAGCTTCTGCATAGTTTAAATAAACTTGTGCTAAGCGGTAAAGGCAAAATGCTCTATTACCTATGTACCAACTTCCGGGGTAAATGTTCTTTCTTGAATTATAGCCCGTCGGACTAAAATCCCATTGACTTTGGCTCGCTCCTGAGTTCCCTTTATAATAAGTAGTGGTAATCAATCCACTTGTACCTGGGTTAAGCCAGGGTCGCCCACTGTACGTGATACCTACATAGAAGCGGGGCTCACGATTAACCCATTGATTAAACGTTTCTCTTGCTTGGGTATCATCTGGTGCCTGGAACGATGTAAAGCCTGTCGTTTTGAACCCAGACACGCCATTAACAATGGGTGACCCGTCATCATTATAACCCGTTATCGGGCTCAAGCCATTGGCCATAAAGTAGGCGTCAACCATTTGCTGCGTGGCTCCTAAACCACCGCCACCCCGACTCTCTTGTGGTGCTCCTGCATGATATGGCGTCACTTCATATTGTAGTGAGGTAACACCTGAGTTAGACCTGCCCATGATCCATTCTTTATTCCAGCTTTGCAACAAAACATCGCGGCAAGACAAGAAGGCACTGTAATTACCCGAAGCGCCATTCTTTTTAAAGAGCTCATGATAAACAGGTACAAATTCATCCAGATATGCTTTAGAAGCTTGTGCCGCTTTTTGCCATTTGATTTCATCATACTGCTGACTGATTAATTGCTTGCCATCTTTATTCACCATACTTGCGTAATCTGTATTGCCGTTAAACAGCGGGCTGGCAGCCAGAATTAAAATTTCTTGTTTGTACGCCAATGCAATACTGCGTGTCATTCGCCCGTATAGATTTCCCACGGGTGTAGCAGGAAGTGCTTCTGCGGCTTTCTCAAATTCACTTACTACATACGCTACGCATTCATCAAAAGAACTTCGGGGTATTTGAAGGTCTGATACACTTACATCAGGTGCAAAAAGCTTATCGCCTGTAATGACAACAGGGCCAAACATTCTGATTAGGTAGTAATAATAAAGTGCGCGCAGCGCTCTGGCTTCTGCCTTATATCGCTCAATTCTTTCAACCTCACAATTGCTGCAGCGGTCGGAGTTTGAATTCTGCATAAAGTAAGTCGCATTTCGTATGCCTATATAAAAGCTGGCATATAAAGATCCAACCCAGTAACTGGCCGCATTCCAATTGCCTACATTGATTCCGTTTGGAACCGTACTCCAGGGTGCATATTCAGCTTCACTGGAACCCCCCGTCCAGGGCCCTGAATTATTATTTGCAACAAATCTTTGTTGCGCTTCATCGGGTATCATGCTGTACACATTGGCCAGATACATTTCCGTATTATTCAAATTGATAAAGATGTCGGTTTCAGTAAGCCGGTCATCAGGTACCTGATCAAGAAAACCCTCCTGACAAGAAAAGCCTGTCAGCAGAAGAGTCGTTGCCAGTATATATTTTTTTACAGTTGCTAGACACATACATTCATGATTTAAAATGAAACATTAATACCAGCAGAAATAGTCCGCACATTGGGATATCTCGATCCATTTGAAGTATTCAGTTCCGGATCCCATAATTTAAATTTGCTAAACGTTAACAGGTTAACACCCATCACATAAATTCGCGCTTTGCTCAGACCTATACCCTTGAACAAACGATCAGGAAGGCTATAACCAAGTTCCGCTGTTTTCAGGCGAAGAAAACTAACATCACGTACCCACCATGAACTGGCTTGTGTATTGTTTTGATATTCGGATCCATAGGCCAGGCGCGGATAGGTAGCATTGGGATTCGGATTTTCAACTGTCCAACGATCGGTTGCCACTGCATATACGTTGCCTGCACCACTTCCTCCGGAAAAAGGCATGACACCAAATCCACCAATCATACGATCAGCCTGTGATGTACCTTGAAAGAATGTACCTATATCAAAATTTTTCCAGAATAGATTTAAACCAAATCCATAGGTAATTCGTGGAACATCACCCCTGCCAATTTTTACCTGATCAAGGTTATCGATGTTGCCATCGTTATTCATGTCTTTGTATTTAATGTCGCCAGGCAATACTTCGCCCCAGTTTTGTTTTGCGTGGTTGATAATATCATCCTGATCAACAAACAAACCTTCTGCCTGATAGCCCCAATAGGACAATACGTTTTCTCCGCGCCTTTCTAACCACGGATAGAGCTGATGGGGTTGATCATTTTCAATCACTTTATCACGATTGTAATTAAAGTTGACACGGCTAACGATACTCACATCTCCAACTTTAAGATCTTTGGACACGAGGGCAATGTCTATTCCTTTGTTTTCAATGATACCAAAGTTGCCCCACGGATCGTTGTATAGACCTACTATGTCTGCAACAGCACCACGCGGTAAGAATACGTCTGTTCTGCGTTCCTTCCAAAAGTCAACTGTTAGCGACAAATAATTCAACGTTTGTATTTCTATACCAAGGTTACTTTTCTGGACGTTGCCCAGCCTACATCTACAGCATAATCCTGAATAGTAATTCCGCCATACCCTGTTGTGCTGCCAGGCATACCATAAGCATAGCCGGGTTGACCAACGTTACTAAGTATAGTGATGTATCCAAACCTGCGGCCACCACCTGCTATACCCACCAATCCATCAGAGAAACGAAGTTTAAAAAACTGAATAGCCGATTTGAAAGACTGAAAGAAATTTTCATCAGAGACTACCCATCCAAGTCCATAAGAAGGAAAGAATCCATATCTTCTTTTGGGCGCGAAATTTTCGGAACCATTATAACCAAAGTTAGCCTCAAGGAAATAACGATCTTTCAATGCATAGGTAACACGACCCGCTATACCTTTGTTTCTAAAGGGAATTGATTCGGTAAAATCTATAGCTGAACTATTAGTGTAATCAGTCTGGCTATACAAAAGCATGCCGGTGACGTAGTGCTGTCCAAAAGTTTTGCGGTAGTTAATAGCACTTTCTGAATAGAACCTGCGATTGCCTCCAAGATCACGCGAATAATTCAACGCTGAACTACCTGATGTATATGTTTGCTTCAAGTTTAGTGTTCCATCTGGATTTCTTGGATTTATAGGATCAATAAAATAAGTGTCTTTACGTTTCAAGCGGTACATATCATGCCAGTTGTAGGCATCAAAACTGAATAAACTTGTAAAGCTTAATCCTGGTGTAATAAAATTTAAATCTTGTGTTACACGTATATTCGAATATACCTGATTACGGAACTGATTGCGATAACCGCGTTGTGAAATGTCTGCATACGGATTTCTAAAGTCACCGTTAACTTCACGCCCGGGTACAATTCCGCCTGGGTACATAATTGGATAAGCGACTGGAGAGGTCATCATGATTTGCCCAAATACGTCTTCGGAAGCTTGTCCTGGATAGTTTACATTAGATACATAGCCCTGAATGCCCAAATCCAGAATTGTTGTTTTGGTTACATCAACATTGATGTTTGACGTAAAGTTATATCGCGTAAAGCGGGTGGTTGAATTATATTGCTGCAGCGCATCTGTTTTAAAAAAACCATCTTCGTTATAGTACGCCGCAGAAACATAATACCTTGCTTTTTCATTTCCGCCACTCGCGTTCAGATTGAGCCTTCTGTTTGAAGCATGCTTATTAAACACTGCATCAAACCAGTTAACATTGGGATATACCATAGGATCTTCACCGCTTTCTGTGCGCGTAATTTGTTCGTTTGAAAAGAATGGACTTTTGTTGTGATTGGTAAGCGCTTCATTTGTGAGCCGCATAAAAGTAGGGCCATCGGCCAATTCAGGCATTTTGGTAAATGTCGTAACCCCCTGGAGGTAGTTTGCAACAATGGATGTTTTACCTGCCTTGCCTGACTTGGTTTTAATCAGGATTACGCCATTGGCACCGCGCATACCATACACAGCAGTTGCTGACGCGTCTTTTAGAATGTTAAACGATTCAACATCTTGGGCATCAACATTATCTAAACTTCTTTCTACGCCATCGATCAGTACAAGCGGACTAACACCTCCGTATTGCGGCCAGCTCGATAATCCACGAATCCAGATATTGGCTGCATCTCTGCCCGGTTCGCCAGTTCGCTGCACCTGAACAATACCTGCAATACGACCAGCCAGCATGGTACCAATATTCGATACAGGTTGTTTTAACTCAGATACATTAACCGATGAATTAGCACCGACCATATTTTTCTTACGCTGCTCACCATAGGCTACAATAACCACCTCGCCCAAAGAAGTAACGTCGGGCTTCAATTGAAAATTAATTACAGTTTGGCTGTTGATCGCAACTTCGGAAGAAATATATCCTACGAATGAAAATATAAGCACTCCGTTGGTCTGTGCCTCGGGAATATTTAATGTAAAATTACCATCAACATCTGAAGAAACTCCCATGGAAGTACCTTTTAGAATAATGCTTACTCCCGGCATACTTTGCCCTGATTCATCTGTTACTTTCCCTGTAATTATAAAGTCTATCGCCTCCTCTTTGAGGGAACGCACTGCTTCATTATCATCTGATGTATTCGTAGCCTTTTCATCTGCCTGACTGAACAAGAGTATACAATCTTTAACTACACGGTAATGTATGTTATTGACTAACAAAATTTCATCCAGAACTTCACTCAAAGGCTGATTGGAAGCATGAAGCGATATTTTTCGGCAAACCTGAATAGCGATGGGATTGTACACGAATTGTACGCTAGCCGCTTTCTGTATTCTTTTAAGCAAATGGCTAATTTCTTCCTGTCTTGAAGACAAAGTTATTTTCCGGTCGAGAATCTCTGCATTCATGTTGCCAGCAAGGGCCACGCAGATAAATATGATTGATAAGATAGTTTGAAAAAAAGTGATTTTCATTGCCGTTTTAATGAAATCAACAATTCGTTTCTTTTTCATAATTTGAAAAGTTTTGTTCTGGAATGTTTAGTCGGACAAAACACTACCGCCTGGCGGTAATTTTGGAGGCTGGCAATGTGCAACCATTGTTAGCTTTTGCTTTTTCAAATCAGGTAGAATGGTAAATTTTCTCTTGCATAGATCAGGGTTAGGTTAGGTTCGGTTATGTTTAGTAGGTTAATCGTAAATTGTTCGTCTGCAATTATTTTGGCATTCTTAATAAGCGTACTTCGCACCAATAGCATGTGATATCAGATTCTTCTTTCCGTATGGTTTGATCAGACAAGATGCGGGCGAATGTGCCGTTTGTAAAATTCTTTGTTCAGGTTAATATTTACGCATTATACTTTTAAATTGTACAAAAATTTGTTCTGCCAGTATGCTTTTTAAATAAAGTCTATGGTTTGCTCGATAGAATTTTGGAGCATACCCAGAGGCGAACATTCACAATATTGAATCTTATCGCTTTCCAGTGGCGTTCAAAATTACATCGAACGCTACTCCTGTTCGTTGATCCGATGCAGGTTAATAATTCCTCATCGTTAAATCGTTCTAAATTTGTAATCGCGCGGAAATATAAAAAAAGTAATACGAAAAACATGGAATCGTTATTTTTATTTCCGAAACAAATAGATTTTGTTAAATCGATTTTAGTAAAATGGCAACTTGCGTGATTAATATATTCGGCATGCATACGAATACCATAGGTGCCTGACTGGTGGTATGAAGCGCTTATAATTAGCTAAATCTTATTGGGGACCGTCGCGGTTTTACTGAAGGGCCTGATCCTGCTTTGTCAGGTTACTGTTTAAATGTTTACTGATTATAACTGCAATAATGCCCGATCAAAAGCATCTCTTTCCGCAATAAATATTTAGCCTTGTTAAATGTGTGGGTAGCGCCGCAGTTAAAAGAAAACGCAAGACCGTAGCGCTGATGAATTATCTCACGGCGGGTCAGATCAGCTGCTGAACAACTTGAACTAGATCTGTGTTGTTTAATTTATCCAGACCAATATTTTTTATTACTTGACAAAGCAGGACTAATTATAATTAACCTGATTTCCGGCAATAGCATGTTGCTTTACTTTATTCGAAAAATAAACAAGCATTGACCAGTCTCTTCTCCAATCACATTTTGTACCACAGCCGATGAGAAAACAGGCCTTGAAGCCGATGCAAGGAACGAGTCACCACTACTCAGTGATACAACTTCATTATTTTTTTCGTCACAACCTTATTTTTATAGATGTACTTCACAAAGTATATGTTATCTTCTAAGGTAGTTGCATCAAACACGAACTGGTAAATGCCAGCCGCAAGGTAGCCTTCAAATAATTTTTTAACCACTTGGCCATTCATATTATAAACTGTTACAGATACCCTGCCGTCATTCTCGTTCTCAGTTTCAACTGATATAGACTGAGCAAATGGGTTAGGAAAAGTGTTAAGTGTAGATTTGCTTTCACTTGTTTTGTTAGCTGACCTTTTTGCCGACACGGTATTGCTGACTGCCTGAATTCGCAATGAGGTGGTAATATCATTAAAATTATTAGCAGCAAGACAACTGTTATCCGTTTTAACAAGCAGTGACGTACCCGTCAGATTATCGTCGGTATAAAGAAGCATTTCATAGCCGTCACTCAATTTGACAGCCGAAAGATCATTGTCTGCAATTCCTTTGGCGAGTAGCTGAGCAAGTGTATATTTCCCGGTAGTCAACTTAGCACTGTAGCCACTCACATCATAATTGCAATGTTTGTATACGGTAGCAATGTTTCCTGGTGCTGGCACTAACTTCCATTGCCCGCTTGATTGATTTTCATTGGTCCATTGCTGTGCCATGCCGCCATCCGCTGTGCTCCATGCGCCAATTTCCAAAATCTTTATGCTGTGTCTTGCTACGAACTTATAAAATCCGGCATCGGCCGCAATTAATATCCATTGTTGATTTTTTCCATTCGCATAACTCCGCTGTTGCACTTTTGCACCATTGTCGTCTTTAGCACCATCTACATCCATCACTTTGCCTGAGTTCAGGTTGGTTACAGTGTATACACCGCCACCTATATCTGACAGTATAAATTGTTGTTCAGCAGAATTGTTCAGCGCCAATTGTTGCCATTGCACCCCGTCTGACAGGTTACCTCCCGGCACATCGAGGTACAGATTACTGTGGCTATTTTTTAAAAACCAGGTTCCATCCATTCCGGTTACGCCACTAGTTACAATTTTTAACGAAGTGATCTGATCATTAAACCCTTCGTTTACAAGACAATCATCACTGGCAGATATTGTTATTGACGCGCCGCCAAAGTTATCATCTTTAAAACCAACGATTTTAAAACCTGCTTTTATCTTAATGGAAGATATGTCGTCATTGGCGATACCCTTACTGGCCAATGCTGCTAAAGTATAATCTCCTTCTCCAAGCTCAACTGCGTTGCCTATGAATCCACAATCTTTATACAATATAGCCGGGCCATCAAAATTATTTTTCACTTTAACAATTTTATTTTGGCTTTGTGCTATGTTCACCAGGGTATCATTTCCGGTAACGCCCTGCGCGTCAAGTGGTGAATAGATTTCGAGGCTTGATTTTAATAATTGGTTTGATGCAAGCGCTGCAATTTCTGCTGCATTGATTGCCGAACGATAAAACAAAAGATTGCGGTAACCTGCCATGGGTGACGTTGCTCCGCCAAGCGTAAATTTTTTAGCAATTATTTTTTCTGAAACAGCGCCCTGCAAAATGTTATCAACATATAATAATGTTTGCCCTAATGCATAATAATGGGTAAGCGTTACTTTGTGCCATTCATTGTTTGTAACGGTCGTTACACCCGCTATACCGGCAGATGTTGCTGATTTATATTGCACTTTTCCTGAACCAGAAACAATCGACAGAATTCCCTTCCCAGTTGTTGTTTCGAACGCACTCATTGAACCAGCGCCCGATGTTTTAATATCGAACGAAAGTGTAAATGGATGAAGTGTTTCTTCTGGCGCAAACTCAATTTTATAATTAGTTGCCGAACTTAAAGAGATTGACGTGCCATTAATAATTTTGGGCTGCGTCTTGCCTGCATCCATCGCGTCGAAGAGAGAGGGTACTATTGCGTACATCATTTCTGTATGCCCTGCATCGTTGGGGTGGAGTGCATCGAAAAAATATGAAGGTGACCACTGACCCGAACCATTGTCTACTGCGCCCAATAGATTAATGCTGGCAACATCCCACGAATTAATGAGCGCATTCATTTGCTTTACATAGTTGTATTCTGTTAATGTGTAGTCGTTTCGCGTATAGCAATTTGCTATAATTGGAATAATGCCTTCTGCTTTAGCTTTATCTATTAACAGCTGTAAATTATTTTTAAACTGATCGAATGCTGCTTGTCCGGCAGTTATTATGCCTTCATTACCTAAGGAAACGCCATAAACAACATACTTGCTGCAGCGTGGCAGAAGATCTTTATCCCACCGGTTTATTAAGTCAATTGTATTGTTCCCGCCTATAGATATGTTGTTCACATTCCAGTTTCTGCCTGTGCTTGCATTATATCTGTTTGCTAATTGTTGTGTATATTGGTAAACATATCCCTGATTGTTAGTGGCACCCGTGCCAAACGAAACAGACGAACCCATCCATGCAATTTTATATGGGTCTTTAGATGCACAAAAGGGTGACACTACTACACCATTTACCTCCTCCATTTTGAGCGCACCAAGGTATGCAAACGCGCCTGCTGTTTTTGAAATTACAATGGTAATCTCTCCATTGCTACTGGGCATAATGGTTTTGGTAACAAGAACAGTGCTGTTGTTTCCGTTGTATCCGGTGCCTCCCAGATTGGTGCCTGAAGTTTGTAATGCGCCGCTATATTGATTGGTTCCAAGTAATGTGTAGGTTGTAATCCGCGTCTCCGTATCATTACGTGTGCCAAACAAAGAAAAAATATATCCCCTTGTTTTATTCAGTCCTCTCAGTGTTACGCTTCCTGATGCAGGCGTGTGAAAATAATCTTGCGTTGCAGTTGCGACAGCAAATTGTTTTAATAAACCTGACGAGGGGGCAAGCAACCCTCCATTCTGTATTCCATTTTTTAACATGGGTAAAGAAACTACAAGAGTTGACCCTGAAGAAACATTTTTGTTGTCGATCAGGTTAAGCGGTGCAGCTGCCAGGTTTGGATCTGTTGCATTGTTCCAGTAGTTGCCATTTGCATCCTGGCCGGGAGTGATGTTTCCATTGGTTATATCATTGGGACCGAAATCAATGAAGCTCGTTTTATATACTTGCGATTGAGCGGAACAAAATGTAACAAGCGTTATAGCAAAAGACAGTAATAGTTTCTTCATATAATTAATGTTACTGTTTATGATTGGACTTTATTTGAATGTTTTGAATTACTATTCAGGATCCAGGGAGGCAATAATCCGGAGCCCAATGGAATTGACATGCTGTTAATCAGGCTTTATCAAGTTTATCATACTGCATAGTCTTATTCTATCGTAAATAAAATACATTTTTTGAAAACTACGCATTATAATCAAATAAAAAACCGGATATAACACTATCTCGGAGCCGCTGATTACAGCGTGCATCGGGCTTTACAATGTGAACTAAAAATGCTGCTTCCAGATATGATAGATATTGACGAAGTATGGTTTTTTTAACGCCACTGCTTTTACTGTCACAGCATTATTAACTGCTCCATCGTAAGGAGTCAAGTGGCATTCCTACGGCTTAGAACTGTATAAGCGACTTAGATAGAAGGACTTCTATCATTCTTTTCATATCGTGTAAGGCTGCTTTGGATTATTCCCTTGTTTCAGAGTCGTTATCTTCGGTTTCTAGTTTTGCTATTTCTTTTTTCATTTCTTCGATTAGCTGCTGTTCCGTCGGAAGATATAACTTGTATTCCGTAGCAATAATAGTTTTGTTATTTTCGGGTAAAGAAATTTTAACAACCGCGTTATTTTTTTTCCGCACAGAGAAGTATACCTATCGTAGGGTTTTCAAAGTCTTTTTTCTCATTTCGATCATAATAGTTTACATACATTTGTAATTGGCCTATATGCTGGTGAGTAAGTTTTGTGGTCTTAATCTCTATTAAAACAAAACATTTTAAAAGTCTATTGTAAAATACTAGATCTATGAAAAAATCATCACCATCAATATGGAGTCCTTTTTGACGTCCAACAAAAGTAAATCCATTGCCTAATTCTAAGAGAAAATCTTGTAAGTGAGTAATAATGGCTTGTTCCAAATCCTTTTCGTAATAAGAGGTTTCCCTTTTTAACCCAAGAAATTCCAACACCATGGGGTCTTTTATAATACCCCGAGGATCAGTTATAGACTGCTCGTTTCTTGCAACTGCTAGCACGCTAGATTTATCATTACTGATAAGTAGCCTTTCCCAAAGGCTACTATGAATTTGTCTTTCTAATTGTCGGACTGTCCAGTTATTTTTTACAGTCTCAGCTATATAGAATTGTCTTTTATCGTCTGAATCCAGTCTTAAAATAAGCTTGTACTGACTCCAACTCAATTGCGAATACAGTGTATTCGCAATTTGAAATGTGCGATAAAACTAGCGAAAAAGCTCAACTTGTCGTTTGGAAAACCCAGAACCATATTCGGGTTCCAGCTTACTTGCAATATAAGTGGTTAGATACGCTGCATAATCTGCTCGTTCTTTACCTTGTTGCTCCTCTTCGAGAATTCGTTTCCCAAGGTGCCAATACATCATTGTACGCTCATGGTCGACCACTCTGACTGCCTTTTCCTTTATTTTCCGGGTTGTCTTGCTACTTAAGTCGAGTTTAACACCTTCGCCACCCTTTAGACTATTCAAATTCACTGACGCTACGTCTTCCCATTCATCATTTTGCCTGCGCCTTTGGTGAACGATCTTAATGCCTACCGTTTCACCTACACCAACTTTTTTATCATTGAGATCAACATAAAGTACTTTTCGCGTTGTTGAGGACTCTTCAACAACTATCGGTGCCATTAGTTGGCCCGAATAAGCGGAAGTACTTTTGATGTTGTAGTTATCCATGTTTGTTCTTATTCAAACTTTACTTTAGGTAAATGATTTACAATGTCAACCGTCTGCACGCTCACATTAATTATGCTCAAGAGCAAATCCAAAATGTAGCTTGGCTTATTGACATCCTGCGACCAATCATTCGGATCGTTCTTGATACCACTCTCTTTGTGTACATCAACTTTGTAACGCTCCATGATCCACTCGATCGCGCTCTTGCCATTTACGATGTACTCGTACGCTTTTGGTGGAATATTCTCTATCGTAATCCTGCTATTATAGATGATACAATCTTTACGATCCTTTTTAGGGAAGCGCATTTTTTCTACGCGGTAAAACTCGTAAGGATCCATTGAGAGCTGCTCCTCAGGCATATTCACTTTTGCATCTTCATAAGGAGGAACACTTTCATAGTTAATGTGCAGATCTGCAAGTGCGCGGCCAGCTTTGCTGAACTTCCAAAAATCACGAACGTCCTCCACCAGCTGAATGCGTGGCAGCATTTTCTTTAAATCATTAGCAAAGGTAGTGCGGTACTCAGGACTGTGTAAGAATCCGTAGACATAATAAAAAATATCTTCTCTGGTTACATTTTTACCGTATTGAGATTTCCCTCGTTCGAAAATAAAATCAGAAACACCATCTCTGCGGACGTAATCAGTCCCTTCTTCAGAATCAAAAATAGTTGGGCTGTTTTTTTGCCGTTCTTCGTAATAGAACAGAGGGAAGCATTGGCTGCCTGCATCAAGGCAGTTAAGGTCTAATATATTATTGGTGATTATGGTCGTGTTCTCCTTAGTTCCACCAAGACCTGAAACGCAGATAGCTAAGTTTGTCTGAGACGGGGGAAACAACTTGGGCTGCTGGTAAGGCCTTTGAATAAAATTTTTGTCAAAGTAAACGTACTGCTTTACAAATGGTCGATAAAGGGCTATTTCATGTTTTCCATCCAAATATTGTAAACGGGTATTCTTAGCACACAATGTTCGTAGAGAGTCGTTCCAACTAATTTTTGTGCTATCATTAGAGCAGAAATCACTGAAATATAATTTGCTATCTTCTTTGCTTTTGACTTGAAACGATTCTCGCTGTTCGTTATAAAAAGAAATGGACCGCCTCATGTTGGTTTCAAGTTCAGACTTTGCGAAGTTATACACCCATGCATCACGCGCGGTCGCAATTCCTAAAGAGTATGTAGTAAAAAAGGAAGGGGCCCGGTGATCGAACTTGGCGTCTGGTTCAATGGAAATAAATGTGTCGAATATGTCATTTCTCAAGTTGAGCCAATCACCGTGTTCATTAGGCGATAGAGCTGTCCAATGGATTTCTGAAGAATCAATGCTCTTAAAACTTCTAATGATTGATAGTTTCTCTTCGCGGGTGAGATAATCACCGATGTCTTTATAATAGATCTCAGCCGTTTCTGTTTTTTTCGCTGGATTTTTAATTAAGAATGTAATGGATATAGGCGTTCTTGATCCTGAACCAAATATCTTACCACCCTCTTTACGGCTGAGTTCACCACTTGTGCGTTGATTCCCTCGCAGATTGAAAATCCAAATAGCGCTGAACTCTTTTGAGACAGTTTTTCTGAATCCATCCATTCCGCTGCCGTCCAGCCAGCCACTATTTGACACGAAAGCAATAATGCCTCCATCTTTATCGCTAAGCCGATCAGTGCTCCATCGAAATGCCTTGATGTATGAATCGTAGACGGCATTTTTATTAGTTGCATTGGTTCCCTTAACATAAGTTTGGGCAATCCGAGAATCAAGTCGTGGATAACTTTCATTTTGCGCATTATCGTTTGATGATTTCTGACCTTTAGAGTAAGGTGGATTACCCATGATCACACGCAGCGGTGCTTTCTTTTGTCTTGCTACCCTCGCGGAGTTTTGGGGGAACATCTCTGAGAAAAGTTTTTCGCCCTCATCCGTCTCACCCATTTGAAAAGTATCCGTCAGTACAATTCCATCAAAGGGCTGATATTCACTTTTCTCTCCCCGTAAATCATGGTAAGCATTTTCAATGTTTACTGCTGCGATGTAATATGCAAGTAGAACAATTTCATTTGCGTGAAGCTCTTCATGATATTTTCGTGCAAGGTCTCGCTTGTCTATCAATCCGCTTTGCAGCAAACGAGTCATGAACGTGCCCGTTCCAGTGAATGGATCGAGGATATGAATGTTCTCGTCTGTCAGGCTACGACCGAATTCCTTCTTCAAGACATCTTCCACCGAGTGAATGATAAAGTCAACAACTTCAACCGGTGTATACACAATACCTAATTGCTCAGCCATTTTAGGGAAAGCTGTCTTAAAGAATTTATCGTACAATTCAATGATGATCCGTTGCTTACCTTCTGCGTTATCAATACCTGCTGCGCGCTTCTTCACTGAATCATAAAACCGCTGTAACGTTTCAGATTCTTCTGCAATGTTCCCGTCTTCCAAAACATCGAGCATTCCCTGCATCGCTGTAGATACTGCGTTGTGGCTTACAAAAGAATATCCTTCGAATAATGCCTCAAAAATTGGTCGCGTGATAATATGCTGTGCGAGCATCTCGATGGCTTGAGGCTCATCGATACCCGGATTGATGTTCTTCTGCAATCCAGTCAAGAACTTATCAAAGGCTTTACGTTGATCTTTTTTCTCTGTTACTAAGTAGGTTATGCGCTCAATCTGGCGGTCAGCGATAACTGCAACATCCTTAGCCCATTGTTCCCAATATTGTCTATCACCTACTTTCTGCACCAAGCGTGCGAACACAACAGACTGCAGCTGTTCAAACTGCAGTGCAAGTTGTTCGTTGATGCTCTTGGTATCTCCATAAGTCGGCTGGCTTTCATTAACAACTGAATGATTTCCCTCTCCGTCAAAGGTGTATTCAGGACGGCCAACCAAAATTTGTGTTGGGCGTTTCTTGTTCAGTTCTATCTTATTTACAATCGCATTGAAACGATCATCGTGTGCACGAAGTGCATTGAGTACGGTCCATACAACTTTGTAACGTTCATTGTCGTCAAGTGCTTTTCCCGCATCGACATCAGAGGGCACAACTACTGGAATAATAATGTAACCGTATTTTTTACCAGGAGCTCTGCGCATCACTCGCCCTACGGATTGCACGACATCTACCTGCGAATTTCGCGCAGACAGAAATAACACTGCATCTAACGAGGGAACGTCAACACCTTCGCTAAGACATCTTACATTCGTTAACACACGACATTCATTCCCTTCTATCGGAGCCTTCAGCCAACCAAGCAATTCATCACGGATGGGTGCCGTCATGGTTCCGTCAATATGCCGCGATTGCGTGGAGACCATTTGCATCTTCGCTTCTGCTGGAAGCGCATCGAGATAAGCAGAGGTCGCTACATTGTAAGTTTGAGTAATGGTTTTGGATAAAGCAATGCTTGAACAAAAAGCAACTGCTCTACGCATTGGCTCTGGGTCAGTGTCTCTTGTCTTTCCATCATCACCTAAGAACTGCTTCGACAATGCGTTGATCGTACCAATAAGTTTGGAGGCATCGTCTGTATTGATCTCTACCTTTTCATTTGTAAGTACTTTTCTATAAGCTTCGGGAACGTCCTTGTCGTTGAGGGTAAGGATAAGCACTTTGTAATCGGTGAGCAGGTCCCGCTCGACAGCTTCACCAAAGCCTATGCGATAAATCTCTTGTCCATCCATCGAGCAGAGCACAGCATCAGCCTGTGCCGCTTTGGTTTTGCTGTCATCATTATATAACCTTGGGGTTGCTGTCATGTAGATGCGCTTTTTCCCCTTAATAAAATTGTTGTCGTGAACTTTTGTAAACGCAGATTCATCCTGATCGGCAAGCGTTACTCCGGTTGTGCGATGAGCTTCATCGCATATGATAAGATCAAATTCCTTAAAACCATTTTTCAACAACTCCTCTTGTGCTTTGGCAATAACTTCAATTGACTGATACGTTGAAAACACAACAATCATTCCTGGCCTACCTTTGTCTTTTATATGCTGAAATTGTTGTAGTATGTTTTGCGGATCAGTGGAGGCGGGCAATGCAAGGTCAACCACACTGAAGGCATCAGCATCTTCATTCTTTGATCGTTTTTTTGATATCTCGGGATCAGAACAAATACAAATGGCATTGATCGGCTCATTGGCATCAGCACTCCATTCACGAAGTGTTTGTCCTAGTAACGAAATGCTCGGAACGAGAAAAAGGATCACGCCTTTTCCCTGCGTTTCATTTTCAGCGATGCGTAGTGCAGTGAAGGTTTTACCTGTACCACAAGCCATGATCAGTTTACCGCGATTTGCTGTCTTAAAATGTGAGTTTGTTTTTTCAAGCGCCTCAACCTGGTGAGCACGCAGTGTTTTTTTCTCAGCTCTCGCGGTTTCACCATGAATGCCTTGTTCAAGCTTTTCCCAATCAACAGGTGCTTCTTGGAGATCATAAAGATTAAGTCTTGTAACTGGCGGATTCTGATTGCGAATTGCCTCGGTGGCGTTGCTTCCCCAGCGATTTGATGTTGATATCCAAAGTCGTTGAGCAAACCGCGTGGTCTTTAACTGCTCATTTTTGAATTCTCTGCTCGATGTAGAAAGAAAGCTGTCAACTGCCGGTTTATCAATAGCAGTATCGGGGCCGAAAAATTTACATTGGATTGCCCAATAGTCGCCTTCGTGGGTAAGTGCAACGAGATCAATACCGGTGTCACCTCCTCCCAAATCTAATTTTCCTGGAAACTCATTCCAGAGCCAAACATTTTTGAATTTGAAAGCATACTTCGGATCTGTTTTAAGGTATGCCTGCATGAGGCGTTCAAAGCGATCACCTTTATCACGCTCGTTGAATGAAAGTTTACGATATTTATCAAGTATTTTTTGGAATGTCATTCGATATATTCAACAAGGGGTTTCACAATTCGAAATGTAATAAATAAACAAGCCCATCCCAAGTCATTTATGTGACTGAGGATGGGCTCCTTGGTTGTAAGATAATAACTTTATTTTAGTATCGAAACTTCGCGTTCAGCGATTCAGCGATTAAATTTTTTTCAGATTGCTGACCTCTACTCTTTAGGAT
>CAXSCR010000008.1:18126-111289 GCA_964235605.1 uncultured Cyclobacteriaceae bacterium | reverse complement strand
GGGCGGTGGTAAAGGCGCGGAAGTTAAGCGCATCACTTTCTACAAAAGTGTAGGCAGGTTTAAATACGATAATGATTGGTTGTGGCACGGCCACAACCAATCATTATCGTTAAAATGCGCGCCTACAATTATACCATGAATTATACCATGAAATGGGGATGACGCGGCGCGACACCAACAGACAATGAATAAAAAACTCAGAAAAGTGCTAACTTCGTATTGCTCGGATTTTTACTGGGAGCGGTTAAGTCTCGACTCTGTACATGAAATTGATCACTCTACCGCAAGTTTAGCGATAGTGTAACTTGTGGTTTATTATGAGTCAAGTTTTCAACTTGCTTATCATCAATCTCCATTGATAAAATGTCCAGTTCACCACCATCAACCTGATTGATTAGCTCATTTACGAGAATAGCATATTAGCTATTGAAGTATTGAAGTATTGGGCGCGGTATAAGACTTGAAGGCTTAGACTGAATGAGAGTAACGCTGAAAGTAAGTTTAAACGAAAGTGAAATACCGCCCGTCCGCCTCCCCCCTCTACCGCAAGTTTAGCGATAGCATAACTTGTGGTTTATCATGAGTCAAGTTTTCAACTTGCTTATCATCAATCTTCATTGATAATTTAATGAGTTGTAATTATAAGATAAGGGATCAGAACAAACTTTACCTTACCTTATGTCGTTTGCTACCCTCAATATGAGTAAGCTGAAAGCTTACGATATATTAACCACAAGCTGAAAGCTTGCGGTAGTAGTGGGGCAAACTTCCAGGATTTTATAATAAGCATGTTTGAGGCTGAATCGGACTAACGGCATCAAAATGAACCTAAGAGACGTCTTATGAGTCAAGTTTTCAACTTGCTTATTTCAATCTCCATTGATAATTTACAAAATGAGTTGTATTTATAAGATAAGGGATCAGAACAACTTTACCTTATGTTGTTTGCTACCATCAATATGAGTAAGCTGAAAGCTTACAATATTTTAACCACAAGCTGAAAGCTTGCGGTAGTAGTGGAAAAAAACGTTATATCATGTTGAGGTGCCTAAATCTTAAAACCATCAAGGCGTGCATCCCACGATAGCCGTATCTAAATTCCGTAGGGATGATATATAGGTAGATATATTATTACAACGAAACAAGTGCCGTAGGTACGATATGATATACCGTCCCTACAGGTATACGCGTAAACTTAAGGAGGTTACCAAACATCTTCCGGTTAAATTTTGGAAAATAGTAATGCTATTTTTTACTTCAAAACTGATTTCGTTGGTTTTACCCGCTTTAGCACAAAAGTGTTTCGATCTTCAATAACCCATTCCATTTCTTCTCTCTTTTTGATGTTGGAGGACTCTGCGACTGTAGTGGGAAATTCACATAAAAAATTTTTATAAATAGTATATATACTATTTATAAATATACTTAAAATATTTTAAACTTTCATTGAATGAAGAAAAAATGATTTTGGCTTTTTGATGGAAAACATGAGGATCTATTACAAGGAGTTAGTTGGGCTTACGAACAGAAACTGCATAAGAGGCATACTTTACCTGGACGATGTTGCCATAGAAACAAAAGTCTAACACTGCACAGAGGTAATAATGTATATGCAGAGGCCACATGAGGAGAAAGCAAGTAAACTTACCTTGAGAGATCTTGTAATGAGTTGGCAGAGGGAGAAGCGCTTCCCGAAGCGGCAACAGCTATAGGGATATAGACTGGCATTACAAGAAGTCAGCAGAGGTCATAGTAAGTTTGGGATACGAGCCGAAAAGGAAAAAAAAGTAGGAGGTCTCACGAACAAACGAAGGACTGAATGAACGACAAGAAGGTTTTAATTGACATAAAGTTTATTGAGTAAGCTGAAAGCTTACAAATTTTAACACAAGCTGAAAGCTTGCGGTAGTAGTGGGGATGAAATAGACTACGTCCTGATAACCCATAATCATCAAGACCATATCCTGTTAGAAACACTGTTACCCCTACGTCATAAGATCCGAAATCTTGTTATTCCGAAAACGTATGGAGGAACTCTTCAAGATCCGAACCTCAAGTTGATGTTCAATAATATTGGGTTTGAGCGAGTAATTGAACTCGGGGAAATGGAGACAATTAGTAAAGATGATTGCTCTGTTACTGGCGTCCCTTTCATAGGTGAACACTCTGACTTAAGTATTTATGCGAAGATTTGTTATCACGTGAAAGTGGACGAGTTCTCGATGCTTTTCGTAGCTGATTCAAACAATATCGAGCCGCGTCTTTACCAACACGTTCAACAACAGATTGGTGACGTTGATGTTTTATTCATGGGAATGGAATGTGAGGGTGCGCCATTATCATGGTTGTATGGACCGCTACTAAATGAACCAATTCCTCGCGAGAAAGACAATTCGAGGAGATTATCAGGATCAGATTTTCACCGTGGTCAATCTTTGGTTGACGCTTTCAATGTTTCAGAGGTATACGTTTATGCAATGGGGCAGGAGCCTTGGATTGAATTTATCAGCAGTATTAAATACACTAAGGAATCAAGTCCGATCGTTCAGTCGGATAAACTTGTTGAATACTTTAGTCGTAAGGGTGTTACTGCGGAACGTCTCTACGGAGAAAAAGAAATTTTGTATAACCGCACAAAAATCGGAGTTTAAGCAATGGATAAGCTAAACCTTTTTTGCTTACCCTTCGCTGGTGGAAGCAGCTATTCTTACAAAGGATTTCAAGACCTGCAAGTTCAATCGAACCTTATAGTCAAACCCATCGAACTTCCTGGAAGAGGACGAAGGATGAGTGAATCTCTTTTGTTTTCAGTCGAGGCAATGACCGATGATGTTTGGAAATCAATCTCAAGTAAAATCCACGAGCCGTATGCAATCTATGGCCATAGCATGGAACTCTTCTAGGATATGAGGTTACAAAGAAAATTATCAAGTATGGCGCACCTAAACCATTGCACTTGTTTTTCAGCGGAGCCGGAGGTCCTTCAGTACGAAGAAATGAAGAACAACTTCATCTTCTGCCACGCCAGGAGTTTATCAATGCCATCCGTAAGTTCGGAGGAAGCACTGATGAAATTCTCAAAGAAGATTCAATAATGGATGTTTTTGAGCCAATATTGCGAGCAGATTTTACAGCTACCGAGAATTTTCGATATAGACAAACAGCGCCCTTCGATATCCCTATTACGTGCATGATAGGATTGGAAGAGAGAACAACGAAAGACGAAGCTATGGCCTGGGCGAACGAAACGACTGCCGCACTTGAGGTAATTGAGTATACTGGAAATCATTTTTTCATGTTTCAACACTTGAGAGAGATTTTTGCTGTATTCCTGGATACCCTCAGCATTCCCCAATTCCCCGCAAAAAAAATGAAATGCATTAAACTTTACACTATATTCGAAATTTCGTTGTTTAGGTTTGATGAGTACCGTTGATGAAAGGCTTCATGCTTCATAAAAGAATTTGGAAAAGTTCGTCCATTATGGCGCAGGCTTTTCTGTTAGTTACAGTTGCTTTTAATGTCGATGCACAAGAGTTAAAGAAACCTAGAGAATACAAAAAGAATTTTCAGGTTTCGTTGTTTCCAGGGATTAGCACGAACGGTACTAGTAGTGGCTTCTTTGTCAACAGGTACTCACTAAATATTTTATCTGGCCTTTCAGCCAGTAACCGAGTAGCCGAAATAGGTGGTATCTCCAATATACATTTGAAATCGTCCTCAGGTTTTGAGCTTGCCGGCCTAGCCAATATTACCGGAGCCAATGCGTTTATCAATCTTACCATGAGCGAAGAACGAGCTATGCTTGGTGATAATTATGAAGTGAATAATCAGGGACTACAACTTGCAGGTTTTCTGAATTATGTAAAGGATAATGCATCCGGTATTCAAATAGCCGGTGCGTTTAATTTCAATGGAGGAGAAGGAAAGGCGTTGCAAATTGCGGGCATTGGAAATACCAACGCTGGCAGAACCATGGGCTTACAAGTGTCTGGAATTTATAATTCTTCTGGAGAGTCCACTGCAGGCATTCAAATCAGCTCGCTTTTTAACAACACAAATCAGGTTATGTCCGGTACTCAAGTTGCTTTTATCAATAAAGCAGGAGCGTTGAGAGGCGGTAAGTCTACACCACCAACACAGTCGAGAGGACTGCAAATCGGTTTATTTAATTTTTGCAAGGAAATGGATGGATGGCAAATCGGCCTTGTAAACTTTGGGGGTGCCAGCAGAGGTAAGCAAATTGGTTTAATTAATTTTTTTGAACGAAATGGAACCAAGGAAATGGCCCGGAACGGCACACCTATGGATTGCTTAATTTTGGATCAAAGGGATCGGCTATCAGGTATTCGTTCAATGAGTTATTTCCAATCAATTTAGAGTTTACGACGGGTAATTGCTTGAACTGTACGTACGTGATCCCGACAGAGATGCCGTATCATGATAGTAACAAGATTTTTAACCAGAATGCCATTATTCTAGGGATCGACTACACTAATGACAAGTGGGGGTTTGGGTACGGGTTCGAAAAGATATTGATGAATAAGGCCAGTATGATGCCTAAGCCTGGGAACGAAAGACGCATGTTATCTTATGGAATAAAGTTCCTCCACTTAAATAGAAAAATGTCATTCGATAAACGATTCAACGTCCTAACAAGAGCTCACATTGAATATGGCTTGCGTTTTTTTGGACTTCATATTTTTGCTGGTGCTTCGCTTAATTTTCTTGTTGAAGAAGACGATAACGAAACAAGTACTGTAAGGGAGGTTAAAAGTTATCGCAGGAAAACAGGAGATGTATTTGGTTATTCGTCTCAGCTATGGCCAGGCTACTGTGTTGGTATTCAATTGTAATTTTAAAGTTTGAAATATGATTCGTTTTTTTTCCTTTGCAGCTAGAGTTTTTCTTAAAGATAAATTCTTTTCCCTATTGAATATTTTGGGCCTCGGGTTTTGTATAGCGGTCGCACTATTACTTGTCACGATATTAGAGCATGATCTTTCTTTCGATAAGCACCATGTTCAGCATAAAAATATCTATAGACTCGGAGCATATGAGAAGATCCAAGATAGCGAATTCAATGGTGCTATAACGGCGCGCGAACTAGGGCCACTTCTTCAGCACGAATTTTCAGAAGTTGAACAAGTTGTGCGTGTAGAACCCTGGGGGCGCACCTTGATTAAAAGAGAAACGGCAAGCCCTGCGCAATACTACGAGGATAACCTAGCTAAGGCAGATTCGAATTACTTTAAAGTGTTTACTCACAGATTTATTGCAGGGGACGAGGCTACGTGTTTGAGGGAGCCGCATTCGATTGTCCTTACGCAGACCATGGCAAGAAAGTATTTCGGTGAGGAGGATCCGCTTAATGAAGTTATGATCATTGAACGAGATATGTGGAAGGTAACTGCTATAATAGAAGACGTTCCTAATAACAGTCACTTTAAATTCGGAGCATTACTTTCGATAATTGATAAACGTGCGTGGGAAAATCCTGCAGAGGCGTACTGGAATCCGGATGTGTATACATATTTGCTCGTTGGCAATGAGTTCAATCCTCAAGCTTTTGCTGATAAATTTTCTCCTCTCTATGACAAACATTTGAAGTCAATTGGTGACAAGATAAGCGGTAAGTTTTCGATCATTCTTGAACCCCTTGCGGATATTCATTTCCATTCATCATTGGAGTCGGATTTGCCGCGCGGTAATTTCAACTATCTAATTGCATTTTCTGCCATTGGTGTGTTCGTGATTATTCTGGCTTGCATAAACTACATGAATCTAGCTACTGCTAAATCTATAACGCGAGCGAAAGAAGTAGCTCTCCGAAAGGTTTTAGGCTCGCCTAAGCACACGTTAATCATATCCTTTCTCGGTGAATCAATAATTCTGTCTTTCATATCCTTGCTATTAAGTATAGGATTGTTTTTCGTAGTTGTGCGTCTAACCGGGTTTAATAGTTTGATTGGTAAAGACCTTAAACTGGATTTCTTTCATAGTCCCGTGTTGGTCGTCAGTGTATTTGTAATTCCACTCCTTATTGGACTCGTATCAGGGTTATACCCTGCGGTATTCCTGACCAATATTAGTGAGATGAAAGCCCTTAAAGGTGCGTTTAAAAGCAGTAAGGGTAGCTTGGTCTTGCGAAAAGTTTTGATCACCGTCCAATTCGCGGTCTCGATTTTTGTAGCCTCCAGCGTGTTGCTAATGAAGCATCAAATCGATTTTGTTAGGAATAACGACTTGGGTTTCAATAAGAAGAACCTTATTGTTTTACCCATCTTGGATGAGCAGGCACAACAGCAAGCCGCATCCTTCAAACAGGTATTATTGCAGAACGCCAATGTTAAGTCCGTAACAACTTCGGCTGGCGTTGTCGGAATGACAAACACCATCGAAAATTACATTATGTGGGCTGAGGGCGATCGCGGAATGAAGCTTCAAAACTTTGCTGTTCTTTTTGTAGGTGAAGATTATCTGCAGACAATGGGTATTAAATTAATTGAGGGAACAAATTTTACCGTCGGCTCTGGTGCGAATATTGAGAGTGAGTTTATTGCCAATGAGACAGCTGTAAAGGCAATGGGCTGGCAGCAGGATCCGATTAATAAAAATATTAAATTTTATGAAGCAACTACGGATGCAAAAATTATTGGCGTTGTAAAGGATTTCAACTTTAACTCTCTTCATAATCAAATTGAGCCATTGGTGATTCGACGTGCACCTGATGCTGGCTACGTTCATGTACTAGTTGAGGGAAATATTCCGCAAGTACTTGAGTACATGAAATCGAAATGGAATTTGTTTGACCCTAATCATCCTTTTGAGTTTTTCTTCTTAGACGAACGTTTCAATCAACAGTATAAAGCGGACGAGACACAAAACAAACTGTTAACTGGACTGGCGTATGTATGCATTTTTATTTCGTTGCTAGGTTTAATCGGCCTTTCAGCATTTGCCGCAACTCAAAGAACAAAGGAGATAGGAGTGAGAAAAGTACTTGGTGCCCATACACTTTCGTTAGTATTCTTGATGTATAGAGAGATAATGATATTGGTTATGATCGCATTCATGATTTCGATTCCTTTGGCGCATCATGTGTTTGTTAAATGGCTCGAGAATTTTGCTTTTGCGGCTGATATAGACTACATTCTGTACATTGTCGTAGGGATTCTTGCGTTACTCTTTTCGTTCTGTACAGTTATGGTGTATTCATTAAAAGCTGCCCATGCAAACCCGATTAAGTCATTACGCTACGAATGAATTTTAAAACGAGATATTATCCAAAAATTTTTGACTATGTCGGAAGTTCCATTAGTGTCATGCCTATGTGTGACGTATAAAAAGTTAAGTATCTAAAAAATGTATTCGTAATTTAATTTTAAAGAGCAAACATATCCCAATAGGGAATTGGTAATTGTTCACCAATCAGATAGTGATATAGACTGGCATTACAAGAAGTCAGCAGAGGTCATAGTAACCGGTAATTTGATTCTTGCAGAAATGCAGGATGATTATAAAAAGGGAAGGACTGAATGAATGAATTGATAGTTGAAGGACAGTTTGATCGATGGTGTCGAAAGCCGAACCACGTAAGAGAACTACTTACTTGAGGATAGATCGGAAATCGAAAGTAAAAGGTAAGAGGTGCTTAATCATCGAAAGCATAGAAATCAACAATCACTTTATTCAAACCGCCCTGTACCAGACCGGTACGCAGGGTGGTGTGAGAGGACAGATAGGGAACTAATCCCTATCTTCCAACTCGATCTTTATAAGAAGTGATTGTTATTATTCAATATTACAACGCTGGTATTGGCAAAGCCGTTGCCGGGTACTTAGAAATGTTTGTTAATGGAATAGTAGAACCAAATTTTGCATTGATAGCATTGATAAAAACATTTGATAAGTAAGCATAACCTCTGCTGTTTGGATGTACGCCGTCTTCAGAATAAATTCCTGTTGGTGGGTTTATATTAGCTGTGATCGTTACACCATTCACAACTCCTGCTTTATTTGTAATAAGCGTTTCTAATGCTGCATCGATATCTGCAAAGGCAACCCTTGTTGAATTAGCATCTGCAAATGCCTTAACGCTGGCATTGAAAGCTGTACGTGCAGCAATAATTTGGTCTCTTTCAGAAGGAATGATGACCCAGCGGTCAGCTAACGGTTCAGAAACGCCGTTGATTCCAAAAGTACCAGCTGTTCCCAGCACAGATCCAGTTGCTAAAGGAATGATATCAGTTGCTGTTGTTTGCCTTACCTGCTCATAAGGTACAAGTGCTGCACGTTGATTTGCATTAATTGCTCCCGCTCCTTGAAGGCCGTCAAAATAGTTACCTAGATCAGTAAGGGACTCATCAATTATGAGAATTTTATTATTGCAAGCTGCTGTAAATGTTGCTTTACGTGTTGCAATTTCAGCAGCCAAGTTATCTGAAATTCCGAATGCAGCTTTGTTAGCAATTAAGCCATCGAGCGCAGCATTATAACCTGCAAATCCTGAAGTAAGCGCTGAAGCTGTAGCGGCATCTAATGGAATTGGATTATATGTGACTGCTGTAAAATGCGGCATCTTAAAAATGTCTGGGAAGTTTCCAATAACACCATTCGGGTTTTGAGCTGATCCAAGTAAAGCATTCAATGCTGCATTATAGTAAGCCGTGAAAGTACCTGAGCTTGTTAATGGCGCTTTTGTAGGATCACCACCATAAGCGGCGTATAAGAAAAAGTCATCTAAGCCAGCATAAAATAAAAAGAATGTACCATTAGCGGCTACAGCATCACTTATAATTTTGGAAGTTCCGGGAGCAGATGCAAATCTACCATAAAAAGGGCTAAAGCCTTTAGCAGGATCAGGGTCACCCCAATTGCCTGTTGCAGCTGTAAGTAGTTGCCCTAATGTAACAGCAGGCACACCAAAGTTATTTAATTCTGATTTAACGCCACTGTACATAAATCCTGGATTATAAGTTGGATTAGGTAGTGCTTCTAAAGCTCTAGGCGCATAAGCCTGCGGTGTCGGCTTGGCTGAAGGTACACCTGTAACGCAGTCGTTAGTGGTTCCATATTGCAAGAGCATTCTTCCAAGAATTGGTTTGGTATTATTTATGAGGAATGGCTGTGCAGCAAATAAATTCCAACCTAGTGATGCATTAATATCAGGCTGGTTAAATGCACCACTACCAACACAAACTAATTGCTCATTTATAATAGCAGGTAATGAATTATTTTGTCCTTCTGTAAATAAAGCGCCGGCTTGGAAACCGGCAACATAGGAATTTCCAATTGCTACAAACTTTGAAAAGTCTGCACTGCCATTGTCTGCGTCCTCACAAGAGGTATCTACAACAGGTGTAGGATCTTTAAGCTCTATAACTTCTTGGTTGCAAGACTGCGTTACCAGTAAGCCTGCTAATAATATATATATTGGTTTCATGCTTTTCATAATTTAGTTTCGAATGCCTTTATCTATTTCAAAAATTGATCGAACGTTAATGAGATAAAATATTGCTGGCCAATGAAAGGTGAACCTAAGTTGGTACGATAATCACCGCCACCAATATTAGTTCCGCCAATTTTAATCATGGTTTTTAAATCCGTTAACTTATAACTGATTTGCGCATCAACTAAACCATAAGCCGGAACATTCCAGATACCATAAGAGGATACCCACTGAAACTCGTCTTGATATCTGTAATTGATATTAAAGCCAAGGTTCTTATAAATTTTACGATTGCTTAAGCCAATGCTGTATTTGTTTTTCGGTGTATTAAATCCAGCTCTAAACTCAGGTGATTCATTTGCTGAATAAGCTGCAAAACTATAGTTTCCATTCACAATGAAATTACTTGGCAAGCTATAAGAAACACCCAAACCTAAACCCCAAGATTGTACATCTTCAGTGGAATTGGTGTAAGGCGAGAATAAAGATCCTGCTACAACCGGTGCGCCTTGATGCGTAGTGCCCTTTTTGCTTGCTACTATCGTGCTACCAATAAAATTGGTATAAGTCGTATAATAACCGTTTAAGTCTACCAATAGCTTACTAGAAATTAGCCCTTTATATCCCAACTCGATAGCTTGTAATTGTTCTGGTTTTACATATTCAATGTAGGCCTCTTCAAGTAGCGTTGCATCACCAGTAACTACAGCTCCTGTGGTAGGCTCAAGCGTGCCGCCAGCGGCTACAAATTTATTGTAAGAGGTTTGTGTATAGGCGCCACCTTCATGTATGCCATAACGTTCCGCATTCGCTTTTGCACTACCTATCAGCGTTCCGCTAGAAGAAGGAAAGTAAATGTATTGCGCTTGTGTGTCAGGATTTCTGAAGCCTGTTTGAAAAGATGCTCTGATATTATGGTTAGTAAGAAAGGTATAAACCGCTGCGACACGGGGCGTCAAATGACCTTCGAAATTTTCATTTTTGTCATATCGCATTGATGCTGTTAACTTAAGCGCGTCGGCGAAGGTTTTAGCAACTTGTGTATATACGCCAAATTCATTTATTTTAATTCGATGAAAATTTTTACCGTCGTCTGCTCCTTCATTGAAGATTGTGCCGTTTGAGAAAAGATCATACTGTCTTACGTTTCCTCCTACTTGAATTTCTGCCCACTTAATTTGGTTAAAAAATTTGTAGTTGAATTCTGCATGCTTCAATCTTGAATCATCAGAGAAAGTTGCTCCTGGCGGAATGCGTTGGAAGAATCTTTTACGCACTGCGTTTATAGTATCTCTAAATTGAGTTGTGTTTGATCCAGGTATGTTTCTGTCAGCATAGTTTCTTGCAGAAACAAAGTCTCCTGCTGTTACTGTTCCTTGATAAGTTACATCTTCTTTATAACCTTGCATAGCCTTAACAAAATCAGGTACCCAAGTAGTGCGTGAGTTACTAAAAGCTTCATTTGCATAAGCGCCTAGTGCCGACAAGTTGTATGAGTCACCCGCATCCGTTTGGGTTATATATCCACGCACAAAGAAGTTGTCTCCTCTTAATTCTAATTTATGAAACTGTTGAGAAAAATTCCTCAATGCATATTTTTCAGTTCCCTGATAAATTGAACTACCACCTCCAAAACGATAATTATATAAAGCTTCCACTTTATCTGTTATTCTGTAATGTAGCGCGGCATCTGCTTTGGTAGTTATCGCATTTCGGTTATCAAGTAAATCTTCTTCTCTTAATCCAGTTCTGGTAATAGTTCCAATACTTGGTACGGGTGTTTGTATTCTTGTTTCATCTCCATATAAGTTAAGACCGTCAAAGTCTTTATTCGCACCCAAATTGGTAGTTGATTCAGGGTTATTACGATCGGTTTGATAATCATTACCTAACCAATCGGTAGCTTTCAAACAGGAGAAATTGAGCTTGAAGGCGAATTTATTATTGAACGCTTTTGCATATCGGGCGCTGTATTGACTAAGTTGGTGGGCTCCACCTGCATCTGAGTTAGTAATACCTTGTTTTACTTGTGCACTAAAACCCTGAAATTCAAACGGACTTTTGCTGTTCATAATCATGATACCATTGAAAGCATTTGGACCATATAAAGCTGAAGCTGCGCCTGGTATTAGTTCAACACTCTCCGCATCTAATTCACTAAGTCCCATAATACTTCCGGTAGGGAAATTCAATAATGGGGCTTGGGTATCCATTCCATCTACCCATTGTACAAATCTCACATTGGCAATGGTAGCAAAGCCCCTTGTGTTTATGGAAGTCATATTCAAACTTCCACCACTGGTCTGCACACCTTTAACATTCGATAACGCATCATAGAAGTCTGGCGTTGAAGCTTGCCTGATGGTAAGCAAATCCATTTTTTCTACGGTAACAGGTGCTTTTAAAATACTTTCTTCAATTCTCGACGCTGAAACAACTACTTCTTGGCCTAGCGTAGTTTGCTCTTGGAGTACAACTTCTATATTGGTTGTATTGGCCTCTTTGACATCAACCTCAACAGATTGAAAGCCTACAAATGAAAGAATAAGAGTGAGTGGCGGAGCATCATTAACTTGTAAATCAAAGTCGCCATCTACATTGGTGGTTGTGCCAATAATTTTTCCCTTGACCACAATGTTTACTCCAGCTAAGGGATCACCGCTCGACCCGTCTTTTACTTTTCCTGAAATACTTGTTTGTGCATAAGTCATCGTGGCTGCCAATAATAAAAAAAGCATTGGCGCCAACGATTTTCTGTAAAAATTCTTCATACAGTTAAAAGGTTGGTTGGTTTAAATGAGTGAACTTCATTATCTGCTTGAGTAATGTATTCATAGGTAAAGTAACAAAAATAATCCAGAAACAAACGATTGTTTGGAAGATTACTGTTTTTCGTTTTTTATGTGTTCAACTAATCGTTGACACAAGGCGTGGGTTTCGTTGGCCATAAGTTCATCGCCCGTTGCTGTTAAGATGCTTTGGGCAAGCCCTCCTATACAATCAACATAGAATCTTTTCATCTCATCTACTGGCATATCCTTCGTCCAAAGATCAATGCGTAAGGTATTTTTTTGGGTATGGTCCCACAGGGCCAGACTAATGGCTTTTGTTTCTGATAATTCAGGGTCTGGTTTATCGGTTGCTTCCCATACTATTTTATCTGGGAAATTATTTTTATCTAAGTCGATGGTAAAATTTATGGTAGACTTTTTCATGTTACTGTGTGGATACTGTTAACTTATAATAGGTTTTTATTGTAGCATGTGCATTAGCTTCATGATATGATGTCACTACTCTGCAAAGGTACTTTATTACTTCACTCGAAAAAGTGAGCGCAATAAAAAAGGACTAACTTGCTTAGTCCCTTCTATTGATTATAAAGTTTGTTCTAAATTAATGATGATGATGACCGCCTTCCCCGTGCACATGGCCATGATCAAGCTCTTCTGAAGAGGCATCACGAATGTTCATTACTTCAACAGCAAAGCTTAGGTCTATACCAGCGAGTGGATGATTTCCATCGACTGTTACTGAATCTGGTTCAACTTTGGTAATAGTAACAACTTGCGTACCCTGATCACCTTGCGCTTGGAATTGCATGCCAGGTTTGATATCCTGATCTCCAAAAGCTGCACGAGGTACATTTTGAACTAATTGATCATTCTTAACACCATATCCTTTCTCAGGACTAACGTTGATGTCAAGTTTTTCGCCTTGTTTACGACCTTCTAATCCTTCTTCCATACCGGGAATAAGATTGCCTATTCCTTGAATGTATGTAAGTGGTGCTCCGCCATCGCTAGAGTCTAATATATTTCCTTTATTGTCGCGGAGGGTGTAGTGAATCGACACCACTTTATTTTTCCCGATTTGCATATTATAAAATTAAAAGTTAGGATTTATTTGAACTGTAAAGATATAAGTTTGAGATAAAAGTTGCCAGTCTATAAGGCCTAATCCTTTTTAACTGACCAGCCTATAGTACCAAGCACTACAATGAGTAACAACCAAGATGATGCCATGGTTATTTTGTTTCCAATAACAAACGCATCTGGTTTAAAATTGAATTCAATCTTATGCTTTCCTTTCGGGATTGCCAATGCGCGTAATACATAGTTGGCGCGAAGAATCTCAGCATCCTTACCATCAATCGAAGCCCTCCATCCTGCAGGATAATATATTTCTGAGAACACGGCTAAACCATTTGTGGTTGATGTGCTTTCGTAGCTTAGGTAATTTGGTTTATACGTAAGTAATTTTATAGCTGACGTGCTATCAGCTTCGATGTTAGGAACGTTGAATTTAACTTCATCGATTATCGCACTTTTCTTTGTGTTTATAATACACGTTTTCTCAAGTTCTTCATTGGGAGATTTCACCTTTGTAATTTCCTGAACGAACCATGCACTTCCATTGGCCTCTGGATTGGGAATAATATTTTCACGGCCTGGCCCAAAAACAATATACTTGATGTTAAGCATGTTCAACGCACCATAACTTTTAAAATCTAAGTCTCCAGACTGGGCATCGTTTATTAATTGATTGGTTTGTAGGGTGAGGCATGAATCATATAAATTTTGATAACGCCTGATTTTTGCACCATGATAGCCACCTATAGAGTGATGGTAGTAAGACGTACGGGCTTCTGCCATCGGATTTTGTAAGTTATAAACGCGGTAGTATGATTTGTCTTTCAGAATTTCTTCATCAGCTTCAGTAGCCGCCATGGCTTTATTATCACGCTTACCATGAAAATTACTTTCTGTAAAATACCGTTTGTTCACAGCAACTAAGTCCACCAGTGTTATGAATATCAAAAGACTATAAAATCCAAACGGCGTTATCTTTTTCCATAGTTCAAAATAGATAGCGGCGAAAGCAACAGCGATGAAAGCTAAAGATCGGAAGGCATCGCTCTTAAATAAACTTTTACGATCCTCAATTAATGCTGTAGTGAACCAAGCTGGCAAACCACTTTCACCTTCTTTAAGAAAACTCATAACCCCGCCGAAAAGCAAGAACATTAAGCATAAGCCTCCCGTACAGGAAAATATAATAAGTAGTTTCTTATTTACCTCTTTGTTTAATCCTGAAGTAATGAGTTTCTCTAATCCCAAGAGTCCAAGTAGGGGCATGCAGAATAAGATTATGACCAAGACAAAAGTTACTGATCTAAATTTATTATAGCCAGGGAGGTAATCGAACATGGCATAGTTAAAGGCTTCGAAAGAATTACCCCAACTCAGCATAATGGAAAATAAACTTAGTGGAATAAGCCACCAAACATATTTTTTATCTGCGAAGACAATCCCTAAAACAAACAGGAAAAAGATTACCGCACCAGCGTAGTATGGTGCTGTGTTTTGCTGAGGACCCCAATACGCAGAAGTGTAACGGGCTAATTCATTGGCTACTTTATCGTTTCCAGAAGTTGAAAGCGCTTTGTAAGTTTTGCTTTTTGTATCCTGAACAAAATAGTCCGCACTGCTGCCCCCATAAAAATTCGGAATGACTAATGTAAATGGTTCAATAATTCCGTTGCTGTACTCAAATGCATAACTTTTGGTCAGTCCACTAGTTACAGCACCTGGATCTTTGGATGTTAGTTCGGACTTACCGCGAATTGAATAGGCTGTATATTCAGTAACTCCCCAAAGTTGGCCGAAGAATGTACCCACACCAAGAATGACAGCTGGAATTAGAATACCTACTGTCTTTAAAAGATCAGGCACCTTTTTCTCACGCAGGGCAAGAATAAGTTGAACAATTCCATAGCCTGCAATAATAAGCATGAAGTAATATGTTACTTGTAAATGGTTTTCTCTAAAATGAAGTGCAAAACCAAGCGCCGTAACGCCAAACCCCAGAATCCTTTTGCCAGAAAAGGCAAGGTGTATGCCGGCCATCATTAAAGGCAAAAAAGCAATTGCCCCAATGCGTGCATTATGCCCAGCACCAATACCAACAATCATATAAGAAGAAAGACCAAAAGCTATAGCACCTGTTATGGCCAGGTAAGGACGAATACCAAACGCCAGTAACATTATATAGTAGCAGATAAACGCTAGAAAAATATTACAGACCGGATGCGGTAGCCAAATAGCAAGTAGTTGCTTAAAGAAACTTACCACACCATTACTCCAATGAACATTGATAAGGTAAGCCGGCATACCACTAAACATAGAACTTGCCCAAAGGCCTTCTTCGCCAGTGGTCTCTCTAAAGTCACGAAGTTCTTTTGCTGTGCCTATTGATTGCTGAATATCGGGCTGATCGAGTGCCTGATTTTTAAAAAAAACTGGATTAAAGAAGAATACAGTTATAATAAAGAATACCCCAACTGCCAACGCATGTGGAAGAACATCTTTAAGGAAATTAATTTTTTTCATCTGAATAAATTAGGCGGCGCAAATTAGGAAATAACTTTTGTTTTTTGGGATACTCTGAAAACATCAAGCCTAAGTATTATTCCTCTATTAACAAGGCTATAGATGGTCTTTTAGGATATTTAAGGCTGCGACAAAAATTACAATTGCCGTAACGCGTTTGATATAACGTGGATTGAACTTCTGAGCACCGAGCCTTGAACCAATTTGTCCGCCTACAAAAACTGCTGATAATATAGGAAGTAAGAAACTCCAATTCAATTCAGGGATGCCATGTTGAACTTGCCCAGCTAAGCCACCAATGGAATTAACCAGAATAAATACACTAGCAAGTGCAGATATCTTTTTTGCATCTGACCATCTTAGGAAGTGTAAGATGGGTGAGAGAAAGATACCACCGCCAATACTTACCAACCCCGAAAGCAGACCAATAGAACCACCAAGTAAGAATTTTATATACACTGTCTCCTTAACCCGCTTTTCCTGATTTTCAATTTTTTCGGGTTGCAACCATAAAGCAAGGGCGGCAACGACTAATGTTGAACCCAAGAGTATATAGAATGTATGGTCATGCAATTTCCAGTAACCGCCTACATAGGCCATCGGTACACTGAAAATTAGATAAGGCCAAAAATCTTTAAGTGAGACCTTTCCTTCGCGATAAAAAATGATGGTGCCTCCAATAACTACTATAATATTACAAAGAAGTGCAGTAGACTTTATCTCACCCTGTGAAAGTGCAAAGACAGATTGGCCAAGAATAGCCAAATAACTTGACCCCCCGCCAAATCCGACTGATGAGTAAATAAGTGCAATAAGGAAAAATGAGATTATTAAAACACTTTCTGTCATGACTTAACCAGCTATTTAAAATCAAGATGTTGCCTGTTTACTTATCCTCCGATTGTTGACATAGATTCATGAACAGGATTATTATCTTTTCTTTTTTCTTCTGCCTCGAAACCATCTAAGGTACGGGAATTAAAAGCTTTCAGTAGTGCCAGCTTTATTTCTTCATCATTTTTACCACTTCGTATCAAAGCTTTGATATCTAAAACCCCATCATCATACAAACAAGTTTTTAAACCACCCTGTGCCGTAATGCGAATGCGGTTGCAAGTTCCACAAAACGTACGACTGAATGCGGCGATGACGCCAATCTTTCCGCGATGACCGGGTATTGCATAGTGATAAGAAGTAGAATTTGCAGGATCCTGAATCTTATAGATGTTAGGATAATGCGCAGTTATGTAATCAAGAATTTTGGTGTAAGTCCAGTTAAGCGTAGGGTAGTGGGTACCTTCTCCATTGAATGGCATCTCTTCAATAAAGCGAACTGAAACCGGATTTCTTTTTGTAAGCTCAATCAAGGGAACGATATCATCAATATTTTTTCCTTCCATAACAACGGCATTGATATTTACCGGTATTCCATGATCCAGTAATGCGCTATAGGTTTTCACAACAGCATCAAATTCGTCTCTACGCGTAATATTTTTGAATCGATCTTTATCAAGTGTATCGAGACTGAGGTTGACGGACGCAATTCCTAGTTTTTTTAGTTCAGGTATGTGCGGCGTAGTTAAAATACCATTGGTTGTAATGTGTAAGTTTTTAATACCTGGAATTTCTACGATGGTACGAACCAGTTTCATTAAATCATTTCGAACAAACGGTTCACCCCCTGTAAGTCTTACTTTTGAAATGCCCATCGTGGCTAGCAAAGTAAGGAGGCGTGTAATCTCCTCGTAGGTTAATAATTCATTTTTTGGCAGATAATGAATTCCTTCTTCAGGCATGCAGTAAAAGCAACGCAGGTTACAACGGTCAGTCACTGCCAGTCGAACATAGGTTAATGGCCTGCCATGGTTATCAAACAACATTTGCTTCTCTATCTCCACATGCTATCTATTAAAGGAAATGCTAATCATGAATCTTATTTACTTAGAACGGCGCAAATCCGTTATTCAGCAGTTGGCGTTAAATGGAAATTAAAGATATGAAAACACCCTGGCAATCAATAAATTTCGGTTCAATTTACTAGCAGAAAGTAGTATGCATATAAAGATCAAGGCATTTGGCATTACAAAGGAAATTTTAGGTGGACGAGAAATAGTGTTACAAACAAACGGACAAACGGTTGCAGACGTAAGGTGTGATCTAAATGCAAAATATCCTGCCTTAGTTTCCCTAAAATCTTTATTCATTGCCGTCAACAACAGTTACGCAGAAGAAGGCGATACTTTGCGCGAGGCAGATGAAATTGCATTGATTCCACCGGTGAGCGGCGGTTAGTTCGCTGTTAATCGTTAATAGTTATCCGTTAATAGTAGTAACGGCTATCTGAAAATGCGATTGACGATTTACGATTAACTTAACGATTTACGATTAACTTAACTATTAACGATTAATAAAATGAGATGCGATAAGTAAAGTTAGCTAAACCGCCACAATCTAATAAAAAGCTGTTTTGTCCTCTGAAAGTTATACCTGTTTGGGTTCTTTCCATGTTGTCTTAGGGTAAACCGTAACAAATCCGTAACCGGTGGCAGCCTAAAAAGAAGGAATGTTTCACCTTTAACCAGCAAAAACATGGCTGTAAATTTAGAGAAAAGAATTAGTCAATGGTAATGTGTGCCTTTATCTCTTTATCTGGATATTAACCAACACGGAAAAAGATGGTGTGAATTTCTGAACATTTACATCAACCGGAAGAAGCCTGCACCGGAAGACACTGTAAAAAGAAAGCTTGCCATGGAGATCTAAGCTAAACGCGAGAAAGAGTTCATAGTAACAGATCATAGCCTTGACGATAAAAAGAGAAGGCGAACAGACTTTGTAAAGTACATGGAAGACTACTTTAAGAAAAGGAGTGCGGGTACTCAGCATGATAACCTCGACAAAAGCAAAATGAGCACTATGCGCCGTCTGGTATGTTCCATAAATCTAAATTACATCCCTTCACAAAGGCTGAACCTTTCTGGTTCATACACAACGTTTCAAGCTTATACCAACATCAGATCACAATTTTTAAACGTCGACCAGCTTCTAATTGTGAGTGCTTTAAAACCGAAGATTAGTTGGTAGATGTGCAGGTTAATTAGTCAATTTCTAATGTGCAGATGTGCAAATTAGCAGTACACCCTAATTTCCACATTTCCACATTTGCGCATTGGTAATTAGAATTCTGCGTTGCCTGGAAATCTGGGGAAAGGAATAACATCTCTAATGTTGGTCATGCCGGTTACGAAAAGGATTAGACGTTCGAATCCTAATCCGAAGCCGCTGTGTGGGGCAGAGCCGAACTTGCGCAGTTCTAGGTACCACCATAGATCTTTTTCAGGGAGATCCATTTCGTGTACACGTTTAAGAATTCTGTCATAGCGTTCTTCGCGTTGTGAACCACCAATGATTTCACCAATGCCAGGGAAGAGCACATCCATGGCAGCGACCGGTTTGTTATCTTCATTTTGGCGCATGTAGAATGCCTTAATATCTTTTGGATAGTTGTAAAGGATAACGGGTTTCTTAAAATGTTTCTCGACAAGAAAACGCTCGTGTTCTGACTGCAAGTCAACACCCCATTGGTCAATAAGATATTGAAATTTCTTTTTCTTATTGGGATTAGAGTGTTTAAGAATGTCAATCGCTTCTGTATAAGTTAATCGCTGGAAATCATTTTCAGAAACGAACTTCAATCGATCAATCAGACTTAAGTCGCTGCGTTGATCTTGCGGTTTACTTTGCTCTTCTTCTTGCGCGCGTTTGCTAAGAAACTCTAAATCGCCAGCGCAGTTATCTAAAGCATATCGCACCAGGTATTGCAAGAACTCTTGTGCGAGGTGCATGTTATCATTAATGTCGTAGAAGGCCATTTCTGGTTCTATCATCCAGAACTCTGCCAGGTGACGTGTTGTGTTTGAGTTTTCAGCACGGAAGGTTGGACCAAAGGTATAGATCTCCCCAAGACCTAGCGCATACGTCTCTCCTTCAAGTTGACCCGATACCGTAAGGTTAGTTTCACGGCCGAAAAAATCTTCTTTATAATTTACTTTGCCCTGTTCATCGCGGGGTGGGTTATTTGCATCAAGTGTAGTTACACGAAACATAGCCCCAGCTCCTTCTGCATCTGACCCCGTAATAATTGGCGTGTGAATGTAATAGAAACCTTTATCGTTAAAGAATTTATGCACGGCATAGGCCATGGCATGACGCACACGCATTACTGCACTAAAGGTATTGGTGCGAGCACGCAAGTGGGCAATGTCACGTAAGAATTCAAGCGAATGTTTCTTTGGCTGAAGCGGATACTTTTCAGCATCACTATCACCCAAAATTTCCAATACGCTAACTTTTACTTCTACAGGCTGTCCTTTAGCAGGAGATGCTATCAGTTCGCCAGTCACAGAAATACATGCACCTGTTGTTATGCGCTTGAGTAAGGTTTCGTCTGTATTCGAAAAATCTACCACGGCTTGTATGTTTTGCATGGTAGATCCATCATTAATAGCAATGAATTGATTGTTACGGAAAGTACGTACCCAGCCTTGTACTACAATGGTTTGTCCTGTAGGTTCTGTTATAAGAAGTTCTTTGATTTTTGTGCGTTTCATGAGCCGTTTATCCGTTAATCGTTATCCGTTATCAGTTTAATTATATCCGAAAATGTTTAAAAACTGTTCCTAAGAACGGTTTTGGAGAAAGCTAACTTTTCCCACGACTAAACGAATAATGCTTGACAGATAACGGCAAGAAGGTGGCAAAAAACGAAAAAACTTAGGTATTTTCATAACAGAAAGAACACTTGAACTATTAAAATGTAAGACTCAAGCCGTGATTCTATTTTTTTAGTCTCTTGATTTCCTAACTTTGTTCTGAAAGCCGTACGGCAAATTAATAACAATTTCGATGCAGAAACTTGGTTTAAACCAGAGCCTACAACAGAAACTATCACCGCAGCAGATACAGTTTATCAAGCTGTTGCAGGTGCCTACTGCTGAGCTTGAAACGCGTATTGAAGAAGAGTTAGAAATAAATCCGGCCTTAGAAGAAGGGGAGGATCAAGACAAAGTTGAAGACAGCAATGAGGAAGAGACAACCGCTGAGGAGGAGTTTCAAGAGACGGCAACCAAAGACGATGATGTAGATATCAAAGATTATCTGAGTGACGACGATCACAGCGGATACAAAATGCAGGGTGATGGCGACGATGGTGAGGATCGTGAGATGCCAATGCCAATGACTTCTTCACTGCATGAGCTGTTGATGAGTCAACTCGACTTTTTAGGGTTAGATGAAAGACATTACGCTATTGGTAAGCAATTGGTCGGCAGTATTGAGAGTGACGGGTACATACGCAGAGATTTAGAAGCGATTGTAAACGACCTTGCGTTTTCTCAGGGCATTGATACAACATTCGAAGAAGTAGAATCCATTCTTAAAAAAATACAATCATTTGACCCTCCTGGCATCGCTGCGCGCGACCTACAAGAGTGCTTATTGCTTCAGTTAGAGCGCATGGATAATGGCCATGACATAGATGTGGCGGTAGCCAAAAAAATCATTGCTGAATGCTTTGAGGAGTTTACTAAGAAGCATTATCAAAAAATACAAAAGAAGTTAGATACAGAAGATGAAGATTTTGTGCGTGACGCCATGGATCTTATTGTGAAGCTCAATCCCAAACCAGGCGGCGGCGGCAACACAACCATGGCAAAGAATCAGTACATCATGCCTGATTTTATTCTGAATAATATTAACGGAAAACTCGAACTAACACTTAATTCAAGAAACGCTCCCGAACTTCGCATAAGCCGCTCATATACCGATATGTTTAAAGCATATGATAAAGGCGATAAGAAGGATAAAAAATTAAAAGAAGCTGTATCGTTTGTTAAGCAAAAGCTGGATTCAGCAAAATGGTTTATTGACGCGATTAAGCAAAGACAGCAAACTTTGCTACGAACCATGAAAGCCATTGTTGATTTTCAGTTTGATTTTTTTCTGGAAGGTGATGAGACTAAACTCAAGCCTATGATTCTGAAAGATATTGCTGGAATGATAAGCATGGATATCTCAACGGTTTCTCGGGTAGCAAGCAGCAAAGCAATTCAAACAGATTTCGGAATTTACCCGCTTAAATATTTTTTCTCGGAAGGGATTTCAACTGATTCGGGCGAGGAAGTAAGTAGCCGCGAAGTGAAGCAGATTATTAAAGATATTATTGAGAGTGAAGATAAAGACAAACCTTTCTCTGATGATAAGTTAGAGAAAATTTTAAATGATAAAGGCTATAACATTGCCCGGAGAACCGTTGCTAAATATCGTGAGCAGCTAAACATTCCGGTAGCCAGATTAAGAAAGGAAATGTAGTGAACGCATCAGCCAAATTAATTTCCATTCTCTTTCATCCGCTTTTACTAGCCACTTATCTATTTGGCTTACTTTCTTTTACGCTCCCATCAGCGCTTGATCCCATTCAAAGCAATGGATATAAAAGTTTTATCCTACTTATATTCCTGGCAACTTTTTTATTGCCAGTATTGAATCTATTTATTTTTAAATTATTCGGCTCCCTACCCTCCATCACCATGCACACACGTCAAGAGCGTGTTGTACCTTTTACATTTATTGCAATCCTGTATGGGTTAGTCACCTATTTATTCTATGCTAGATTCAGGGTCGGTCTATCAGACAATATTCTTAAGTTAATGTTGATTATCGATTTGCTTATACTAATAGCTACGCTAATAACCATCTTCTATAAGTTAAGCGTTCACAGCCTGGCAGTCTGGGGCTTTCTTGGTATTTTGATACCATTAAACAAAGTATCTGAGAACGGATTGCTATTGGTACCTACAGTTGTGTTGCTAGTTATAGCGGGCCTTGTAATGTCATCTCGCCTGCAGCTTCAGGCACATTCAATTCGGGAAATTGTAGTTGGATCATTAGTTGGCTATGCCACCAGCTTTGTGTGTATGATGATCCTGTTTTAGTATCAAGCCCTTAAAATGAGTTGGCATTACCCTTTACAATGATCGCTTAGAAACTCGATAATGAGATACCTATTGATACGTTTTGAATTTCTGTATTCGGATGGACAGGATTAAAAGAAGGACCCTTGCCTGTTTTAAATAATGGAGTAAGACTGTAATAGCCAAACACGCTAAAATTACCAGCACCTATTTTTGCATAAATTCCATATCGAAAATTATTTAAGCCGTAATCCTGTTTGTTTTTAATTTTAATTTTTTCGCCATCGTCTCGGTATTTAATTTTATTAAAAGAGCTAATTAAATATCCAAAACGGGCGCCAATTGAAATTTTAAAGCTTCTGGTAGGATCTTCAGGATTGGTGCTAAATCTGAATTCCAAGGGAATCTCTAAATAATTGGTGATCAGTTGAGATTTTCTAATATCAGATCCAAAATTGATAGGACTTATCATTTTTAATGAGTCATCAGCCTCAAAAACCATGGTATAGTTGTTTTTAAACTTGTAGCGTTCCATGCTAAGGCCGATTCCAGGGTGGAAACTAAATTTAGATTTCAGAATGCGCATATCATATTGATAATAAACATTCATGCTCCTTGAGCCCCATAAATTAAGACTAAAATTTTCAGGCTTACCAAAAGGCCGGTTCAAGCCTAATTCAATCAAAAAAGTGCCCGGTATATCGGGGCGTGCATATTTTTTTTCTGTGGTGGAAGATGTAGAATTGACTTCTTGTGCCGAAACAGAGATGACTAGGGCTATAAAACCTACAGTAACGGCAAGTATTTTTTTCACAATCATTAGGGATATTTTATAAACAAGGATCAAAAATAGGTTTTTTGTTTGCGTGACAAAACCATTTCTTTTGTCAAGTGATATTATTTTTTACATTTGCACCTCCAAAATAAAAGACGCAAGTCTTTCTATAAACGGACCTGTAGCTTAACTGAATAAAGCATCTGACTACGGATCAGAAGAGTCGGGGTTTGAATCCCTGCAGGTTCACATCGAGGGACAACAAAGGATTCATTGTTGTCCCTTTTTAATGTACTAGCCATTTGTCTTCAATAATATAATATAAGCTTTCATTTCGTTTGCTGTTGAAGCTTACAATTTTCAAAATTAATTTTTCGAAATTTAATGCCGTCAGCATCGTATCAACGCTAACTTTTTAATAATCTTATCAAGTTTATCTACTTTGTTAATCTTAATCTACTTTGTCAAGTTACCAAATATTTGGTATCGATAAGTTTAAGCATAGATCCAGCTCCCGTTGTTCTAATGGAATTCGCTTTTAAGTTTTTAATATCAAACTTATAGCAGTTAAGGGTATAATTAATTCTAATTTCAAGCAAAATATCTTTCAAGCAAAATATCGTGAATGGACCGATACGTATGAAACCTCACAATCTGCTCTACTTTTTTTTATTTTCAATTCTCTTTACTGGCTGTAAGACTAGCAATCATAATGTGGAATCGGATAGTACCTTTGTAAAGGTAAAAGACAATCATTTTGAAGTTAATGGTAAACCCTATCATTTTATAGGCGCTAATTTTTGGTATGGCATGAACCTCGGCGCCAGAAGAGCAATCAAAAATAGAGAAAGGCTTCTTCGGGAATTAGACAGGTTGAAGGCCCTAGGTATAAATAATATTCGCATAATGGGTGGTAGTGAAGGTCCTGATACAGAACCTTATCGCATCGTGCCGGCATTACAGATAAAACCAGGCTTATATAATCGCGAGGTATTAGAGGGCCTGGACTTTCTATTAGATGAAATGAGAAAACGTGAAATGTACGCGGTAGTTTGCCTAAATAATTATTGGAGTTGGTCTGGTGGAATGGCACAATACTTAGTTTGGGCAGGCGCTGCAGATTCAATTCCCTATCCGCCGCCGCACCGAGGTGGAGATTGGAGTAAGTTTCAAGACTTTATATCGCAATTCTATACTAATCAAAAAGCGATCGAAATGTTCAATGAGCATATTGAGTTTATAGTGAACCGCAAGAACAGCATCTCTGCCTTACATTATAAAGATGATCCAACTATTATGTCTTGGGAATTAGCCAATGAACCTCGTGTTGGAAAGAACATTGACGCCTATTTAAAATGGATTCAAAATTCAGCAGCGCGCATAAAAACACTTGATCAAAATCACCTCGTAACTATAGGTAGTGAAGGTAATACCGCTTCCGGAGTTAGTTTTGCCAAAGACCACGCTAATAAAAATATTGACTATACAACCATTCATATCTGGGTGCAGAACTGGGGCGTGTACAATCCGAAGAATGCGGCCTCTTATGATTCTGCTGTAAGTTATACGCTACGTTACTTAAATGAACATGAGCGTATTTCAAGAACTTTAAATAAACCAATGGTGGTTGAGAAATTTGGTATTTCTCGTGATTTAAATGACTTTGATCCCAAGGGGTCTGTAACGGTGAGAGATCAGTACTATGCCGCGATATTTGAGGAGTTATATAACCTAGCCAACACCGATAGCAGTGCGTTGGCGGGTAGTAATTTTTGGGCATGGGGAGGGGAAGGCAGACCCAAAACACCAGGAAGTCTTTGGGTGCTAGAGGATGATTTTATTGGTGATCCTCCACACGAACCGCAAGGTTGGTATTCAATCTATGATACAGATTCATCTACGCAGGTGATAATTCATGATTATGCTGTGAAGATGGCAGTTATTGATAAAAAAAATTAATTATTTCCACGTTTACGCACCCGGTCTATCAAAGTAGATCAATCAACCTTGCGATATGATATTTTAGCAAGAGAATAAGCGTATGCTTTTTACTAGGCTTAAGTTGGTAGCCGGTAAAAATAAGTTGGTAATTAAACATCAAGCGTCTTTTAAGGCGGATTAAAGTTTATTTTATCTTATGTTAGCGCCGTTTTTACCAAACCCGAACTATCTAATGGAACAGTCTTCACAAAAAAATTATGGATCGGCGTTGTCTACCCTCGTAATGGTATTTTTCTTTTGGGGGTTTTTAGGCGCGTCTAATGGGATTTTTATACCTTTTTGCAAAACGCATTTTCACTTAACACAATTCGAATCTCAATTAATAGATTCAGCATTCTATGGCGCTTATTTTATAGGGTCACTTATTCTATATCTTACCTCAACTGGTGTTGGCTATGATATTCTTAATAAAATAGGATTCAAAAAAGGAATTATTTATGGATTATTGATATCTGTGTTAGGTGCGGCTACAATGATACCTGCTGTTAATTCTGGAAATTATTATTTTATTCTAGGTGCGCTTTTTATTATAGCCCTTGGCTTTTCTCTTCAACAAACTGCAGCTAACCCATTTGCAATTGCTTTGGGTGATCCTAACACGGGTGCTAGTCGCCTTAGCCTTGCCGGTGGTGTAAATTCTTTCGGAACCACAATAGGTCCCATCATTGTGACACTGGTACTTTTTGGAACAGTTGCCTTGAAGCCAGGTGAAGTTGCAAATGCATCACTGGGATCTATAAATACTTTATATATCATTCTAGGTGGCGTATTCATTTTAGTGGCGGGAATATTTGCTATTGCTAAAATGCCAAGGGTAACATCCGACGAAGAATTTGAAAAAACAGGAAAAGCCACAAATGCATTGTTCTCAATTACAGGACTTATTATTCTTTTAATAATTATCGGAAACTTTCTACCAAAAAATTTCGGAAACGAAGGAAAGCTCGGTCTTTTAATAACTGCGCTTGTAGGAATTATTTCAATACTTTTCGTCTCTTTAAATTCTGCAAAAAAGAACAGCACAGGTTGGGGCGCTATGAAATACCCTCAATTGGTTTTGGGAATGATAGCCATCTTCGTCTATGTAGGTGTTGAAGTAACTATTCAAAGTAACATGGGTGCGCTGCTAGCCACACCAGCGTTTGGTGGTTTAAGTGAATCTCAAATATCTCATTTCATTTCCTTGTACTGGGGTAGCTTAATGATAGGTAGATGGACAGCTGCTATTTCAGTATTTAATGTAAGTAAGTCTTCTAAGTTGTTACTGACAATCGTTGTGCCTTTCATTGCTTTTGGTGTAATTCTAGGTGTAAATCACCTAAGCGGAAATGATGTGAGCGATCTTTATAGCTATGCTATCTGTATTGTAATATTAATCGCTGCAAATCTATGGGCTCAAAGTAAGCCTGCGAAATTATTGCTTGTACTAGGTGTATTGGGTGTAGTAGCTATGTTAATCGGCTTAACCTTCACGGGTAAAGTTGGTTTGTTCGCGTTCATAAGCGGCGGATTGGTTTGCTCTATCATGTGGCCAAGTATTTTTGCATTAAGCATTACAGGGCTTGGTAAATTCACTAGTCAAGGTTCAGCCTTTTTAATCATGATGATTTTGGGTGGTGCTATCTTACCTCCACTACAAGGTGGTTTGTCGGATATCACAAGTATCCATTTTTCATATTGGTTACCTGTGGTTTGCTTTGCTTACCTAACTTTCTTTGCATGGAAGGTAAGTCGTATACTCAAGAGTCAGGGAATTGATATTGATAACATTTCTGCTGAAGGCGGGCACTAGAAGTAGTTATCAGTTAATAGTTATACGTTAATGGAGCACACACCTTGAACTTGTAACTGTTAGCTAACTAATATCCATTAAATTAGTCGTTACACGTTAATAGGTATATACAATTAACATGTAACGATTTTTTTTCATAACATACTATATAACGACGAACGATTAAGTGATAACTATAACTGATAACGATTAACTAATACAATTCATGAAACTTGAACTAAAAGGAAAAGACAAAGCCGCGATATTTCAGGATGTTGAAAAATACCTGTCTAATCTCAAGCTTAATATAGTTACCAAAGATCAGGACAGACCCTGGGGTGGATTTTTTGTTATTGATGAAAATCAAGCTCAGGAATTTGGAAGTTTGTTCTTTCCAGGAGTAGGCATAGCAGATCTGCGCATAAGCGGAAAACTAAGTCCTAAAATATTATTGGTTCAACCCGATAAAAGATTGTCGTGGCAATATCATCACAGACGTGCTGAAATATGGAGAGTGATTGGAGGCACAGCGGGCGTGGTTACAAGTGAAACAGATGTTGAAACAGAACGCGTTGAGTTAAGGAATGGGGACACCATAAAACTTTACCAAGGGCAACGTCATCGTTTACTCGGCCTGAGTGAATGGGGAATAATAGCTGAGATATGGCAACATACAGATGCCAACAATCCGTCTGATGAGAATGATATTGTTCGTGTACAAGATGATTTTGGAAGGTAACGCTCCCATTTAGTAATAATAGTATATCAAACCGATGTATTTGCCTTATAAATAGCATAGTAGAATTCTCGAATACTGATTAAATTGAATTAAATTTAATCAGACATGCATGGAAATCTAGGTTTGATAAACGAAACAAAATACCGCTATTTGATAGTAATGTCAGCACTGTGTTCCGTGTTTTTCACTTATCAGGTTTGTGGTCAACAAATGAGGTTTGACCATCTTTCTGTAAAACAAGGATTATCGCAGGGAAATGTATGGGACATCCATCAGGATAGCCTTGGGTTTATATGGATAGCTACTGAAGATGGCCTTAACCTTTTTGATGGATATAATTTTACAGTCTTTCGTAATAATCCTGCTGATTCATTAAGCATTTCCAATAATAACATTGATGATATTACTGAAGATAAGCATGGTAATCTCTGGGTTGGTACACAAGACGGCCTCAATTATTATGATCGAAAAGCAAATAAGTTTATAAGATATAAGAACGATCCCACCGATCTTCAAAGTATTAGTGATCATGATGTAGGGCAAGTGTACATCGACTCCAAACATCAACTTTGGGTAGGTACAAACAACGGACTTAATCTTTACAATCCTGCTTCAAAAATGTTTAAGCGTTTTCTCCATGATCCAGAAATTAAAAATTCACTTCCTAACAATACTATAGATGCTATTTTAGAAGACAGCAATCATCAGTTGTGGGTGGGTACTGCATTGGCTGGCTTGTGTATGTTAAATTCAGACAGCACAACATTTAATCAATTTTCTCATAATCCTGCCGACCCCACAAGTGTTAGTAGCAATAGAATAGTAAGCTTATTCGAAGACTCAGAAAAAAACTTATGGATTGGCACATTTGATGGCGGTCTGAATAAAATGAATCGTGATGCAAGAACCTTCACGAGGTATATGTGCAACCCGGATGATCCCACCACACTTGGTAACAACTATGTGTACAGTATTACGGAAAGTAAAGAAGGTGACTTATGGGTAGCGACAGACGGAGCCTTAAATAAAATGGATAAAAAAGCCGGAACATTTACACGCATTAAACAAATTCAGGGTGATGAAAACAGTTTAAGCAGCAACATAATTGTTTCAGTTTTTTTTGATCATCAGGATCGTTTGCTTGTTGGTACTCGGTTCGGCGGAGTAAATGTTTATGATAAAGGAAAATATTCCTTTGAGCATTACAAGTACAATAGTTATGAAACCCATTGTTTGAATAATAATAATATTACTGCATTCGCAGAAGATCAAGATGGAAGCTTTTGGATAGGCACAGATGGAGGTGGACTTAATTATTACAATAGGGCGACAAAAAAATTCTCAAACTATTATGGCCTTACTACCAATAATAAAATTCTGGCCGTTGAGAAAGATCCAAAAGGTGGTTTGTGGTTGGGTATGTGGGCTGGTGGTGTTAATTATTTTGATCCCAAAACAAAAAAAATTAAGCGTTACATAAACAACGCTGCTAATCCAAATAGTTTGGGTGAAGATAACATATTTGATATTTTGGTAGATCATACAGGGGTAATTTGGTTTGCTACATTTAGAAGTGGCTTAGACAGATATAATCCGAAGACTGATGATTTCACCCATTTCAGAAATGATCCCAGCAATCATAACTCGCTTGTCGATGCAGTAATTATAAAGTTATGGGAAGATTCTTTTGGCAAAATATGGATTACCACTGAGCAACAAGGAATTGATGAGTTCGATCCGGCTACAGGAAAATTTACGCATTACAAAGGTGGAACCGCCGAGGGTGAGTTAAGCGGAAGCAGTGTCTTTGCCCTATACGAAGATTCAAAAAAAAGAATTTGGGTTGGTACTTCAGGAGCAGGTTTAAATGTATTTAACCGCGAAACCAAAAAGTTCACAGCGTATCGTCAGAAAGATGGATTACCGAATGATGGAATTATGGGTATTCTTGAAGATCAGCAAGGGAATATTTGGGTTAGTACAAATAAGGGAATTAGCCGGTTTAATCCTGAAACAAAAGTCTTTAAAAATTTCACAGAGAGTGATGGTCTTCAAGGTGATCAGTTTAACCGCTGGTCATACGAGAAACTGTCTACGGGTGAACTACTTTTTGGAGGTACTAATGGCTTTAACCTTTTTGATCCACAGAACATAAAGGGCAACACGCATAAGCCCCCTGTTTATATTACCGACTTTAAGTTATTTAATAAGCTGGTGACTATAGGTGAGAATGAAGTTTTAAAACAAAATATTCTCCATACCAACCAAGTTGAATTAGACTACTCACAGAATGTATTCTCTTTTGAATTTACGGCACTCAACTACCGTCAATCTGAGAAAAACCGATATCGTTACATCATGGAGGGATTTCAGAAGGAGTGGATTGAAGCCGGGTCTGAAAGAAAAGCTTCTTATACCAATTTAAGTCCCGGTGAATACACTTTTCGTGTATCGGCCTGTAATAATGATGGCCTATGGAATGAGCATGGTGCAGCGATTAAAATTACCATTGTGCCACCATTCTGGCGAACATGGTGGGCTGACACTTTAGGTGTAATCTTTCTGGCTTCTTGCGTTTTTGGCCTTATTCGCTTTTATAAGAATAAAACAAAGCGGCAGGAGCAAAAATTAAAAGCGATCATAGACGAGCGCACAGCAGAAGTTAAAAAGCAAAGCAGTGAGATTATGGAGAAAGTTGAACTTGAGAAAATTCAAAATTGGACAACCGAGGGAATGGCCTTGGTAAGTGAAGCTTTGAGTAAAAATAATAATGACTTAAGTCAATTGGGTAATGCAATACTGAAATGCATAATAAAGTACATCAATGCGCAGCAAGGTTTGTTGGCACTGGCTGTAAAAGAAGATCCTTTAGATGAACATCTTAAAATTGTTGCGACCTATGGTGTTAACCTAAAACGAGGTGATGAAAGGATCGAAATTGGAAACGGATTATTAGGCGAAACTTACAAAGACAAAGAGAAGAAAGTCCTTGAGAATGTTCCAGATAATTATGTTAAGATAGAATCTGGGCTAGGCGAAGCAGCAACTATCAATATTGTATTATGGCCGCTTAAAACAGACGACGGTGATATAGTTGGTGTAATGGAATTTGCTTTTTTGCATGCTGTACCTGATGAGGCACAGGCATTTTTAGATAAAGTGTCAGGACTAATCGCATTGAATATTTTTGCTGTTATATTGAATCAAAAATCTGTTATTATTCTACAGCAATCTAAGGATAAGGAGGAAGAGTCTGCAAAACGCGAACTTAAATTGCAAAGCAGAATTTCAGCACTAGAGGATGCCTTAAAAAACCAAAAACCATAAAGTGCACTAAAGAATTTTGATAAGGTAATGTAACAGTAACTCGAAAATGATCCCAACCCAATATTTATACTTGCCTCATTCATTCTAGCCCTAGCCCACGTCAGCATTAGCCAAATATTGTAGCGCTTTTTTTGATTAAATTAAGCTAGATTTGATCATACTGCATGCAATCTTTTAGTTGGATGAATAAAACAAAATTAAAAGCCCTTTTCCTGAAAGCAAGTTTCGGTATATGTATCGTTATTTTTTCATTATTACCCGGCTACGCCCAAAATCTTAGGTTCGACCACCTCTCTGTGAAGCAGGGTCTGTCACAGGGTAATGTTTGGGATATCTATCAAGATAGTCTTGGATTTATTTGGATAGCCACTGAAGACGGACTCAACCTTTATGATGGCTATAAGTTTACCATTTTTAGAAATATTCCGACTGACTCAACAAGCATTTCCAATAATAATATTGATAACCTTGTTGAAGACAAGCATGGAAATTTTTGGATTTCAACTCAAGATGGTCTCAATTATTATAATCGGAAATTAAATAAGTTTATACGATATAAACATGATCCGAGCGATCCGGGTAGTATTAGCAACAGCGATGTTGGTTACGTTTATGTCGATTCACAAGGCAATGTTTGGGCAGGTACGCAGGGCGGCCTGAACCTTTTTAACCGTTATACCGGTAAATTCAAGCACTTCCTCCATGATCCTAATGATAAAAGTTCCATTCCTGATGTGGCTATTGAAACCATATTGGAGGACAATATGCACCAACTGTGGATAGGAACTGCAATTGGTGGTTTAAGTATGTTAAACCCAGACAGCACAACATTTACTAATTATTGGCAAGACCTTGGCGATGCGAAGGCAACAACAAACATCAATAAAATTGTTTGTCTATTAGAGGACAAAGTTTACAAGAAAAATATTTTATGGATAGGTACTTTTGGGGGTGGTCTAAGCAAGTTCGACCTCATTACTAAAACTTTCACTAATTACGAAAGCATACCTGATGACCCAACAACCCTTGGTAACGGCGTTGTATATGGGCTTAGCCAAGATGAGGATGGTACCCTGTGGGTAGCGACAGATGGTTCTTTAAATAGAATGGATCCGGTAACCGGTATCTTTAGACGGATTAAACAGATTCAGGGTGACGAAAATAGCTTAGCAAGTAACATCATCGTTAAAGTGTATTTCGATAATCAAAACCGCATGATGGTTGGTACACGCTTTGGGGGCGTGAATATATACGATAAAGAAAAATATGCCTTTCAGCATTACAGGTTTAATAGTTATGATGCAAACTGCTTAAATAATAATAACGTTACCGCCCTCACCGAAGATCAGGATGGAAGTTTTTGGATAGGTACAGATGGAGGAGGTCTTAATTACTATGATCGTAAAACAAATAAATTTTCTAGTTATCCGGAAGCATCTTCTAACCCCAAAGTCTTGGCTGTAGAAAAAGATGATGATGGTGGTGTATGGACAGGAACGTGGGCCGGCGGCTTAAGCTATTACCATCCTAAAACAAAAGAAATAAGGCGTTACGTCGAGAATCAATCCAATCCAAGAGGTCTTAATGATGTCAGTATTTTCGATATTCTCAAAGATCACACAGGTACCATATGGATCGGTACTTTTGGTAGCGGCATGCTTAAATACAGTCCTCAAACTAACGATTTTACCAGATACCCGCACAACGATGAGGATCCAAACTCTTACGCTGGTTCAGTGCTTGTAAAACTATGGGAAGACTCGTATGGTAAGATTTGGGTTGCTACTGAACAGAAAGGTATTGATGAGTTTGATCCGTTAACAGGTAAGTTTACACACCATCCTGGAGGAACTGATAATGGTCAATTAAGCAGTAATAGTGTATTTTCTTTCTATGAAGATTCAAAAAGAAGGTTATGGGTGGGTACCACGGGTTCAGGATTGAATATGCTAGATAGGGAGACAAAGAAATTTACAACATACCGTCAAAAAGACGGATTGCCCAACGACGGGATCATGGGTATTTTAGAAGATAATCAAGGTAATATCTGGGTAAGCACGAACAAGGGCATTAGCCGTTTCAACCCGGAAACAAAGGTCTTTAAAAATTTTACAGAGAGCGATGGTTTACAGGGTGATCAGTTTAATCGATGGTCTTACGAGAAACTTTCAACAGGGGAACTCATTTTTGGCGGTACCAATGGCTTCAATATGTTTAGGCCAGAGAATGTAAAGTCAAACTCAAAAATTCCACCTGTATATATTATAGATTTCAAAATATTTAACAAGCCTGTGCCTATAGGCGAGAATGAAGTGTTAACAAAAAATATTATTTATACCGACGAAATTGTACTACACTATTGGCAAAATGTATTTTCGTTCGAATTCGCAGCTTTGAATTATCGCCAGACTGAGAAAAACAAATACAAATATATCATGGAGGGTTTTCAGGATGAATGGATTGAATCTGGGGAAGAAAGGAAAATAACTTATACCAACCTTAGTCCGGGTGAATATACTTTCCATGTAAAAGCATCTAACAATGATGGTTTATGGAATGAGCAAGGTAGATCTATAAAAATTACAATTGTGTCACCTTTCTGGAAGACCTGGTGGTTTTATACAGCTTGTGTAGTTGCGCTTGCCTCTGGTGTTGCGGGTTATGTCAATTACCAAAAGAAGAAATCAAAACGCCAGGCAGAAGAACTAAAAGCTATAATTGAAGAACGCACAGCAGAAGTTAAGCAACAAAGTGCGGAAATAATAAAAAAATCTGAACAAGAAAGTGTTAACAATTGGATTACGCAAGGCCTCGCTTTGATAAGCGAAACCATTAGCAGGAATAACAACGAGCTAAATTTAATGAGTAACGAAACCCTTAAAAGTGTTGTAAAATATATTAATGCGCAACAAGGGGTGCTGGCATTAGGTGTTAAAGATGAGCCCGCCGATGAACATCTTAAAATTTTTGCTACGTATGGTGTAAGCATAAAAAACAAAATAGAGCGCATTGAAATAGGAAGCGGGATGCTGGGCGAAACCTATAAAGACAAGGAAAAGAAAACCTTAAATCACGTGCCCGCTAACTATATTAAGATTGAATCAGGGCTCGGCCAAGCAGCTCCTGCAAATATTATTTTGTTGCCCCTTAAAACGGATGATGGTGATATTGTAGGCGTAATGGAGTTGGCGTTTCTAGGCCCAATATCAGATACAATACAAACATTTTTAGATAAAGTCTCAAGTCTGATTGCTTTAAATATTGTTGCTGTTACGCTCGCGCATAAATCTTTTTTGCTCTTACAGCAATCAACACAACAGGCGGAGGAAATGCGAGCTCAGGAAGAAGAGATGCGTCAAAATATGGAAGAACTAGAAGCCACGCAAGACGAGTACAGAAGACGTGAGGGTGAGTACCAAAGAAGAATTGACGACCTGGAAGCATCATTAAAAAAAGATAGTTGAAAACGAACCATTCTATCAATTAAGCAAATCATGAAATTAAACCTAACAGCATGACCAGTAGACGACAATTCATTAAGACCTCAGCAATGAGCAGTGCAGCCATGTTACTGCCAAAAATCTTAGGCGAGGGTTCATCAGCACAAAGAAAAATTGAAATTCAAGCTAATGATGTTATTCTTTTTCAGGGAGACTCTATTACAGATGCGGGTCGCCGTAAAAATGAAGTAGAAGCTAATAATGCCTACGGCTTGGGCTCAGGGTATTGCATGCTTGCCGCAAGCCAACTTTTAAAGAAGAATCCTGATAAGGCTTTGCGTATTTATAATAAAGGTATTGGTGGTGATAAAGTTTACCAGCTTAAAGATAGATGGCAGATTGATTGCCTTACTTTAAAACCTACCATACTCAGCATCCATATAGGTGTAAATGATTATTGGCATACATTGTCATCTAAGTATGTAGGTACTGTTGATACTTATGAACAGGACTTTAGAGCTTTATTAAAAGATACACTAGCTGCTCTTCCGAATGTAAAAATAATTATTGGCGAACCATTCGCTGTTATAGGTGTAAAAGCTGTAAAAGAAAGTTGGTTCCCTACCTTTAACGATTACCGCAGTGTAGCAAAAAAATTGGCCGAAGAGTTTAATGCTCCATTTATACCTTATCACATCTTGTTTATTGAGGCACAACAATATGCACCCGCATCTTATTGGACTCATGATGGTGTTCATCCTACATTGGCAGGATCACAACTCATGGCTGATGCATGGCTTAGTGTGATTGGGTAACCAGGGCAGGCAGATTAGGTACTATAATTAAGGTGGTGCTGTGCGTAGTAGCGTAGTAAATGTCTGTAGCTCTATTGATGAAATTTCTTTAATTTGCTTCGTTTATCAACATGCTGCAAGTACTTTCAAAAGAACTTAATAGTTTTCTTAACTCCCTTATCGCTTACATGGTGATAGGTGTGTTCCTTACCGCCATAGGTTTGCTTATGTGGGTTTTTCCAGAAACATCAGTTCTGGATTATGGTTATGCAGATATGGATACGTTATTTTCTTTCGGCCCTTATGTATTTATCTTTCTTATTCCAGCAATCACAATGCGTAGTTTCGCGGAGGAAATGAAAGGAGGAACAATGGAACTGTTACTTACGAAACCGCTAAGTGATTGGGATATTATCTTAGGAAAATTTATGGCAAGTTTTCTTCTCGTGCTCATAGCACTTTTGCCTACTGTAATTTATTACTATACCATTTATCAGTTAGGCAACCCAATAGGTAACGTTGATACGGCCGGGGTAATCGGTTCCTATATTGGGCTGGCTTTGTTAGGTGGTGTTTTTTGCTCGGTTGGAATTTTCGCATCTTCTATAACACCTAACCAGATTGTGGCTTTTATAGTTGCAGCTTTTTTGTGCTTCCTATTTTTTTCCGGATTCAATTCAATTGCTGGGTTGGAGGCGTTGACCTCCAACGTTCTTCTCGTAAAACAATTAGGCATTCTATATCATTATGAATCCATGAGTAAGGGCTTGATTGATAGCAGAAGCTTAGTCTATTTTTTAAGTGTTGTCTTTCTTATGCTTTCTATCACTAAACTTATTCTTGGCAGCAGACAATGGTAAATTTACATAGCAAGAAGCTAGGTGCCTTTCTTTTGTTAGCCAACATAGTGGTCGTCATTATATTAATTAATGTGCTCGCTGTAAATCATTTTTTTCGAATTGATTTAACTGAAGAGAAACGATACAGTATTAAACAACCCACCCAGGATATATTGGAAACATTGGATGAGAAAATCTATATAGAAGTATATTTGGAGGGTGAGTTAAATGCAGGCTTCAAGAGATTTCAAAAGGCAATTAAAGAAACACTAGAAGAATTTAGAATCTATTCAAGAAACAAAGTACAATATGTGTTCACAGATCCCGGCGTTGCAGCAAGTCAAAAAGCACGGTCTGAATTTATGGCTGATGTAGCATCGAAAGGCATTCAACCAACCAATGTTATTGACAATAATGATGGACAGCGTATGGAGAAAATAATATTTCCAGGTGCTGTTATTTCTTATGGCGGATTCGAGACCGGTGTAATGTTGTTGAAGGGTAATAAAGCCAACACACCAGAAGAAGAAATTAACCAATCTATTGAAGGCATAGAGTATGAATTGGCAAATGCTATTCAAAAGTTAGTCAATACAGATAGAAAGCAAGTTGGCTTCACGAAGGGTCATAACGAATTAGACAGTTTGCAGGTAGCGGGTTTTAAACATGTGTTGCAAGAAGTATATGACGTGCATGATGTTGATTTGAATGATAACAATTTATTAAGTGATTATAATGTCTTAATCATAGCAAAGCCTAAAACTGCTTTTTCAGAGTTGCACAAATTCAAGATCGATCAATATGTTATGTCGGGTGGTAAAGTCATGTTTCTACTAGACAAAATGGAAGCCAGCATGGATAGTGCATCCAACGAAAACTATTTCGCATTTCCATACGAACTTAATCTTGACGATCAACTTTTTAAATATGGTGTTCGCATTAATTTTGATTTGTTAGAAGATCGCAGTGCAGGTAGATACCCTGTTGTTACAGGTGAGACAGGCGGAAAACCCCAACTTCAACTCATGGACTGGCCTTTTTTTCCTTTAATAAATCACTATGCAGACCATCCCATTACAAGAAATCTTGATGCAGTGGTAACCCGATTTGTAAGTAGTATGGATACGGTTAAGGCTGTTGGTGTAAAGAAAATCCCATTGTTAAAAACTTCACAGTACGCACGTGCAGTGAGTGCACCAGTAAACGTAAGCCTGAATAACTTACGCCGTAATGTGCAGAAGGAAGATTACACAAGAAGCTTTATTCCTATCGGGTATTTGCTAGAGGGAAGCTTTACCTCGCTTTATAAAAATCGATTTTTACCACCAGGTGTTTCAAAAGAGCACTTTAAAGAAAAGAGTAGAGATACAAAAATAATCGTTATCGCAGATGGTGATATGGCACGCAATGAAGTAAATCCGCGCACCGTTCAACCCCAACCACTTGGCTTTGATCCATTTTCTCAATACACTTTTGCTAATCGCGATCTTTTAATGAACGCACTTGCTTATCTAACCAATGATCAAGGGTTGATTGGCGTGCGTAATAAGGATATTAAAATTCGCCCGTTAGATCGAGATAAAGTGCGAACTGAAAAAGTAAAATGGCAAGTGATTAATTTAGTGGTGCCTTTAGTTCTACTTTTATTATTTGGTTTAGTGCGGGCATTTGTAAGAAAGAAAAAATATGCAAAGTTTATGTAGTTGTAGTTTCATGAGCAAAATAAAGATTACTTGGTACTTTATATTTTTGAGTTGATTAAGACGTAGCATAAGCAATGCAGAAAAAGAAAAATATACAATTAATAATATCGCTTATTTCTTTGTCAATACTCACACTAGCAGTGTTTTGGTTTAACACTAAATCAGAATTTATTGAGGTGGATAAAAATATTTTTAAAGTTGAAAATTTAAAAAGTGTTGATAGAGTTTTGTTAGAGTCAAAGAATAGTAAAGTAGAACTTAGATTTAACGGCAGTCGCTGGAAGGTTAATAATAAATTTGATGCAGACCGAAATTTAGTTGACGTACTTTTTGCCACGCTACAGCAAACTGAACCGAAGCGCCCAGTCACAAATTCAAATCAAGATTCCATAGCACATAACTTAGAACAAAACGGTCTAAAGGTTTCGCTATTCAGTGGAGATCATTTAGAAAAAATGTTTTTCGCTGGGGGCAACAAGCAGAAAAGCCAAGCTTATTTTAAAGATCCTAACAACATAACGCCATATGTTATGGTTATACCTGGCTACCGTGTTTATGCTTCAGGCATATTTGAATTAGATGAGTATGGATGGCGTGAAAAACGAATATTTAATTTCAATTGGCAGAATTTTAAAAGCTTAACAGCCACATTCCCATCAAAACCAACAGAAAATTTCAAGGCCACCATCGTTGATCGTGTAATTAGCATAGAAGGCGTCTCAACTGCCGACACGTCGCGATTAAATGCATTTATGGATGGTGTTTCTTTAATTGGCGCAGATCATTTTGTTGCTCCTAATTTGCAACCTGTTTATGATAGTTTACTGCCAGCCTCACCTTTCATGATAATAGAAGTAAGGGATGTTGCCGATAGAATGTACCAACTTTTGATTTATCCGCCTTTTAAGAATGAAGTGGTAGGCGAGTTGGGCGACAAGACAATTGCTATTTTTAGTCCAAAAACCATCGTGCCTATTATAAAACAGCGAAATTATTTCATAATAAGGCCATAACGTAATAACGTACGTTACAGATGGCCCTGAAATACCCTTATTTCTGGCTTAAAACGCATTTTTCTGATCGGTTTTTCTTTCTAACTTTACCCCCGCTTTCACTAAAACTACTTTTTCTAATGAAGTTCATCGTCAACTCTGCTTATTTGCTTAAGCAACTTTCTAATATCAATGGAGTGATCACCACTAATCCGGTTGTTCCGATTTTAGAAAATTTCCTTTTTGAATTAGAGAAAGGCGGTCTTACTGTAACAGCGTCCGATCTGCAAACTTCCATGATCACTGAATTGCAGGTGGAATCAAAAGAGAAAGGAAGTATCGCAGTACCTGCGCGGATTCTTTTAGATACGTTAAAAAATTTACCAGAACAGCCCGTTACTTTTTCAATAGATGAGTCGACTTACAGCATAGAAATTATATCTGATAATGGACGATATAAACTTTCAGGTGAGAATGCCACTGATTTCCCTAAAGTGCCAGCCGTATCAAATGATTTTTCTGCGGAAATTTCAACTGAAGTTTTATCACGTGCAGTGAACAATACAATTTTTGCTACTAGCAATGATGAGCTTCGTCCAGCAATGACGGGTGTTTATGTAAATCTGGGCGATAAAAACACAACTTTCGTTGCCACTGATGGACACCGATTAGTTCGCTACAGAAGATCAGATGTGAAATCAGAGAATGGCAGCGCAATCATCATTCCACGCAAAGCCTTAAATTTATTGAAAGCTACATTGCCAAGTGAAAGCACAGAAGTGAGTGTAAGTTTCAACGTGTCTAATGCTTTCTTCAAGTTTGGTAATATTAAAATGATTTGCCGTCTTATTGACGAGCGCTTTCCTGATTACGACAATGTTATACCATCAGGTAATAACATAAAAATGACAATTGATCGTAGCGACTTCTTAGGTGCATTAAAACGCATTTCTATTTATTCAAATAAAACAACCCACCAAGTAAGATTAAAAATTACCGGCAGCGAATTGCAGATCTCCGCTGAAGATCTTGATTTTTCTAACGAAGCGAATGAAAGACTTTCATGTGAACATGAAGGTGAAGATATTGAGATTGGCTTTAACGCAAAGTTTCTTATTGAGATGTTAACTAATATTGATGCTGATCAAGTAAGATTGAACATGTCAGCACCAAACAAAGCAGGCGTTATTGTTCCTGCTGAAAAAGATGAGAGTGAAGATATCCTTATGTTGGTAATGCCAGTAATGCTTAACCAATACGTTTAAAAAACTATAGCTTAATCTCAGAATGAATGTATTGCTGAGTAGGCGTTTTACGGAGCATTTAGTCCATTATTAAATTTAATTAACCTCTAATTAAGAATTACTTTACGCTTACCATAATTATCGTTAAAGCTTGTCGTAATTTTTTCTAGGCAAGCCTATACCAGCTGTGCGTGCGTTTCACACTAGGTGAATAATCAGCCTAATAATTTTTTAGCCTGATTGAAATGAAAAATGTTTGTAGACGCATTAGCCCCATGAATACGTATATGAATTTAAAATGATAGGTATGATAAAGGTTATTTTAATTACACTATTCATTTGCCTGAATGCAGTTGCCTATTCACAAATTCCAGAGCAATCTGCAAAGACGTATAGAAAGTTCGACAGTGGCTATAGGCCAAAGGGAGCGCGGATGAAAAAAATTGGTTCCTACATGATAATTGTTGGAGCCGGCCTACTTATAGGTGGAGTTGCTAAAATTGCTAGCGCTGATAAAACACAGGCAGCATACATAAATCAATATGGAACTACTTCTTATTTATATACCGACCCAGATATGACACGTGGGGCGTTAATGATTTTAGGTGGTATAGCGCTAACAACACCAGGCATTATCCTCTATTCAATTGGCAGAAAAAGATCCAACGCAGATATGAAGAAATTTACTGTGAATGTAAGTCCCGCTAATCTATCCTTTAAGTTAAAGATCTAACTTATTTGTTATTTAAGAGCGGCACGCTTTCCAATTTCTATAACTTCAAGGTTGCTTATAATTTTACTTTGAATATCAAATCTTACCAAAGTTTTAACGTGATGAAATCCGTGATTCCCGGCCGCACCTGGATTAATGTACAGCATGCCGTTTTGTTTTTCATCGCGCATGATTTTCAGAATATGTGAATGACCACAAATAAAAATTTCAGGCTTACGTGTTGCTAATATGGCTTTAACCCGAGAGTTATAATGGGGTGGCGTGCCGCCAATATGTGTCATCCATATTGTCATCCCTTCACACATAAACCAAAGATCCTCAGGGAATTTTTGTCTGATTGCCGCATCATCAATATTGCCATACACTGCCTTAGTAGGTTTAAAGGCTTCGAGTTCTTTTACTAGTTTGTAATCACCTATATCGCCAGCATGCCAAAGCTCATCACAGTTTTTAAAATGTTCAAAAATTTTTGGATCAAGAAAGCTATGGGTGTCAGACAGCAAGCCAATTTTCATAGATAATCTAATTATAAATTAATTTTAATTATTTTTAGTAATTCATTCAAACCAAGTCTCGCCACCTTGAAGAATTCAATTGTTTTATTTCTGTTTATTCTTTTCAGCAATACCTTCGCACATAGCCAAGAGAACGGTTTCAAATTTGGCGGTTTTCGTTATGCTGAAATAGACATGAAAGTATATGCGGCTGATACTTCAGCTGCTGCGGTGGTTTTAGATGAGTTTGGTGAGGCTAGCATTCAATTTAATAATAATGACGAACAAAAGTTGCTTTTTAAGCATCATGTTAAAATTAAAATATTGAAACACCAAGGATTAAAGGAAGCAAACTTCACAATACCATTACGGAAAAATGAAGATAGGAAGGAAATAATGACATCCCTTAAAGCCTCCTCTTTTACAAAAGTTAACGGTTCAGTTGTTGAAACAAGAGTTGAGCATGCTAATATCTATAATGAGCAAAAAAATAAGTATCGCAATCTGACTAAGTTTGCAATACCAAACGTTCAGGTGGGTAGTGTAATTGAAGTTATGTATACCATCGAGTCTCCGTTTTTTTACAATTTCCGTACGTGGGAGTTTCAATCTGAATTGCCTAAAGTACGAAGTGAATACTGGGCTACCATTCCCGGCAATTACCTTTATAATACAACGCTTAAAGGTTTTCTTAAATTAGATAGCGACACTTCCGAAATTATTAATCAGTGTTTCACAGCAGGGGGTGGCAGTGCTGACTGTGCTCGTTATAAATTTGTAATGTTGAATATACCAGCATTTGTTGAGGAGGATTACATGACCGCCTCCAGTAATTTTATTTCTGCTATTAATTATGAATTATCTGAGGTAAAATATTTTGACGGGCGCATTGACAAAAAAACGAAGGAATGGAAGGACGTTGACGAAGAGCTAAGGCGGTATAATGAATTTGGTATTCAACTTAAAAGAGGTAAAGATGTTGTTGACAATAGAATCGAGCAGATTTTAGTTGGTCAAACTGATCCATTGGCGAAAGCAAAGTTAATTTATGATTTTATTAAGTACTGGTATGAGTGGAACGAAGTGTATGGTTTCTATAGTGAATTTGGTATTAGAAAGGCATTTGAAAAGAAAAGTGGTAATGTGGGTGATATAAACCTTTCCCTGGTTGCGGCATTAAAATATGCTGAGTTAGATGCAGCACCTTTGATTTTATCTACAAGAAATAATGGATTGCCGAACAGTTTACATCCTGTCATCAGTGACTTTAATTATGTGATAGCTAAACTAACTATAGGCGAGAAAACCTTTTTATTAGATGCCACAGAGCATCATTATCCTTTTGGAATGATTCCGTTACGTTGCCTAAATGGAAGGGGTAGAGTTATGGAGACGAAAGAGTCGTATTGGTATGATTTAAAACCAAGTGAAAAGAGGAAGCAATTGACCATGCTAAATCTAAAGTGGGATACGGATGGATCACTGAAAGGTACAATTCAAAATACGTACCTAGGTTATAAAGCTATAAGTCAGCGAGAGCTCATTACTTCGTTCAGTACCCAAAAGGAATACGTAGAGGACCTTGACGATAAGTTGTTACCTGTTGTTATTAAAAACTACGAATTGCAGTATGTAGATAATATTGATAAACCTATTGTAGAGAAACTTGATGTTGAGATAGAAGGGTTTGATGATTTAATAGCACCAACTTTTTTCTATAATCCTTTTTTTTTAAATAGGATAGGAAAAAATCCATTTACCTCAGTAGAGAGGCTATATCCAGTTGATTATGGTACAGCCCTGGAAGAATTCATCATTTTTAATTTGGAGTTGCCAGCCCATCTAGAGCTTGCAGAAATACCACCTAAAGTAGGACTGGCACTTCCCAATGGGGGAGGTAGATATGTGTTCGAAGTAAAAGTAGATGGTAATAAGGTCTCTTTAAATCATTCCATTTTAATTTCGAAACCCATCTTCACTTCTGAAGAATATCATTACCTGAAAGAACTCTACGCGCGTATTATGCAGGTTCAAAATACGGATCTTGTTTTTAAACGTAAGGCAAAATAGTTGTAAATTAAACTGTATATGGATTGCTTTATCTTTTTTAACCGGCCATGTTTAAGGTTGACCGAAATATTCAGGGTTTAGAATAGATTGGATAATTTATAGAAGAGGTATTGATTTATTTTGCTAAATTAAAATTAAAATACAAGCTTAAATTTTTGCTAGAACCATGAAAAAATTCATAATATTCATTCTGTGTTTATGCGCTATACAAAGTACCTATGCTCAAACAGCATCTACTGATGTATTAAGTCCGAATAATCAAACCCTCAAGGAAAGATTCTCTTTGATGAAGTCAAAATCTCAAAACTATCAAGATTACAAGGTTATTAAGGAAACAACTTTAGATGGCGTGTGGAAAATTATTGAGGATTCGCTAGGAACAAAGCAAGCAGCGTTTCATGCTGTTCAGGCTGAGGTTAAAAAATTTAAGGAAGATATAAATCAGGCGAATATTAAATTGAAGGATAAGGAACAATCTATGTCAGACATCACCTTTGAGAGCACACACATCAATGCGCTGGGAGTCAAATTTCAGAAGAATGGATTTATAACCTTGGTATTGATAATAACAGGTGTTCTCATTGCCGGACTTGTGCTAATTGCTGGCCGTTTGAAGTTGATGCAATCTGCTATGAAGGAAAAAACAGATCTATTTGATATTATTAGCAAGGAGTATGATGAGTACAAACGTAAAGCATTAGATAAGCAGACCAAACTTTCTCGTGAACTTCAAGATGAACGTAATAAGATGCATCGTTGATTAGTATATATAGTACAATGTACGCGTATACGCGTATGCAAATATTGCGATATTGATTTTATTTGCATAACATTGCGAAAGCGATATCCGCTTTGATATTTTAAAAACCCTATTATGAAACAAGAAATCAATAAATTTAAAACGGTAGTCACGCCATTTGCAATAGCATTTGGCTTATTTTTCGCGCAAGCTTGTGTACAGGAAAATGAGAGCTTCGAAACCCCAAAGCAACAGACTGCAATTAAGGCCGAGGTAACAGTAATTGATGGAGCCGTTCATTTTAAAGACGTGCAAGCTTTTTCGAATACAATGACACTACTGCATAAAGGTGGCATTCAAAAACTTGAAGATTTTGAAAACAGCATTGGTTTTCAAAACTCTCTTCGAAGTACATTGGTCCAAGAAGATGGTGAAGAACAAGTCATAAATATTAACATTAAGGACTTATATTTTGCGAGTGTTGTTAATCAAAAAGGTATTTATTTTATTGGTAATACGATTCATAAAATAGATAGCGAGTATGAGTATGCTCTAAGCGACGGCAATGAGACCTTACTTAGCAAGGCATTGATGTTAAGTAACGCCAATGCAAAAAAGGAATCTGTAAATGGGCTAGTGATGCACAAAATTACAGGTATTGGTATTTCGTCAAATTCATCCGCCCGCTTTTCAGGCAAAGCAGAGCATATAACATACTGGGCCATAAATAATGGTGAGCCAAAACGTGTTACCATGGATGCATGGAGCAGAAATTACCTTAAATATTCTTCAAATGGTGTAAACATAACCACTGAAAGCTATAGGAAAGGTGGTGCGTTGGGTAGCAAAGCTTGGCGTGATTCTAAAGTTGATTATTTGAAAGTTGATGGAACAACCAAGTGCTATCCTTCGGTAAATGGAACTGGTGGCTGGGAGCTTATTAGTGAGCAAGCGGAAGGATACGATACGCATCACGTACAAAATGTATTTGAATATGTAGCCGGTGTATTAGGAGGGGCCTGGCTAGACACAGACTACATTGATTGCACTTATACGTATACACGCGACGATAATAACACAACAGTAAGTGAGCATTTCCATTTCACGAACTAACTTAACTTCGTTGTAATGAAAAGAAAAAAGATTTTGGTTCACCAGAATCTTTTTTTTAATAATTCCTTTCTCCTAAGTAGTGAGTTAAGGATTGAAATCAGTTGTATTTAAGTCACTGTTCATGCAAAGAACTTCATGCTTCATCGTATTTTTTATTGTGTTAATTTCCTGCGTTAGCGAAGAGTATGTAGATATAGCAGCAAGCAAAGAAAGCAGACTAGTTGTATTTAGCATGATTACCCCTGGTGACAGCATATACGTTTATGTAGAACGTACTGCCGCACTCAATAAATGGATAGCACGAGAAGATTTGTTTGTTACAGATGCAATGGTAACGATGACGGATGCTAATGACAACAGCATTCAATTAATTAAGCTACCAGGAAACTTGCCTATATATGGTGCCTCTCAAGAAACTTTTAAAATTACCCCCGGCCAAACTTATTATTTAAGTGTAAGCACATTAACCGGAGCAAAGGTAAGTAGCACCTCTACTGTACCCTTAAATAAGGCCTATTGGAAAACCCTTGAGAACAAAGGAGTAGTTGATAATGATGGTCATAATAATTATTACGGAATTGAAGGCAGCTGGCAAGGGCTTGAAGAATCTAATTATGGCTATCATGTTTCCGTCGATTGTTATAATTCGCAGTTCGCTGAACCATACAATATTGAGCCATATGTATTAAGCATAAGTCAAATTAATAATTTGTATTTTTTCAGGGATGACTTCTTTGTCGAACAAAGTCGGTCCTTTAGTTTTATTTTATGCACAACCGATCAAAATATTGCACAGTTTAACCAAATGCTTATCCCCTATATTCTGCAACGTGATGTGAAGCCAAACGATTTACTTAATTCATTTAAAGGCGTTTATCAAGAGTTTACAAATATCGACGGCGGTTATGGTTTTTTTGGTGCTTATTTAACTGATAGAAAGCTAATTGTTATTAAATGAAATCATTTCTTACAACTATATTTAGTCTATTAGTTTCTTTTTTGTCATTAGCCCAGCAAAACATTACTCTCAATGGCAGGATATTAAACTCACGTTCAGGTGAGGGCATTAAAGATGTATCAATAAAGATTGATATTATAAACAAAAGTTTAAGTTCAGATACGTACGGGTACTTCAAGTGTACACTACCTGCATCATATTTCCATTTCACTTTTACGCGTCTGGGATATGCCACACTGGAGCATAATTTAATATTGGTAAAAGATACATTTATTACTTTTACTATGACCGAAGAATACCGCGAACTCAAGGAACTGGTTGTATTAGGGAAACGAAGTGACGAGAAGGCAACTAACCGGATAAGTACGATAGATCTTAAGCTTGCCGACCTTAATAAAATACCGGCACTTGTTGGAGAAAAAGATTTCATTAAGGCAATGGCGTTAATGCCAGGTGTGCAAAGTGGATCAGAAGGAAGCGCCGACATTTTTGTACGGGGGGGCTCTTCCGATCAAAATTTATATTTGCTTGATAACGCTACACTTTATCATTCAGGTCATCTTTTTGGTTTTCTTTCGTCTTTCAACCCTTTGGTAATTGAAAATGCCAAGCTATACAAAGCGAGTTTCCCAGCACGTTTTGGCGGCAGGTTGTCTTCCATCATTGATATACAAACAAAAAACCCAAATGCAGATTCATTAAAAGCTGACTTGGATATTGGTGTTATTTCTTCAAAATTATGCGTCGAGGTGCCGATCGTACGCAAGAAACTATCATTTATGGTGGCTGCAAGAAGAACCTATGCTGACGCATTAATTTCATCTGCCAATCTATTATCAGGTAACCAAAACGTACAGAGCGTTAATTTTTTAGATTTGAATGCAAAGCTCTACTGGAGGTTAAAAAGAAATAAAATTTCATTTAATATCTACGGTGACCGAGACACTTTTTTTTCCATTTTGAAGGATGAAAATATCGGTATTTACAACGAAGGCCGTGTTACCTGGAAAAATAAATCAGCCAACATTGTTTGGGAGCGGCCAGTAGGCAAGTTCAACCAAATTGTACAGGCAGGGTATACCGGATATGAAATGAACTTTAAAAATATTTTAAAGAACAAAGAAATTAATGAAGAGTCAATACTTAACTCATCAATCAACGATTTGTATATACGCCAACAGGCTGACGTGTCAATAAATGACAATATTGTTTTAAAAGGTGGCATGCAATACACTGCTCACAGGTTTGCACCCTCTTCTCTGTTCTATAAAGACTATGACACAACGTTAACATTTCGGAATATTCCGTTATCGCATATGCATGAAATGAATATACATGCTGAAGCCGATATTGAAACAAGTGAAAAATTGTCTTTTAACCTTGGTCTCAGAAACAGCTGGTTTATAACTCCAGGCAAGGTGTACTCAGCCGTAGAGCCACGTATCATCATAAAGTATAACATAAACTCACAGTCATCAGTAAATGCCTCCTATAGTCGCATGGTGCAGCCTGTTCATTTACTAACAAACGCTGGCCTTGGTATGCCAGTAAACATTTGGATACCCGCTACTGCGAGGATGGCACCCCAGACGTCAGATCAATATTCGCTGACCTATACGAATACTAAAAATAAAGAAGCAGATCCTATTATGTTTACTGCTGAAGTCTTTTATAAACAAATGAACCGTATCATTGCCTACCGTGACGGCTTCAGTTCAACTTCTTTTCTTAATCCATTTTCGTATGCTAGTCAATGGGAAAATACGTTTATCACAGGACGTGGATATGCATATGGTTTTGAATTGACAGTTCAGAAGAAAGCTGGCGATTTTACTGGCTTGGCGGGTTACACATGGGGTCATGTAAAAAACAAATTTGAGGCTCTGAACAGTGGGAATTGGTTTAATGCAACACAGGATATACGTCATAGTATTATACTTAGTGGTTCACAAAAGATTACAACCAAATGGTCAGTTGGACTCAACTGGGTATTCAGAACAGGTCGTCCCGTAACTCTACCAATACTGACCTACAACGATGTAGATTTGAATTATAGCAACGGTAAGAGCGGTAGCAAGGCAGAACACTATAACTCTGCATTTTCTTCACAGTTGTTCATCGGTGGCCCGCGAAATTCAATACGAATGTTAAATTACCACCGACTGGATATTTCATTTTCGAAAAATATCAGGGTATTTAAAAGATTTTCCGGCGTATTTGAATTTGGTGTGTACAATGCATATAATCGCAAAAACCCATACTATTACTACGTGAAAACAGAAACTGATAATGGTTATGTTAGAAAAGCCGTAAAATCAGTGTCTCTCTTTCCAATCATACCAAACATATCTTTACAAGTACAGTTTTAATAGACTTACATAACATAACCAGTAAAAATTAAAGTATTAATATTTTAACCGAGTTCTTTTCAACCTGAATCTTCCTGTTTCTAGTTCAAACAGGGGTTATTCTTCAGCGCCCATTGTTGATGGCATTTATAGTAAGTACCTGTGTGATGCTAATCGTTTCCTGCATATCGCCGTAAGTCGCCATGATGGCACGTTGAGCAAAATTCTATTGGAAACATAAACCAAGCCAAGATACCTCCTACCACTGCAAAGGTGCTGAATTTGTAATCTATTCTTAGCCCCTAAATTAATTTAATTAAAGCTTCTTGCTTGAATTTTGCATCGTACTTGTTATGCGTAGCTTTTTTCTCTTTTTAATGAGAATACACACTTAAGTTAATTTTGTGTCCTGATTTTATAGACCATCTAAAGGGTTGACTTTGATCAACCCGTTTTTTTTGATGTAGCTTCGTAAGTCTATTGTAGTTCGAAATCACGCTTTAATTCTGCATCAGAATTTCCGCCGATAAAGACTTCGAAGACTCCCGGTTCAATGCCCCAGCTCATGTCAGCTCTGTAAAATTCAAGATCACTGGGCGTTATAGTAAAGGTTATCTTTTTAGATTCACCAACTTTAAAGAAAACTTTTTGAAAGCCTTTTAACTCTCTTACAGGCCTGGTAACACTGCCAACTACATCACGGATGTATAATTGAATCACCTCTTCTCCATCATAAGACCCGGCGTTCTTTACGGTAACCGATGCTTCTAGATTTCCATCCTTGTTTAGTTTATCGTTGCTTAAAGTTAAGTCTGAATACGCAAATGTGGTATAGCTCAATCCGTATCCAAACGCGTACAATGGCGAGTTTTTAACATCACGGTACTTAGAACTATATACGCGTTTATCTGCAGGCTCTTTGTAATCGCCAGAGTATGGTCTACCTGTAGTTTTATGGTTATAATAAATTGGAATTTGACCTTCGTTTCGTGGAAAAGAAATAGGAAGTTTGCCTGAAGGATTATAATCACCAAACAAAACATCCGCTAATGCATTCCCTGCTTCTGATCCTAAAGTCCATGACTCCACGATGGCAGGAATATTTTGGTCAATCCATTCAATAGCAAGTGGCCTTCCATTTAGCAACACCACAACAATCGGCTTACCAGTTTTAGCTATAGCTTCAACAAGTGCTTGTTGTGCCCCTGGTAAACCAATGTCAGAGCGTGAAGCGCCTTCGCCATTCATTACCGCCGTTTCACCAACGGCTAATATGATAAGATCAGCTTGACTGGCCATGCGTACAACTTCAGGAAATTTATCAGTTTTATTATCATAAGCACTGCAACCTACATGATAAGTTACCTGTGTTTCTTTAGGTGCTCTTGATTTGATACCTTCTAATATAGTTATAGGATCTTTAGCTTCGCCAAAGAATGACCAAGATCCATTCATGTCTTCTTTATTATCTGCCAAAGGCCCGATTACAGCAATTTTCTTAAAGGTATTTTTAATAGGAAGAAGTTGTTTTTCATTCTTCAATAAGACGATAGAGCGCTTAGCAACATCTCTAGCAATCGCTATGTTTTCAGCTGACCTTACCTCCTTTTTTTCTCGTTTCTCATTTGAATAAAGATAAGGGTTATCAAATAATCCAAGATCATACTTTAATCGCAAAACGCTTCTCACCGCATTATCTAAATATTTTTGACCTAGTTGCCCTGCCTTTACCATTTCAGGGATTTGAGAACCGTATAGAGAAGACATCATATCTATTTCATTACCCGCTTCAAGTGATAGTTTTGTTGCCTCTACATTATTAGCAGCTGCTCCGTGTCTTATAATTTCGCCAACTGCGCCATAATCAGAAATAACTAGTCCTTTAAATTGAAGCTCATTTCGTAAAATATCAGTGAGTAGATGTTTATTACCTGTTGAAGGTTTTCCATCTAATTCATTGAACGATGGCATTACGGCAGCTGCGCCCGCAGCTATACCCGCTTTAAATGGAGGCAAATAAGTTTCTCTAAGAACACGATCTGATATGTCAACTGTGTTATAGTCACGGCCGGCTTCGGCAGCACCATAACCAATAAAGTGTTTTAAACAGGCAGCCAGGGTTGATGGGTCTGCGAGGTTATCGCCTTGATAGCCTTTAATACGAGCCACACTTATGAGTGAACCTAAATAGGCATCTTCACCAGCACCTTCAGAAATTCGACCCCACCTTGGTTCGCGTGATATATCTACCATAGGTGCAAAATTTAAATTGATGCCAGATGATGTAGATTCGCGGGCGGCCATTCTCGCCGATTTTTCAATCAATGGCACATCCCAGCTTGCCGACTCTCCTAAAGGTATTGGTGTCACGGTTTTAAATCCATGAATAATATCTGCACCAAACAATAGTGGTATGCCAAGACGTGATTCTTTAACTGCAATCTTCTGAAGTTTCGCTGTATAGGCAGCTCCATGAACATTAAAAAGGCCAGTTATTTTTCCCTGACGAATAAGTGAATCAAATTTCTCTGAAGTTAATGTGAATGTGGTCGGGCCTGTAATAATAGTTTCTCCAACAATAAAATTAAGCTGCCCCGCTTTTTCTTCAAGGGTCATTTTGGTTAACAAAGCTTCAATTTTATCCTTATTTTTAATGCTTGGTAGTACAGTACCCTGACTTATTTGTTGTCCAAATGATGTAAAAGAAATGGCAATGGTTACAACTTGCAACCCCAGTCTAAATTTGCTAATCATACTGAATTGTTAATTAAAAAAATCGTTCTAGTTAAACAAAGCTATTGGTAGTATATATAAACCGCCAAGCGGAATTCGAAACTGCACCTCATAGTGTTATTAAATTCCTGCACTAATATAATTGCCCAATAGTGCTGCAATTTGGTATTTTTTCCTGAAAACCTTATAAATACTATTCAATCAAAATTACACCGTGTTTTCTTCAATAACCTTTTCTCTAGCGAAAACACAATTTTCCTGCTAAATTTATTACAACGTTTTCCATCTCAAGATGCATCAGTCGATAGGTAAAAGTGGGTTTTGGTCAAGATTTGCAATCTTTTGGGTAGTTAGCCTGGTTTTATTTGAGTACGTCCGAGCTCAATCCCCTATTTCCGGTCTACCATTCGTAAGAAATTTTCATACGCTTGAATATAAAGCAGGTATTCAGAATCTGGACATTACACAAGAGCAACGCGGATTAATTTACGTTGCTAACAATTTTGGCCTTCTCGAATTCGATGGAGATCAATGGCAGGTATATGGTGTAAAAAACAGAACCAAAGTAAGAAGTGTCGCCATTGATTCTCGGGGTCGAATTTATGTTGGTTGCCAGGGCGATTTTGGATACTTTTTCCCCAATAGCATCGGACAACTAATCTATACCTCACTTGCTGATAGGTTAGTTAATAAATCTAAAATTGATGAAACGTGGAGTGTTTATACAGACCAAGACAAAGTTTACTTCTGCACTTTTTCGACAATCTACATCTATGATGGTAAAAGAATTGAGGAGGTAGCTGTCAAAGAAAGTATCATTAATCTTAGTTTTTTAGTTAATAAAAAATTATATGTTACCGGGAGCCATGGCATTAGTATTCTTAACGACTTAACAATAGAGCTGATTAAGGGGGCCGAATTCTTTTCCCATAGTAGTGTGTCTGGAATTTTGCCCTTGCTTAACAATCAACTCCTTATATCGACTTCTCAAAACGGCATATTTGAATTTAACAATGGGGAAGTAAAATCGTGGAACGAAGAACTACAACCGTTTTTTAAAAATGCCATAGTAAACTGTATGATAAGATTGCGAAATGGCAATTTTGCTATAGGTACGCAGAACCAAGGCTTGCTAGTTTTAACACCAGACGGAAAAATGATCATGCAACTAACGCGTGGCAAGGGGCTTGAGAATAGAACCGTACTAAGTTTATATGAAGATGATTTAAATAATTTATGGATCGGACATAACAATGGATTGGCCTATGCAGAACTTGGTTCTCCCTTTACTTTCATTAATGAACAAAGCGACCTGCCAGGAACGGGATATTCAGGATATTTGGATAACGATAACCTATACTTAGGTACCAATACAGGCTTATATCTTAAGAAGGAAAATACTTTTAATGATTTTAGATTAATTGAGAACACCAACGGTCAAGTCTACCATTTTGGGGGATATGGTGGCAATTTGTTAGCAGCACAGCATAAAGGAGCCATGCGCATTACAAATAATAGTGCAGTACAGCTCTCAAGTGAGCCCGGATCTTGGATTTTTCTCCCTTTAATGGGTGAGTCTGATAAACTAATTGAGGGTACTTATAAGGGTTTACAACTTTATCAAAAGGAAAAAGGACTCTGGAAACTTAAAAAAAAGTTAAAAGGTTTTTCTGAGTCTTCACGCGTAATGGCGCAGGACAAGGCAGATAATATTTGGGTTACTCATGGATATAAGGGCGCATATAAAATTTCCTTAAATAAAACGCGAGATAGTATTGTCAACGTAGCTTACTATGGCCACACAAAAGGCTTTCCTTCAAATCGTCTTGTTAATGTCTTTAAGATAGGTAACGAATTACTATTCACCTCAGAAAGTGGCGTTTATAAATACGATGAGAAGAACGATAAATTTATTTCTGATGAACTCTTCTCCTCCATCTTAGGAAAAGATATTCAAATCTGGTACATGCAGGAAGATGCCTTAGGTAATATTTATTTTATTGGACTTGAGCACATGGGTGTACTTCATAAAAATTCTGTCGGTAAGTATGAGTTAGAAGCAAATGCATTTAATAAAATCAGAAAGTTTTTAAATGATGATCTTGAAAACATAACCATACTAGAGAATAACCAGGTACTCTTCGGTGCTAAAGATGGATTTATACACTATGATCCTAAGATGAGGGTAGCCAGGCAATCTATTTTCAAAACGTTGATACGAAGGGTAACATCTACACATGAAAAAGACTCTGTTTTGTTTTATGGTAATTATGTTAGTAACGATACCATAACGAATGTTCAACAACAAATTAATTATCCGAATTTACCATTTAGAAACAACTCTATTAATTTTATGTTTGCCGCTACTTCATATGAAGGTGATGCAGACTTACTCTACCAATATTATCTTGATAACTATGAAAAGACATGGGGAGAGTGGAGTAGTAAAACTTTGAAAGAATATACCAACTTAAAAGAAGGTCAATATATATTTCATGTTAGAGCAAAAAATATCAATGGTGAGATAAGTACGGAGACTACATTTTCATTTCTCATAAATCCACCGTGGTATAGATCAATTTGGGCGTATTCATTCTATGGGCTTTCGGTTATGGCATTATTATTTTCAGCTTTCAATTTAGTGGATAGAAAATATCAGCGTGAGCAAAAGATGATGGCTTTGAAACAAAAAAAGGAATTGTTTAAGAAAGAGCATGAAATTTCAAAACTTTCACAACAATCTCAAGATCAGATAAACAAATTGCAGAATGATAAACTTGAGTCTGATTTACGACACATGAATAATGAGTTGGCTACTTCGACTATGCACTTGTTAAATAAAAATGAATTTATAACAGGCATTAAGACAGACCTCGGTCACATCATTAAGAAAAGCTCAAATGACGAAGTTCGTAAAGAACTTCATCAGATAATGAAGGATATTGAAAATAATATTTCAGCTGATGCAGACTGGGAGCAATTTCAATTTCACTTTGACCGTGTGCATGGCGATTTTTCTAATCGATTTAAAGCTGCCTTTCCAGCATTAAGTCCACAAGAAATTAAATTAAGCGCTTACTTAAGAATGAATCTTTCGACAAAAGAGATAGCACAGCTTTTAAATATTTCTGTTCGAGGGGTTGAGATAAGTCGATATCGCTTACGTAAAAAACTGAGCCTCGATAGGAATAAAAACCTTCAAGATTTTATTTTAAATTTTTAACGGTAATTAGCGCTAGCTTATTAGAGTGTGGTTATATAACTACTGCGTAAGTTTCTCCTTAAAAATGCCTAAAACTTTATGAAACACGCTGTTTTATAAAGCAATAAGCTCATTTAGATTATTATCTTTATATACAGAGATTATAATTTAAGCCCCAGCCATGATTAAAGATCTACCCAAAGAATTATTTGATAAAACTTTAATTACCGAAGCGCAATACAAGGCAATAGAGCCCATAGCTTCCGGAAAATTAGTTTCCGTTTTCTATGAACTGCGCATGCTGCTCTACTTAGGAGTAATGCTCTTAACTACCGGACTTGGAATTTTGATTTACCAGAATATTGGTGATCTCGGGCATGTAATCAGCATCGGTGCGCTTTGTGTTATTACAGGTATTTGTTTTTGGTACGTATTTAAAAGGCAAGTTCCCTACTCTAAATTTAAAGTTAAGGCAATTTCTCCCTACTTTGATTATATTCTTTTATTAGGGTGTTTATTGACTATTGCAATTCAGGGATACTTGCAATTTCAATATGAAATTTTCGATAATGCATTAGGCGCGAGTACCTTATTTACTGCTGGTTTTTTCTTTTTTATCGCGTATAGATATGATCACTTGGGAATTTTATCTATGGCTATAACGGCTCTCGCATCTTTTTGGAGTATCAACGTGTCTCCGCAAAAATGGTATAGCGCTAATTTCTTCTCATCCTCATCACACCATATTACGGCAATTGTATTTAGCTTATCGCTTGTTACAGTAGCCATGTTTTTAGATAAAAAATCTGTTAAAGATCATTTCACTTTTACCTATGTTAACTTCTGTAGTCTCATTTTCTTTGTAGGCACAACAGCAGGCTTGTTTATTGATGGGCAGGTTTACTTAATATACCTTTTGTTGTTGTTTGCAGGTTGCATTATGGCTTTCTTTTATGCAAAATCGACTAAGTCGTTTTTGATTTTGCTGTATGCTTTTGTCTTTGGCTATATAGGAACTACCTATTTATTAGCTGATACCCTATTTGCATACGAACCATTGCTATGGTTTTTTTATTCTATGCTTTCTTGTGGTGGATTTATATTTTTTATCATTAAGTACAAAACCTTATTCACACGCCAATGATGAATTGTGCCTATAATACAACATGGTTATATAACCTGTCAGTAGTAAAAGAATCGAAGCGTTGGCTTAATCATAATATTATCACAGACGCACAATCTGCGACCATTCGTGGAACATATCTATCGTCGCTGTACCATCCTAATTTTATAATTCGTATTCTTTTATTTATTGCTACTTTATTGGCTATCGCTGGAGTGACAGGGTTGTTGACTTTAACGATAATAGGTGCTGATGAGAAAGCAATTGCTATAGGCGCAATGTTTTATGGATTATTTTCATTTTTTGTATTAGAGAATGTTTTTTTAAAGAAAAGTCACCATTATAAATCAGGCGTAACAGAAGCTATGCTTTACCATGCTATGGCATTTACACTTGGCGGATTTATTTATCTCTTCAATCCAGATCAAGCTGAATCAAACACGCATTTCGTTTTGTTCGCGTGTCTTATAGTGTCTGTGTTCGCTGCTATTCGCTATCTCGATCTATTGTCTACAATTGCTGCTATAATTGCGTTGTCAAGCGTTTTATTTTATGAGTTGTATAAAACGGATGGCATACTTCGCCAGATAATTCCATTTGCCTTTATTGTTGTTTTTACCCCTATTTATTTTTTGGCAAAACGATTTAAGGATAAAAAGAATCTATGGGTATGGCGGAATAATTTCTTAATGGTAGAAGCTATCAGTCTCTTGCTTATCTATATTGGTGGAAACTATTTAGTTGTTAGAGAGCTCAGTGTTGAAATGATGAGCTTAGAAATTGCCGAAGGAGAGGATATACCATTTGCCATGATTTTTTATATACTCACTGTTGTTATTCCAGCTTCTTATTTATACTTCGGAATCAAGAATAAAGATGTGGTTCTTATAAGAGTCAGTCTTCTACTTGTCGCCTTTTCTGTCTTTACTTTCAAATACTATTTTAGTTTAGGCCATCCTGAAATTACGTTAACAATGGCAGGGGTGATTGTGCTTGGTATTACATTATTTATTATGAATTATCTTAAAGTCATACGTAATGGCTTCACGCGTGAAAATGTGCTTTCCGGAAAATGGGCTGATATGAATCTGGAAGCTTTTATAGTTTCTCAAAAGTTAGGAGGCAATCAAGTTAACATACCCGATCAGTCAGGGCCTGGGGGTGGTAGTTTTGGCGGTGGCGGATCTAGTGATAGTTTCTAGATCTATGGCGTTTATGGTGGAGCGTTCTTTTGACATTTGTTATCCTTGTCGTCCGGCTAAAAAAAGTAAGATATGATTGACGTAGTTGGAGAATAAAAGAATAATTAATTAATTAAGTATGATTTAATAGTAGTGTCGTAGTGTCGGGGTAGCCTTAATGAAGTAAAGTTCCAAACGTATCTTTTGAGATGAAGCCGTATTAAGGTTCAGCTATCATTTTTGCAATAAGTGTAGTTATAAATTCATTCCATAGTTAGTTCAGCGAATATGCGCGAAGGCACGTACGCATTTCACATCACACGCGTAGGCGCGCAAAAAAAACCTGGCTTTTGTCTGGCGCCTTTGGCGCCAGACAAAAGCTAGGTTAATAAAACTTAAGATGATCGTGGCGCAATCAGCGCCCACGATCATCTTAAGTTGTCTCTGCAAGGCCTGCGATTTATGTCCGTGCGCTTCACGCAATTCCGCACATTGGTTTGTATCTTCTCCGTGCATCGAGCAGCCATTATATGCATGCAGATTCGCTAGGAACCAGTAAGGAACGCTACAGCGTCACTCAATATTACCGGGACGATGATTTATTATCTAATATTATATCACTATAACTGAGCGAACACCTCATTCAGCTTATCTGGCGTTAAGGGTTTGTTGATGTAGCCAACAACGTTAAAATCTTTAGCGCGCTCTATATCCGAAGGATTATTAGAAGAAGTTAGTAGTATAATTTTAATCCTTTCAGATAGATGTTTTTCAGTAGCTTCAAATTCTGTTAGGAATTCAAACCCATCCATAATAGGCATCTTAACATCCAATAAAATTACATCAGGACAGCCCGGCGTGTTGTTATTGTCACTACAATGGGCTCTTATAAATTCCAATGCTTCAAGTCCATTTTTAGTAACGTGTATATGATCGGTTAAATTTGTACTTAACACCACTCGTTGGTTAATAAAATTGCTAATATCATCATCATCCACCAAGAGCATGCAATTACATTTAATCATAAGCGTGTTAATAAGTGTGTCAAACAGATTATTAAGGTGTAATCAAATTTAACAAAAAGAATGTAATACGCTCGTTAATGATTTCTAATTAATCTAACGTTTTAACACGTAATGTGGAGCCTTCTTCATCAATCACTTCAATCATAGTTCCCCGTTCAATATATCCACCACGTGCGAAGGCATCGTATAATTGATCGTCTATCATTACCCTTCCACTAGGGCGTAGAACCGTAAAAGCAGTCCCTTTTTTTCCCGCCATAGGTTCTTTGTTGACATTTGCATTATAGCCTTTTGAGCTTTGTTGTGTATCAGTTAGTGCCATTCGTTGAAAAGCTTTTGAATTCATAAGTGTGGCACTTCCAAAAAATAGTAGCGCTGTAGCCCCAATTAAACCGCTCATAGCAGCAAGGGCTGCAAAGATGATGTCATTCATTCTTACAAACTCAAAATCAAAGGCATCGTTGTTTAGCATCATGAGTATAAGTGACGAAACGGTAAAAATGATGCCGACTACCCCTGCAACGCCGAAGCCCGGTATAACAAATATCTCCATGGCAATAAGGACAAGGCCTACGAAAAAGACAATGATCTCCCAATTTTCAGCAAGTCCATTCATATAATACGGAACCAGATATAAGATAAGTCCGATTAGGGCCAATAATCCTGGAAGTCCCAAGCCCGGAGCTTGTACTTCAAAATAGAGACCACCTAAAATCATTAAAATAAGAATTCCGCTTATGAAGGGATTCAAGAAGAAATCAATTATCTTATCACTAAGTGCAAGTTCGAAATGGTCAATTTTAGCGTTAGCGAGTTTATACTTTTTTAAAAGTTCTTGCACTGACTCAACCTGGCCTTCGCAAAAGCCATTCTTAATTGCTTCATTCGTTGAAAAGGTAATAATCTGCCCTTCTTCTTTAATGCCAGGAATGATAATTTTTTCATCGACCATTCCTTCTGCAATTTTAGGATTGCGCTTATTTACTTCAGCCGTTGAGCGCATAATAGAGCGCATGTAAGATTGATATTTATCAGGTGCCTTTTCACCACCTCCATCTACCACGGTGGCCGCACCAATACTAGCTCCCGGAGACATATAAATACTATCACAAGCAATTGAGATCAATGCACCGGCAGACGCAGCATTGGTATTGACAAACACCCATATTGGCTTTCTAAAAGCCATAAGTTTATCTACGATATCTTTAGCATCTGTAAGCACGCCACCATAGGTATTCATTTCAATAATAACGAGTTCTGCTTTGGTTTCTTCAGCGTGCTTTATGGCCAGTTCAACATACCGTTTCATACGTGGGTCAATCTCATTTTTTATATCCATGACCATAACCTTTTTCTCTTGTGCATGAGCAAATGAAAAAAGTGTTAACAGAACAGTAAGCAGAAGGTATGAACGTTTTTTGTTTATCATTGTCTTAATAATAGATATGGCTATAGATACGAATATTCAAGAGTTAGTTTACATAAAGTTAACCATTTACTGAAGTTGGCAAGCACGCTTAAATTTAAGTTTTCTCACCCATTCGAAGGAACCGTATGGAGTACGCTCGCTGTTTTAGATAATATTTTGATTTTAGAAATAAGAAACGAGAATAGGCGCGAAGTTAGGTTCTCAGCTTTCGATTATTCTAATAACAAATTTCTTTGGAGGGATATAATCTTTGAAGAGGCATGGTGGATTGGTTTAACGGCAGCAACATCCGAGGTTGTATTGCTCCATCATTATCACAGCACAAGTAACCCTGATGATAAAGGACTTATAGCCTGGCATATTTATCAACGAAGAATCGTTTGGAAGCTTGATCATTTTTCTTTCCACTATTTAGAGAATGGGAGGGTTTTCGGTCAATTTATTAAGGAAGATGGCATATTAGGATCAGTGGAGGTCTTGACTGGTGAAATTCTCAAAAATGTTAATCCAGTTATAAGCTCGTCGGAAAATATAATACTTCGAAAGCCGTTTCAGTATGCAGAAGGCACTGAACATTTCGAAACCGTAAAAACTTTTTTAACTAGCAGACTTATTGGAACGTTAGTTGGTGGTGTGGAATATTTAGAAGACTCAGGTCTAATTTTTATATCCTATCATGTGCAACAGGAAAGTCTGGCTAATTATTTGGTGGTGTTAACAGAAGGGGGCCATGAAGTGCTCTTTGAAAAAATAGACTGGCAGCTTAAAGGAATAGGAGTGGAAACTTTTTTCCTCTTGTCGGGTTGCTTATTTTTCGTGAGAAATAAAGTTGAGTTAGTTAGTTACAAATTAGTATGATAAAACTTTTAATTATTGCCGTTTCGTTTTTGAATCCACAGGTTCGTGATTCTGTAGGTATTGAGATAATTAATGGTAAAACCTATGTGATACATAAGGTGGGAGAGAAGGAAACACTTTATGGAATTTCAAAACGATATGGTTCTACTGTTGATGCCGTACTGCAGGCTAATCCTGACGCAATTGACGGATTGGAAATAGGAGAAATATTAAAAGTGCCTTATACGCAGCGCCTCGTTAGTACAAAAAACACAGGCGGCAGTAGCAGTGAGGTGATACATGTGGTGGCCGAAAAGGAGACCTTGTTCAGCATTTCAAAAGCCTATGGCGTTACGGTTTATGAGATAAAGCTATGGAATTCAATAACTGAGAACGCCCTTTCACTGGGTCAGGAGTTGATTATTAAGAAAAGAAATACCTACTCACCACCGCCAGCTCAGCCAACGCAAACTCCAGCAACAAATACGACTTCTAATCCTGACATAAGAAACAAGAAGACACATATGGTTTCATCTAAGGAGACTATGTTCTCGATATCCAAACAATACAATGTTACCGTTCAACAGTTAAGAGATTGGAATAGAATTCAAAATAATGAGATCAGTGTGGGGCAAGTTCTTTTTGTAGCGCCACCAGATCAAGCTATTGCAGAAAGGCAAAATAACCAAGTTAATCCTCCGTCTCCTAAGGTGGAAGAGGTAAAGCCTAGCATAATTACCACCAATAATCAAACTACAACTGAGACTAAACAGCCTGAAACTCAGCCTATAGTTCCAGTCGTAAAAGATACAAGACAACAGGCCGTTAAGGAGCAAACAATAACAATTTCTGAAGCCGTAAAAGGTAGTGATGAAATTTTGGAGTCAGGTATTGGTGAGTTGATAGAGGGGACCGATGGTAATAGAAAATATCTTGCACTACATCGTACAGCGCCGATAGGAACTATCCTTAAAGTAAGGAACGAAATGAATAACCGAGAGGTTTTTGTTAGGGTAATGGGTAAACTTCCAGATACTGCGCTTACCGGAAAACTTATTATTAAGGTTTCTAAATCGGCCTATGATAGGTTAGGTGCTATTGATCAAAGATTTCGTGTGCAGGTCACTTACTACAAGTAGCCTCTACTACTCGTCAATCGCCATTTGAAATAATGGTCTTGTATCAAAGTTGGAGTTTCGATCTATTTCTTGAAGATAAATTTTATTTTCAATTACGAAATGATTGTACGACGCGGTAATTATGTCATACTCTTTTCTGTAAAGGTTTACACGTTGATCTGCGTTTGTAATTACAGTAGCAAGCTTTTGCAGCGTGGTGTTGTAAACAAATTCAGGGCGTGATTCTGCAATGCTTACCATCTCGCTAATGAGGGATGCAGATGCAAAATCATATTCCTCTACTACATCTTCATTTGCCATGGTTTTTGTAGAATAGCGCAGAAGGGTAAGTTGTTCAAGCCGCTGTTCAATGGAAATAAGTTCTTCATTGTCAGTTTTTCCCGATACCATAAGCTCATGAACTAAGTCGTGCATGGCTTTTATCTTTAAATTGTCATCATTAACCATTCTATTCCAAGACTGGAGCATGCTATCGTGAAGTGCTAAATAGGTTTCAGTTAAAGAATCCACTTTTGTGAAAGCAGTCTCTTTAGTGGGTACTTTTTTCTCCCCGCAATTTAATAATACAATGGTATAAAGCGACAAAATTATACCTTGAAAATATGTTTTAACGCTCATGGGTTGGATCCTGAGTATCGATACGCATTAAATAAAGGAAATGTTCTTCGCCTGTTTTGCTTTTTAGCATGGATGTTACAGATTTTAATTCAAATGTATTTTTAATGGCTTGATTGGCATATACTGTTGTGGGTAAACTAATTCAAACGAATAGCACTGATTTTTTAGCATACGCCACTACAGTCTGCCAGAGTTCGATTATAGTCTGCTCCATATATTATGTTTACTATTATTGTTATAATCATCACAGATTCTATTACAAACCTAAGTACAATCAATAGTCAGATTATTGATTTCCTTTACAGGATAATCGAGCATGTTTAATTTAAGTCGGATTGGGAACCTGGGTTATTTAGAATCCTTTAAGCCGTTTACCAACATATCCGCTAACTGACGCCCTAATTCCTCAGGTTCAATGGCAGCGTCGGGATTGTACCACATGGGCATCCAATTAAGGGAAGAAAAAAGAGTCATTACAGCAAGCTTTTTGTCAATTGTGCTCTTAAATTCTCCTTTTGCGACACCTTCTTCAATAATAGTTTTAAACCGGTTTATGTAATTTATTCTAAGCAACAAAAAATCACGAAGAAATGGTTGGCTAAGGTGCCGATGCTCATTCATAAATACCGCAGAAGCTGTTAAATCCTTCGCCATAACCTGAATGTGCCCTATAATACCTTTCCGTAGTTTTTCACTGGCTGTGTCTGATTGTATTTTTTCAACCTGCTCTAATGAGCGCCTAAATTCGGCTGCCATATCAAAGCATAGGGTATGAAGAATCTCTTCTTTTGATTTTATGTGTGAATACAAACTAGCGGCTTCTATGCCAAGCTTTTGTGCAAGGTCGCGCATGGAGGCTGCCGCATACCCTTTTTCTCGGAAAAGCTCAGCAGCCTTTCTGATAACTTGTTCTTTTCTCGATAAATTTATTACTTCTGACATATTAAATTAAACTCTAATTTACAGAAAATTTATCATAACATTAACTTCAATTGAAATTGACCCGGTTTGGTCACTCAAAACAAGGATGAAGTTTACAACGACGCAAGCTTATTTTAATAAACTTAAAAATGCATTGTTCTTGGTGGTACTGGCACCTATGATTCCGTTTATTTATCTGTTTATGTCTGCCACCCATCGGCCGGAGGAAATATGGGGGATAAAACCATTTATTATAATTGGTTTTTTACTCATCTTAGTCGCTACGGACTGGCTACTAGCTAGCAGGTCGTTTAATAGGAATTTGAAGAAAGCGCGAAAATTACCAACGCTTGTATTGAAGTTAGAACGTTATTATTTAATAATTATTTTTCGATTTGCGCTCGGTTCAGCTGCCTGTTTACTATTGGCTATAGGATTTTATTTGACTACCGATTCCATCTTTAGTGCATTGTTTTTAATTGCTTTAGTCATATTCTTTTCTTTATGGCCAAAGCCTGTAAAAGTGTGTCGTGATTTAAAATTAAAGGGCGATGAAAGAAGGCTAGTCTTGTCTAAAAATACTAAAACACAACACCGAAGCTAAAGGCATTTAATTCTGGCCCGTTCCCTGCTATAAACAAATTATTCAAATCATAATTGAAAAATAAGTCAGTGGACCTGAAGCCTATTTGAAGACGTGCACCATATCGAAAATTATTCAGGTAAAAGTTATCGTGATTTTTATCTTTTTCACGATGGCCATCTTCTCTGTATTCTAGTTTCGAATGACTTCCAAGTCTATATCCAGCATAAGGCCCTAAACCGATTCTAAAGGAATTACTTCCACCATCTGACTTTCTATGTTTAACCTCGTCGTCTCTAAAGTCTATTATAGGTATGAGCGATACACTCAAGTAAGTAACAGAAAGCTTGCTCTTAACAAACTCTACATCACGAAGGTCATTTTCAAATAAGACGCCATCAATTGTTTTATTTATTAATGTGCTCTTGTTTTGAAATTTGAAATTATACCAGCTTAGCCCTAGTCCCCATTCTAGGAAGAAATTTTTATCAACGCGTGAACGCTGAATTGAATTTATGGCCACATACCACGAGCCCCAAGGTCTCACTACATAATTAGCACGATGATCGAGTGACTTACTATTGTCGATATAATTATTTAAACCCAGATCACAATTAAATGATTGCCATGTTCTTCCCCACATATTGTGCTCACGGTGCCACCTCCAATGGTCGCCATCATTGTCGTGTGCGTTGGTGCTATCATTCTGCTTTGCTTTATCATTGCCTGATATTTGGTTTTCTTTTTTGGCTGTAATTGAGTCTATGCTCACGTTTGAATTTTTTTGTTCGAGCTGTAAAAGAACGTCCGTAAAAAGCTTTTGAAAATCGTAATGCTTGAGTATTTCTAGATCATTTTTATCTTGGATGGTAAAAATAACTTTGCTGGTCTTAGCTAACTCAACAATAACAGTATCACTGTTTTGCTGAGCTTTTGCTGCTGTAGTGGCAGTAATGATTAGTAGTGGAATTAATATCTTGTTCATACTTTATTATTGTCTGCGTTTATCTTTCGAAAAATTCAATGCTAAAATTTCGTTTTTCTTTTCTCTAAGCTCCCCAAATGGATCCTGATTGTTTTTCAGTTTTTTAGCTTTGCTTAGGAGTCTTTTAAACGTAGATGGTTTTTCTTCTTCCGAGGTTGCCTCCGGGATCGGTTTATCCAAATATTTTTTATTCACTTCATCAACGGTATAAATTATTGTTGTGTAGGATGATTTATTAATTGCTGGGGCCTCATTCATAATAACCTTATCTTCTGGTACGGTCTCTAAACTTACCTCAGATAATTGAGCAACTTCGTTTATTAAACCTTTAGAATGTACATCAATTACGTGAGCCTCAGCCTTAGTTAGATTTGTAGATGGATTTACCTTACTGCTTTTTGTAGGCTTAGAGTTTACTCTATCCTTTGTAATTTTATTTGTGGTTAATGATTGATTGTTGTGAACTCCGCCAGTTTTACTGTGATTCGGAAATTTTTCTGCTTTTATGGAAGTAGGTTCTTTTGCAAATGGCTTAAGCACTACGTATGCTTGATCAATTTGCGTAATATGGGTTTTAGGCCATAGCACATAAGAGGCTATAGCAAGTATCAGTAACGATGCTGCTACTTTTAAAAAAAGCCAATTCTTGCTTCTTTCTGTTAACTTAGTTTCCAGTTTATTCCAGGCACCATGAGGCGGTGCTTTGTGGTGTTTTTCAAGTTTGTCCCGAAAAAGTTTATCAATGTCGTTACTCATCATTGTTGATTTTGATTTGTAATACAATCGTTATTGGTAATTAATCTTTGGAGGTAGAGGCGAGCTCTGCTTAACTGGGATTTGGAAGTGCCTTCAGTTATGCCCAATTGCTCGGCTATTTCTTTATGGGAGTATCCATCGATAGCATATAAATTGAAGACGATTCGGTAGCCGGCTGGAAGACTTTGAATCATGTTCAATAGGTCCTCTGCTTCTAAGTGGTCACCTGTGTGATCCTGGTGGGGTTCAAGTTCAGCTTTATCAAGATCTATTTCGAGGTATAACGACCGATTTCTTCTAAGCGATGTAAGGGCCTCATTTACTACAATCCTTCTTATCCACCCCTCAAAACTCCCTTCATTTTTAAATTGACCTATCTTATCAAAAACCTTCGTGAATGCTGTTACCAGTATGTCTTCGGCTTGCATGGTATCTTTAATATACCGGCAGCATAAGCTGTACATTTTGGACGAATAAGTGTCATAAAGGGTTTTCTGGGCGCTATGGTCGCGCCTCATACACCCTTTTATCAGCTCATCATCTTTTGCCCGGTAAATTTTAAATTCCATTTAGCGTTTTTCGGTGATAAGATGTCTAAATGGAAGGAAAGGTTGCTTGGGATGCGAAATTAATATACTGCGTTGTAATCTACATTCATGGTAAAGGGTGTAAATTTTTTTGCTGTAACCACCACAGGATTAATTCTGCCATCTTTGTCAAAACTATTTGCAAAAAGACCACCTGGTTCTTTTACAAAGACAGAGTACGCTCCCGGAGGTAATACTATTTTAAATGAGCCATCTTCTTTACAGATGGTTTTAGCGATTAAGTTTGCGTTAATAACGCTAAAAAATACGTTGGTTCGTTCCGTATCTTTTACCGTAACCACCTTGTAAATAAAAACTTCTTTTACGGCAGTTTGACGCTCAGCTACCCTTCCAGGCCCAGGCATTTGATTGCCTGAGAGTACGAATATTTTCCCATCTATACCTTCTTTTTGCGCTGCACAAGCAAGTGTAATTGAAGTGAGAAGTGTTAATGTGAGTATCTTTTTCATTTTATGGATTATCGCTACATAGGTCTGCATTATGATATCATTTAATCATTTTTTATAACATTAGGATGACCTCGGTATTGAACATCGCAAGCAATACTAGCGTCTATTTGCAGGGTGCCTGTTACATTTACCTTGGCATTTGACGCTCCGCTTGCTTCTATATTAGCATCTACTACTTCTAACGTGTATGCATTTAAACTCGAGGTACCATTAATATTGGCTTCCATGTTTTTACTATCACCTTTCAATTCAACCGAAGAAGCTCCGTTAATTTCTATATCAATATTTTCTGCCTTCAATTCACCACTCACTTTCACAGCGCCTTGCACGTCAATTTCCATGTTCGTGGTGTTGAAGTCGTTGAATTTTACATTACCTGCACCCGATACTTCTAATTTTTCAAGTTGAGGCATTGTTATATTTATACGTAGAGGCCCGTTATCTTGATTGTCTTCATTCAAGAAATTATCGAAAAACTTATCGTTACACATATAATCAACTACCAACGTATTGCCTCTAGTATAAACGTCATATTTTTCCTTTTGCCTTTCGTCTCCTTTAAATTCTACTAAAAACGTATTGCCATTGGTTATCGAAACGTCGGCGGCCCCATGAATATCAACAGCGTTAAAGTTGATTAGATCCGATGTACGCGTGTCTTCCGTTTTAACTGGTGAAGGACAGTTTATGCACTCCAAGCCAGTTGGTGTGGTCTTCCACGCATTGCCATCCATATTTTTTTTATCTATGTAATGAGATATAAACCGGCCCATATCTTTATTCATTACAAACGGAAAATTATAGGGGACATACAATGTTAGCTGTAACGCTTGTGCTCTGAATACGGCGTCTTTATTAAAACTAATGTTACTATCGAAAGTGAGAATGGAATCTTGAAAGGCTGCATTATAAGAAACCATTTGAGCATTTTCGATGGCATTCCACGTTGAGCTTCCGCGCGATTCAAAAGTTTGAATAAGTTTTATTTCTTTTTCTTCTGTTCCTTTTATCGTAAGCTTAACCGCTTTGTAGTTATCAACAGTACCACCTTCGCTAACTTTTAAAATCAATTTTTTTCCTGATGGTTTATACGATTTCTCTGTTTTGTATTCACCTTCGTCTTGAAAAGCTAAAATGATGCGTGGTACCGTAAATCCCAGTACCGCTATCCCACAAAAAAACAACACTAATAAAGTCCAGCTTAATGCTGCTTTAAATACAATTCTTTTTGCGATAAGTGAGAATCCAAGTAGTAATATAAAAACACAGGGAATGATGGTTACAACACAAGCTGCTACTGTTGTTATTGTGGGCGCCGTATTACTTAATAATTCTGAAGGTAAGAATAATGTGGCGTGGCCATTGCCCATAGAACCTGGAAGCACATCTTCTGAAAGTATGCCTAAAAGTAGGCCGCCGACAACAAAGAGTGATAAAAGTAAAGACAAACCTAAAAAGCTAACTAAAACACCAATCGCTACACGTAATACCTCAATGATCGGCATCAATATTTTTTCTAAGGCTTTTATAATCCATCCAATTAGGCGGAAAGGGAAGAGTAAAATTTTGTTTATTGTAGTCTCCTCGTCTGTATTAGGTATACCTTGATATCTTTTTATTGAAGTTTCAATATTCAATAACGTTACAGGTTCGCCCTGCATTTGCATTTTGTCAGTGAGGGTTCTGGCTTCAGGTAACGTGCCCCAAAATACGATGTAAATCAATGCCCCAATTCCAAAAGTAAATGTGAATACAATAAATAGAACGCGAATGACCACGATGTCTATCCCTAAAAAAGTTGCTAGTCCTCCAGATACACCCGCAATAACTTTGCGTTGTGGATCTCGATACATTTTTTTCGTTACTTCAGGTTCATTTAACTCATAAGATCCGGGTACAATAATCCAGATGATAAAATAGATAATGAGTCCTGTTCCGTAAACAAAAGATAGTATTGAAAAAAGAAGTCTAATCCAGACGGCGTCAACATTTAAATAACTTGCTACACCTGCACAGACGCCACCGAAAATTTTTCTCTTCTGATCTCGTAGTAGTGGTTTGGTATAAATGGAGCTTCCGTAACTACGGGTTTTGTATGCAGAGTTGCCTGAAGTTGATGTTGATTGCTCTTCTGATGTTGAATCATGTACAAAGGCCTGGTCTTCTACAGCTTTAAAGTCACTAACACTACCCATTGTAGCAATAAGGGAGTTTACATCTTCTGAGGTGATGACTTGCTTACCTTCATTTAATTTAGATAAAAATATCTCCGCGATTCTGCTCTCTATATCTGCTAAAATCTCACTACTATCATCAAATGATGAAAAGTATCTATTAATAGAGTCAAGATATTTACGCAAGTTGTCATAGCCATCTTCTTCAATATGGAAGATGATGCCGCTTATATTGATGCTAATATTCTTTTTCATGTAAGTTGACTTTTTGATAGTTAAAGTTGTGATTGAGATGTGATCATTTGTGTGGAGTGCACCAGGTCGTCCCATGTTTCGGTAAGACTACCAAGAAATTTGCTGCCCATATCGGTTAACTTATAATATTTACGAGGTGGCCCAGACTTAGATTCAACCCATTTGTACTCTAAAAACCCTGCATTTTTCAATCGTGTGAGTAGTGGGTAGAGTGTGCCTTCCACCACTATAATTCGTGCTGCAGTAAGCTCATTTAGCATATCTGATGCGTAAATCTCACCGCGAGAAATTATATGTAGGATGCAGAATTCTAGAATTCCCTTTCTCATCTGTACTTGTGTATTCTCAAGATTCATACATCCGATTTTAAGTATGATCTATATACGGGGAAAGTACTATGTATGGCCAGGTACTATTGGAAATATTTTATCTTTTCATAATAATAATCCTAACCTATTGATAATCAGATTGTAATTTTATGATACCTCCATGTTTTATCAATCAAGTTAACGCAAGAGTGTGCTTTTCATTACCAAATTGACATTAAGCGCGTTATTACCTGGAACAGTTTATAATATGTGAAGTCTAAGCCATATGCATTCTCTATTATGGGTAATGGCAAATGAATTTGTGTCAGACGTGTTGAAACATCGAAAAACTTTATATCAATCTATGTAAGCGGTAGAATTGTTCACCACTCAAACGGTTATAACAAGATGGAATTTGGAAGCACCTTAAAGCCTGGTGTTTACATGATTTAACTAATCCTACTTTGAAATTATAAAATACTAGTATGGATAACTAAGCAACACAGATCCAGCTCATCTTATTACGCGCTACAAGCGTCATTCAATTTTACCCGGAGCAATGAAAGATTATCTCTTAAATTATTTGTTTATAATGCCCAACGCCAAAGTCCCTGGTGTTAATGCGTTGTACTTTGGACAACCATAAATCGAGTCTTAAATCGAAGGAAGAAAGATTCAATGTAAGTGTAAGACAGATAAGCGATAAATAGGGTTAGGAGAAATGAGCTTAAATGTATAAACGTATGATATACCCATCCTTGTGGTATAACTTCGAAGTAATCGACCATAGCAAGAATGAATGAAATGCACAGTGTGTGCCACATGTAGATACCGTATGATATGTTTCCGAATAAATTCATCGTACTATTCTCCAGCTTAACTGGAAAACGTGGATTTGTTGAAATGTTCAATATTAATGTAATGAACACATATGCTTCAATTAACGTATTTCCAAAGAAATCAAATGTAGTTGTGAAGAGTGTTAGGAATAACAGTGATGAAAGAATGATATTAGTTCTTGAGTAAATCCAATTAAGAACCTTGGTTTTTCCTTGGATAAGATAGTATGCTCCAAAAGCGCCAATTGCCATTTGCTCGATCTTAAATGCATGCCATAGATTTTCAAATTTGCGCAAAGCCATCACTACATTTTCATTGGCGAGCCATTGTATACCCATGAAAGCGATTATTGATAATCCCATCTTTATGGCAATTAGTAATATTAAGAAAGGAATAAATCGTTTGTGGAACTGCCTTACTAGAAATGGCCAGATCACATAGAATTGCTCTTCAACACCCACAGACCAAGCCTGGTTAGCTCCCACAACGTGATAAGGTTTTGCAAGCATTAAATTAGGCAACATGAATATACACACGGCTACTACAAATGAAAGATTCTCTTGAACCAAAGCTGGTGCTGGTCCGATTATAATTAGCTGACGAAGAAGAAAAATAGCTGTTAATACAATGATGTAATAAAGTGGCCATATTCGAAGAATTCTTCGAATATAAAATTTCTTCAATGACACGGTGCCAGTTTTTGCTACTTCGGCCAGTAATAAGTAAGTAATTAAAAATCCACTTAGTACAAAAAATAGAGAAACCGCTTCGTGTCCTATCGCATCTATAAAAATGCCTAAAGGTCCATTTGTTCCCCATATATTAGGTTGACCTTTCCAACTTTTGTATTGCTCCACATGGTGAAAAACTACTGCCGAAGCGGCGAGAAAACGTAGACTATTTAATCCAGGGAAGTATATGCTTCCCTTATTTGTTTGGGTCATGCCTAAAAAAATTCAAGATAAGGTAACTAATACGGAAGGCAAAGGAGGCAGTTAGTTTTATATGAAATTTAAAGTATTTATTTATATATTGAGGTAAGTATAAAATAGGTACTTGAACGCTCGTAAGTTATAGCCTGATTTACAAGAGAATAGGTTTACTTAATGCGATTGTTTTGTATTCAACAAGTGTTGGAAGTTTCGATGAAAAGAATTGTTATTGTTTCCTGTCTTTTGCTGGTTGTGCTAGCCTGCTTTGCACAAGATGAAAACCAATGGATCAAATTTAATCAAATTTATTATAAAATTCCTGTAGCAAAAGATGGTCTGTATAAGTTAACATATAACAATCTTCAACAATCAGGCTTTCCGGTTACTGCGATAGATCCACGTAGCTTACAACTTTTTCATCGCGGTGTTGAGCAGGCCATCTATGTGGAAGGCCAAGAAGATACAAAATTTGATGCAACGGACTATATTGAATTTTATGGAAGAAAAAACGACGGTACATTAGACACCGAACTGTATTCTTCACCTGGTGACACTACACAACTGCACCCTCATTCCTACTACAATCTTTACTCTGATACAACGAGTTATTTTTTGACTATGAATTCTTTGGTTCTAGGTAAACGCATGGTGCCTTTCTATGAAAACAAGCTCACCAATATTATAGAGAATTACCATGTAGATGAAAAGTTACTGGTGCTTACTGATATATACAATACAGGTTTAACGTATAGCAATTATCTCCAAACTTCTTTTTTTGACTCGGCTGAAGGTTGGGGGGGTATTGAAATAAGACAGACTCAATCACTTGATTATGTAGTGTCTGGTGTAACTTCTCGCAATGATCTTATTGGCTTGCTCCCACAGTTAGAAGTTTTGTTTCTCGGACGTGGCGAAATGCTACATGTAGTAGATATTATGGTAGGTCCAAATACAGGGGCACTTCGCACCCTTACTTCAGCCCAATTTTTAGGATACCGAACTTCACTAGTTACCATAGCTCTTAATTGGAATGATATTGGCCTTGATGGAAAATTGGTTGTTAGAATTAAAGTTATCGGTGCAGGTGGGTCTGATAGGATCAGTACAGGTTATGTTAAGCTTTCCTATCCACAAGTCTACAATGCAGCTGCTGCAACAGAAAAGGTTTTTAAACTTAGAGCGAATCCTTCTAATAAATCATATATCGAGATTCAGAATCCGGTTGCTGGTTTAAGGCTTTTTGATATTACTGATCCTGCAAACGTGATGACAATTGGCGCGAAATTAGAAACTACACTTAATGCGGTTATACCTAACACTAATGTAGCTAGAAGTATATATGCTACAAATACATCTCTAATACCTGCTAGTGTTAAATCAGTTACGTTTAGGCAGATCGATCCTGTTGCGTATAATTATGTTATAATTAGCAACCGATTGTTGATGAAGGCCGCGCTTGGTTATAGCAATCCTATAAAAGCATTTGCGGAATATAGAGCGTCTGCTGCAGGAGGTAACTATGATACATTAGTTGTTGAGGTTAGTCAGCTTTTTGATCAATTCAATTATGGCGAGAAGTCTCCGCTTGCTATTTTCCATTTCATGAAATTTCTATGCGCTACACATACACCTGATTATCTTTTTATTATTGGAAAGGGGTTGACTTTAGATTATAGATATTATCGTAATCCTGCGAATGGTGCACTCAATGAGTATAAAGACCTAGTACCAGCAGCTGGCATACCACCGTCTGATATGTATTATACCGTTGGGTTATCGGGTACCACTCATGAACCTGCTGTCCCTACTGGCAGAATCCCGGCAACAAAACCAGCTGATGTTGCGGCCTATCTTAACAAGGTTAAGGAAATGGAATCCCTACCTTTTAATGCCTTGTGGCGCAAGAATATTTTACATCTTAGTGGTGGTATAAATCCAGGTGAGCCTGAAACTTTCCGCGCCTACATGGAAGATTTTCAAGAAATAGCTGAAGGACCATTTTTAGGTGGTAAAGTAAAGGCTATACCGAAGCGTACTACCAATATCGAATTGATTAACATTTCAGAAGAGGTTAATAAGGGTTTGAACCTCGTTACTTTTTATGGTCACTCGTCTCCATCTACTATAGATTTCGATATAGGTTTTGTTAGGGATCCAGTATTGGGGTATAATAACGTTGGCAAATACCCAACCTTACTGATGAATGGCTGTAATGCAGGTGCCTTTTTTTACCCTGGTGTGATATTTGGGGAAGATTGGATAAATCAACCCAACAAAGGTGCTATTGGGTTCATCGCACATAGTTCTTATGGATTATCTAGCTTATTGAAATTATATACGGATGTTTTTTATAGTGTTGGGTATGGTGATTCTCTTTTTATTAAACGAGGATTAGGTGACATCCAAAAACAAGTAGCAAAAGTATTTATAAATTCTTTTGGTGACAATGCAATTCATGTAGCGCAAGTTCAGCAAATGATTTTGTTAGGCGATCCCGCCGTGAAACTTTTTGGTGCTCCTAAACCCGATTATGAGGTAAATGAAAATAATGTATTTACCGAATCGTTTAATGGAGCTCCTATTACTGCCTTAACTGATTCTTTTAAACTCAACATGATTGTAAGAAATTTTGGACAAGCAAGAGAAGATACTTTATTAGTTAGGGTTGAGAGAACTTTTAATGATGGCAGTAAAGCAACCTATCACAGACTCTTCCCGCCAATTCTGTACAGTGACACCTTATCATTTACTATTCATAATGATAACACAAGCAGTTTTGGCAACAATTCTTTTGCTATAAAGATTGATGCTGATGATGAACTTTCTGAAATGGATGAAAGCAATAATACTATTTCTAAAAGTTTACTAATTCCATTAAACGGAACTAAAAATTTATTTCCGTATGATTATGCCATTGTTAAGGATGTACAAGTTAGCCTGGTCTTTCAAAGTACAAATTTACTATCAGGTAAGCGTGACTTTTTTGTAGAGATAGATACTGTAGATTCATTTTCGAGTCCTTTCAAGCAGCAATTTATAGCGAGTGGAACGGTGTTAGTAAAACAACCCGTTATTATATTCGCCAGGGATACATTAGCCTATTACTGGCGTACAAAGCTTAAAGATCCGTTGTCTGGAGAGTCAACAAGTTGGACGATAAATTCTTTTACTTATATAGAAGGAGGCGAGGAAGGTTGGGCCCAAGTAGATTTTCCACAATACTTGAAAAATCAATCAGTGGGGTTAGTTAAAGATGCAACTTCTCTAGAATTTAAATTTGAAGAAACGGAAACAAATATTTCCATTACAACATTTGGCTCAAGCAACCCAGCATCAAATGAGAATGTTTCTGTTAAACTTAATAATGCAGAGTATAATCTGTCCATCCAAGGAGATGGCTGTCGAACCAATACTATTAATTTGATAGCATTCGATAAGACATCAACTGTTCCCTATGCAGGTGTCCCACTTAGATTGAGTAATCCAAGAAGTTGTGGCCGCGAGCCAAATGTTATAAATAATTTTCAGGTAGAGGAATTGGAGCTCGCCAATGAAAATATTTTATTATGGGTCGATAACGTTATCGTTGGCGATTCTGTGGTGCTTTTTTCAATAGGGAATGCCGGCTTTAATTCTTGGTCTGCTACTGTAAAAAATAAACTTGGTGACGTTGGTATTTCAGTAGCTCAGATCAATGCTTTAACTGATGGTGAACCAGTAGTTATTTTTGGTAAGAAGGGATCGGCTGCAGGATCGGCGAAAATATTCAGAACAAGTGGCATACCAGCCAATAGCCAAGAGTTACTCATAGACAAAACCATTACGGGTAGGTATACTTCAGGTAAAATGAATTCTGTCGTTGTGGGACCCGCACAAAGTTGGACCTCTTTTATAAAGAAAATAGATACGAAAGAAAATTCTGATGCGGTAAGTTTTGATATTATTGGAATTAAACTCAATGGAGCAGAAGTGTTGATTGAAGGGAATGTTACAACGGATATCGATCTCACAACAATTAACGCGCAGGATTTTCCGTTTCTTAAAATTTCTTATAGCGCTGTTGATGAAGTCAATCTAACACCGGTGCAACTGAGAAAATGGTTAGTCATTTATGAGCCAATGGCTGAAGGTATACTTGTTTACAAGGGCACTGATGAGCAACAAGTAAAAAAAGAAGGCGAGGTATGGTCTGGTAGGTATAGCTTTGTTAACATAAGTGATAAGAATTTTGTTGCGCCGCTCACTGTACATCTTGAAGTATTTAATAGTACCAACAGAATATCAGCACAAAATGAAGATTTTGAAATAATAGCGCCTGAACCAGGTGATACAACTAACTTCAACATCACCATCAACACAAAAGAAAAGAGTGGATTAAATGACATAAGCGTCTTTGTTAATCCGCACCTGTTGCCTGAGCAATATTACGAAAATAACGTAATCGAACTTCCAAGCTACCTGAATGTATTGGGTGATGTTTATAATCCGGTACTTGATGTTACGGTGGATGGCTTGTATCTTGTAAATGGAGATTCGGTTTCTGCTAACCCGCATATTGTCGTTGAGGTTTGGGATGAAAACGACATCGCATTAAAGACTGATACAACAGGTGTAAATATTTTCTTGAAGTATCTATGTAAAGATTGTGAGTTCCAAAGAATTAATTTTACGAATGCCGATATAAAATATTATCCAGCTACAGCGACCACAAACTTTAGGGTAGAGCTTAGTCCGCACGGTTTACCTGAAGGTATATATACGTTACGCGTTGAAGCTAAAGATGTACATGGTAATATAAGCGGTGAGGATCCGTATGAAGTAACCTTTAAAGTTACCAACAGTTCCTTTTTAAACGTTAGTATTTCAGATCCTTATCCTAACCCCTCAACAGATGCATTTACTTTTACAATGGTATTAAAGGGTTCAGATTTGCCAGAGGAATTTACTGTGCAAATTATTTCAGTGAATGGAAAGTTATTGCAGGAAGTTAATTTCGATAAAGAGTCCTTTCATTTAGGAATCAATAAATTATCTTGGGATGGAGTTGATAGTGCCGGAAATATATATTCAAATGGTATATATGTTTACCGTATCGTTTTAAAAGCCTCGGGCAAGGAAGTTAGAAAGATTGGCAAACTCGCGCTCATCAAATAATCTTTCCGTAAGATTCAAGTCTCATTTGTTTTAAAATGCCATCTTGCAGTCATGATCAGAAAGACCCTAATAACATTAGCTTGCATACTAGGCGCCATTCTTATTTTTTTTGCATTCTCTATCTTACCTATAAAGCGGTATAAATATCAAGAGCAAAGTTTTTATAAAATTATGATGGATAGGCTTGATAGCCTAACAGAAAATCCGCTTGATAAAAATGGTAATCAATTTTCAATTGGCTACGCCAAAGTAAATCTTACCCCACCACAGCGTACTGCTACAGCAGGTTATGGAAATAGAAAAGGTAAGCTATACACTTCTGTGCATGACTCTATTTTTGTTCGGGCTATGGTGATAAGTAATGGAACGAACCGCATTGCCATTGTAAGCGCAGACTTACTAATTATTCCACCTAGTGTTACCAATAGATTAAGAACGACTTTACCTGATGGATTTACCTTAGATAACACCTATTTAGGAGCAATACATTCGCACAACAGTATTGGAAATTGGGGAGCTGGTGTAGTAGGGTTGATGTATGGGAAGTATGATGAGAATATTGTTAATTTCATTGCGGAAAAAATAAAGGATGCTATTCTTATAGCTTCAAAGAATAGTTTGCCTGCCGTTGTTAAAACTGCAAATATCCCATTAGGTAAATCTGTATATAATCGATTGAATGGAGAAGGTAAAGTTGATTCACTTCTTCATGTTGTTGAAATTATCCGAAACGATAGCAGTAAACTTATTCTGTTGAATTACACAGCACATGCAACATGTTTATATTCACGTAACCTTGAACTTTCTAGAGATTACCCAGGTAAGCTTGTGGATGAACTTGAGATGAAAGGTTATGACTTTGCTATGTTTATGGCAGGCGCAGTTGGCAGCCATGGATGCCAGGTGCCAGAAGGCGGGTGGAATTGTGTTGACTTGATGGCAGAGACTATTGTAGCTAAATTAGAAAGTAACAAACTTGCTTTAATGCCGCTGAAGGATTCTACATTAATGATGCGGCGGGTATTACTTGAACTCGGAAAACCACAAGTCAAGATTTCTAGAGATTGGTGTATTAGACCGTGGTTGTTTAAGGCAGCCTTCGGTGAATCGTTGAATTATATAACTGCTTTGCGCATAGGAGAATTGATACTACTGGGAACACCTTGCGATTATTCTGGAGAGCTTACCAACGGGATTTATTCTACAGCTAAAGAAAAAGGATTACAGGTTATGGTGACAAGTTTCAATGGAGGTTATATGGGGTATGTAACGCCAATTCAATATTATGATAGTTCTCATTATGAAACACGACTTATGAATTGGTACGGCCCAGGTACGGGCGAGTATATGGCCGAATGTCTTGATAAGATGATTGAAACAGTTTCGATTGACTAATCTCTTAGGTTAAATTAATACTTCTTGATTTTCTCCCGTAATTTGTCCAGCTTCTTGTGATTAATGAATAAAGCACATTATACAGTTAGGTTCGACTAACTTAATTAAAATATTCGCTCTTTTATATTATACGATTCTGCTTCCAAAAATTTAAAAAGGCGAAGATTTGAAGAAAGTAGAAAAGACAGAAGATAAGAAGATAAGAAGATAAGGATTAGCCAGTAACTTTGTGAGAATATTCGTTTTCCTGTTCCTATTGGTTCGTGTTTCGGCGTTATGCCAGAATAGTATTATTCCGCACGAGAAACCACAAAAAAAAAAATCTGTTAAATGGACTGATATTAGGACTCCTGTGATTCTGATCGGTGCTGGATTAATTGCAACAACCGATAATGAAGTGTTTGATAAATGGGAAATTTATGATATCAGGAACCAAATCTCTCCTCATTTTCATACCAGTACTGACAATTACATTCAGTTTGCCCCAATCCTGGGTGTTTACGCATTGAACGCGTTTGGACTTAAGGGTAAGCATAACATTTTGAATCAAACCGCTCTAATGCTTAAATCAGAAATATTGATGGGAGCTTTTGTTTTTGGTATTAAGCACCTTACTGCTGTCGACAGACCTGACACCGAAATTGACACCTCATTTCCATCAGGACACACTGCACAGGCATTCGCTGCAGCATCAGTATTGCATCATGAATACGGCGTTGACCATCCGTGGATAAGTGTGTTAGGGTACTCAGCAGCCAGTTGTGTCGGAGTTTTGCGCATCATGAATAACAGGCATTGGATTTCAGATGTATTGGCAGGTGCTGGTATTGGGATGCTATCAACAAATCTCATATATGCAACTCATCATAAATGTGGCCGTAAGTCTAAACGAATTACAACCAGAGTGGCACCATTTTATCAGCGGCAGGCCACTGGAATTAGCCTAACCCTCCACATCAATAATTACTTTCATTTATAATGAGAATGCGCTTAACTACGGCAGTATTTCTTGTGCTGCGCTTTTTATTAAGCGATTTTGCTTCCGACAAAGTCTACAAGAGGCTGGGACAGTTTCAGAATGGTAAGATACTATGTATTCATATAAAGAAAAGGGTTCCTTATGAGAACCCTTTATGCAAGTAGTGTAATTTATTTTTTTGCTGGTAGATTACCGCGTTGGTCAGTTATATACTGGGAATTTAAAATTACAAAAAGCGACTGGCCAGGAGGTGATGTTTCATTTTTATAAACAAGGTATATATCATGCTTACCTAGCGTTGGTTGAAGTTTAGCCTCTGGTGTCAAGAAATTGTCTGTTTGCTCTTTAACAGGAACTATAGTTGGTGTTTGCCCTATAAGAGGACCTGTAGGTGAATCAATATGAATTTCTATAATGCCGCCTGCTGCATTCAATCGTGGTTGTGGCGCAGCGACAGTGAAGACGATCTTAGTAATACCTGAAAGATCAATTTGATCAAATCCCAAATAAGAATTATTGCCTGAGCCAATCATCAGTTCGAAAGGTATGCTTGGTACTTTGAATCGTTGGATGCCTTCAATTTTATCAGCTTGTCCGGCGGGTATACTAGCACTTCGTAATAAGCGTATTTGTTCAGCAGAAGCGGGTGGTATACCATTAGCACCTCTATCTGTATAAGCTGCCCGCATTACAAGTGCACCTTGATCACTTATACCTGTTGGAATTTGTAGTGTATATATGCCTTTAGCTGGTAATGCTTTCGCTTTCTCACTTCCGAGACTTAAAATATATTTTACCATTTCAGTGACCTCGCTAGTAGATAACTGTGGATGTGCTGCCATAGGTGTTTCGCCCCAAACTCCTGCGCCACCATTTATTATCTTTTTCCCCAAGTAATTAATTGCCTTCGGATCATTCTTATACTTTTTAGCAACATTAAGATACATTGGTCCAATTGATTTTTTATCTATGATATGGCAGGCTTTGCAATCACTTTGTTCCATTAGTTTTTTTCCTGTTGCAAATTGTGCCGTAGCATCAGCACTAAGATGACCTTGCGTTATCTCAACTTTATCGAATCCTTCCTTCATGTAATTAAAACTAACTGAAATCTGGTCTTGGGATATGCCTCCGGTTTCAAGCGTACCATCTTCTTTATCAGTCACTTTTACTTCATATTCAAATGATTTGCTAGGAAAGAAAAAGGTTTGGTTTCCTTGCATATTAAAAGTAACAACAGGCGGTTCATTACCAGCTGATATATCTAACGAAGTAGATGATGTCTCTCCTTTTTTATCTGTAACCGTAAGGATAGATCTATAGACACCGGGCTTGTCGAATGTAATCGATGGATTTTCGTCTGCTAGCGTTTTGAAAACTTTACCATCGGCAGTGGTAATCTTCCACTCAAACTTTAATTCATCATGATCAAAGTCTTTTGTGCCGGCGGAAGAAAGTCTCACGATCATAGGCAGTGAGCCTTTCGTTTTATCTGCTGCTATACTTACGTAAGGCTTTCGATTACCGCCGGTATATTCGATTTTAACCAATCTTGCATCTTCATTTCCTTGGAACCAGGCTGTGCCATATTCTAATAGATAGAGATCGCCGTCAGGCCCAAACTCCATATCCATAGGATTGCTGAATGTATGGCTAGGCATAAATCTTTCCATAGATTCATAATTTCCTTCTTTATCCATAGTTACAGTCATGATCCATCCACGCATCCATTCATAGATAAATAACTTACCATCATAGTAATCAGGAAATGCCCGTTCTGCTTTTTTGAAATCATCAGAATAAAAAACAGGTCCAGCCATTGCTGTTCGCCCCCCTTTGCCGACTAAAGGAAATTCAGATGATACACTATAGGGATACCATATAAATGCTTTTTGAGCAGCTGGCAAATCAACTAGTCCCGTATTATTTGTTGATGTATTTATGGGCTTTGCTGGATCAAACAAGGCACCTGACTTACCTGTGGTAAAATCTCTTTCGTTAAAGGGTTGATTATTCCCGACAAAGTATGGCCATCCAAAAAAGCCAGGTTTGCGTGCTTGATTTATTTCATCATAAGCTTGCGGACCGCGGCCGACAGAATCTTTACCTGCATCTGGCCCTACATCACCCCAATATAAAAACCCTGTTTTTTTATCTACCGATATGCGGTAAGGATTGCGCGTACCCATGGTATAAATTTCAGGGCGTGTTTTTGACGTGCCTTTAGCAAATAAATTTCCTTTCGGGATGGTATAAGTTCCATCCTCTTCAGGATGAATGCGCAATACTTTTCCACGTAAGTCATTGGTGTTTGAAGATCCTTTTTGTGCATCCCAAGGGCCGCGACCTGGCCGTTCATCAATAGGTGCATATGCGGTTGAACGTGGACTTGTATTGTCACCTGTAGATACAAATAGATTGCCTTCAGCGTCAAATGTAATTGAGCCGCCCGTATGACAACATTGCTCACGTTGTGTTGCAACTTCAAGTATTATTTTTTTCGATGCTTCGACTAGTTCATTATTTTTAAATTCATAGCGTGTAAGAATATTTTTTGGTTCATCGCCAGCAGGGGAGTAGTATAGATAAATCCAGTGATTCTTTTCAAACTTCGGATCAATCGCTAAACCAAGAAGTCCATCCTCTGCTTCAGCTTGATTTCCATCTTGATAAATGTATTTTGTGCTTACGGGAATCTTAGTAATAATTTTAGTTTTTTGATCTTTAGGATCGTATAACTTTACATTCCCTCTTCTCTCAATAAATAAAATTTTATTATCGGGTAACACAGCGAGCTCTACAGGTTCTTCTAATTTTTCATCAAGTACAACTTTTGTAAATCTGTTTTCTTCAGGTACACGTTTCGTATGTACTTGTTTATAATCAAGTTGGGTAGACTTATCACCCAACGCATATTGTATTCCACCCAATAAATGCTTTAGAAATAGTGGTTCTGAAAAGGTTTCATGCGTATGGCCCATGTTTGTATAGAAAGCACGGCCTCCGTCAAATTCATGAAACCATGCCATAGGGTGATAATCGCCATTGGTACCACCATGATACGATTTTTCATCAATCTTGATGAGCACTTTTATATCGGGATTGAATTTTTTAAAACTGTAAAATTCGTCTGTTCTTTCCCACTTATCCGGCAAAGAGTCAGTAGCAATATGGTTTTTGTCGACTACATAAAACGTGCCTTTTTGCACGTTGGGATCTGAAGGGTGATTGTCAAAATAGGCGCCAGCTAATTTACCGTACCATGGCCAATCATACTCTGTATCTGTTGCTGCATGAATACCTATATAACCCCCACCAGCTTGAATGAAACGTTCAAAATCATTTTGTTGCTCCTGGTTTAACACATCGCCCGTTGTATTTAAGAATACAATGGTTTTATATCGTTTAAGATTTTCTTCTTGAAAAGATGATGCGTTTTCAGTTGTATCAACGATAAAGCCGTGCGTAAATCCCAATTGTTTTAGCGCGGCAATTCCAGATGAAATTGATTCATGCCTGAACCCGGCTGTTTTAGAGAAAACAAGAATGCGTTTATCTTCTGTTTTAGGGGTACAAGATAAGCCACAAATTATCAATAATATCATGATATGTTTAGGCATTTTCATATACGTAAGAAGCTTCATAATATATTGGATATGTTCGAGATAAATAAATTATGAAATCATGAAAATGTTAGAAGACCACATAATATATTTCAATATAGTTAAAATGACTATAAAGCTATAAATGAGATGAAATAATTGAGGCACAGCACCAGCTGATAATTTAATATACGCTTGAAACTTTATGGTAGAAATGTAAAAAGCTGAGCATGGGCTCAGCTTTTTTTACAATTGATTTAATTTACCTAGCTTTTTTGTAATATCTCAACGCTTGAGGAATCCACCCTTTAAGGTCTTTTATACGCGTTTCATGCGATGGATGGGTTGATAGAAACTCCGGTGGTGACTGACTACCACTTGCTGATGCCATTCGTTCCCAGAATTTCGGAGCCTCATTTGGATCATATCCTGCCATAGCAGTAAAGATTAAACCAATATGATCAGCTTCTGATTCATGGTTACGACTAAATTTTAACATGCCAATATTGGTACCTGCGCCGACTGCCTGTAATAATAATTGGTTAGTCAAAGTAGGGTTTTGTCCTAACGCACCGCTTAAGGTTTGCAAGCCAAATTGCGCCACCATTTGTTGACTCATACGCTCACCGCCGTGATTAGCAATGGCATGTGCAATTTCGTGTCCCATAACAACAGCAATACCCGCTTCATCTTTACATATAGGTAATATACCCGTATAAAATGCCACTTTCCCTCCCGGCATACACCATGCATTTTCAGTTTTAGGATCTTCAATTAAATTAAACTCCCATGCAAATCCGGCAAGTTCTGCTGAGGCCTTTTTGCTAGCCATGTAGTCCTCAACAGCCTTTTGAATTCTAACACCTACGCGTTTAACCATCTCTGTTTGCTCCTTATTGGTAGACAACGGACCTTCTTTTAGAACATCTTTATATTGTTTGGCAGCCAATGGAATGATTTCATTATTGGGAACTAAACTAAGTTGTTTTCTACCTGTAACGGCTACCGTAGCACACGCATACAGAACGATAGAGACAAATGACGATATCAATACTTTTTTTAACATACCTTATATTTCCTTTAATATACCTTTTACTTTTTAGGTAAAAATACAATGCCAGGCAGTATTGTTTAATAGATTTGCAAGAAGTATTAAAAATCTATGAGAATTTTTGCTGTCGGTCGAAATTATGCGGAACACATAAAGGAGTTAAATAATGAACGCCCGGATGAACCAGTAATTTTCACTAAGCCCGACACCGCTGTTATTCGTAACAACGCGCCCTTTTACTATCCTAACTTCTCAAAGGATATACATTATGAAGTAGAATTGATATTACGTATCAGTAAAGAAGGTAAGAATATCGATTCTAAATTTGCGAGTAAATACTATGACGCGATTGGCATTGGCATAGATTTTACGGCCAGGGATTTACAAGATAAAGCAAAGAGTAAAGGGCTTCCATGGGATCTTGCCAAGGGTTTTAATGGATCTGCACCCATTTCGGATAAATTTATTGCTCTTACAGAATTTGCGAACTTAATGAACATCAATTTCAGTTTACAAATTGATGGTACTATTAGGCAGCAAGGCAATACGAGCCTTATGCTTTTTAATTTTGATTATATCATATCGTATTTGTCAAAATACTTTACATTACGTACAGGCGATTTAATATTTACGGGAACACCGAAAGGCGTAGGTCCGGTTGTCGTAGGTAATATATTGTCGGCTTATATTGAAAACGAAAAACTTTTAGAATTTGAGATTAAATAAATTAGCATTTGGTTTATTGCTTACTGTTCCATTATGTGGATCGGCACAGTTTAGTGAACCCAAGATTAAAATGACAACGGACGAGGAGAGTTACCTATATCCTATTAATCCTGGCAAGCCTGGGTCACTCGCGGGTACCATGGGTGAATTACGTAGTACACATTTTCATTCAGGCATCGATGTGCGAACCAACAATATGATTGGCTTACCTGTGCTTGCATCCAAGAGTGGTTATATATCTCGTATTACCATGACGCCTAGCGGGTACGGCAATGTGCTTTACATAAAGCACCCTGATGGTAACACAACGCTATATGCCCACCTTGATCAGTTCAGAGGCCCAGTAGCAGAGCAAATATTGCAAGAAAGATATGCTAAGAAATCTTCTGAAATTGACCTTGTTTTCGAGAAGCACCAGTTTAAAGTAAAGCGTGGCGAAGTAGTTGCGCTTTCTGGAAATACAGGGGGTTCATCGGGGCCACATCTTCATTTTGATATAAGAGATTCGACTAACCTGGCATTAGATCCGCTTGAATTCAAATTTGCAGAGATCGTTGATAAACTTCCACCAGCGGCTGAGAAAATCGCGTTGCAAACTTTAGATGTTAACTCACGAATTAATGATCGCTTTGGTCGATTTGAGTTCTACGCACAACGTGTAGGTAAAAATTATATTCTTGCTCAACCTATACTAGCTACAGGTAATATTGGCGTTGAGATACTTGCAAAAGATAAGCTTGCTGTAAAGAGTGCTTTCTATGGCGGTGTAAAATTTTTGGAGATGACCGTTAATAATAAACTTGTTTTCAGTCAGGCAATTACAAAGGTTAATGTTGCAGAGACGCGGAGCATTTATACGTTAATGGATTTTAAAACCATGCGCACAAAGGGTACTCGTTTTTACAAGCTATTTATCGACGATGGTAATACATTAGACTTTTACGCAAAATCTCCTGGTTCTGGTAAAATTACTATGTCAGGCACTAAGGATACCTTTGTAATGGTTAGTATGAAGGATAGTCATGGAAATGCGAGCCAAGTTACTTTTACTTTAAGACCAACAATGCTTGATAAGCAGGTGAAAACACTTGAGCCCATGAAGACAAATATTCTTTTCGACATTACGGACAATGTGATGATGGTAGCTGCTAAGCCATGCCGGGATTCAGTTAACAAAGCAGACGTTTATATAAAAGGTATAATAAGCAAACGAGATCCTGATTATTATAATTTATATAGATCAGTTTACTTATTTGATCTACGAAATGAAATTCCAGATTCTGTTGTGGTGTGTGGTGAATCCATTATGCCAAAAATAAATGCTACAATCCCTTCAGGTATTGAATATAAGTACTACAGTGATAGGTTAGATGTAACATTTCCTACTAACGCACTATATGACACGCTTTACTTAAATACCGATTATAAGACTGTTAAAAATGGTGGTGAAATTTTTACTATCGGCCAACGCATCTATCCGTTATGCAAGGCTATGGAAGTTTCTTTTAAGCCTTTGAAGAAGTATCCTGCTGATATGAAATTTAATGTTTATCGCGTATCAGGTAGGGACTATTCTTTTATAGGCGGTGAATGGATTAATGGACAAGTCAATTTTACCACGAGAGAATTTGGTGATTATACCATTCTTAGTGACACCGTTCCGCCTACAATTAAACCTATATATCTTAATAACCAGATTGTAAGATTCCGCATACGCGATTTTCTTTCTGGAATAGGTTCATTTGAAGCTAACATAAACGGGAATTGGTTGTTAATGAATTATGACAGCAAAACCGCAATGTTGTTTTCAGAGAAACTTGATAAAAGTGTTCCCCTTAAAGGTGACTTTGAATTAATTGTGACCGATAATGCCGGGAACAAACAAATCTTCAAGAAAACAATTCTCTAACCATGGCACTACAAGTTGGTGATAAAGCGCCTGCTTTTGCTGTTAAGGATCAAGATGGCAATGAAGTAAAACTCTCATCCCTTAAAGGAAAAAAGGTTGTTCTCTATTTTTATCCGAAAGACATGACGCCAGGTTGTACCACAGAATCTTGTAACCTGCGAGATAATTACAAAGCGCTACAAAAAGCTGGCTATGAAGTTTTTGGTGTGAGCACAGACAACGAAAAATCACATCGTAAATTTATTGAAAAGGAAAAACTGCCCTTTAGCCTATTGGCTGATACTGACAAGAAAATACATGAGGCTTATGGGACATGGATAGAAAAGTCAATGTATGGACGCAAGTACATGGGCACGGCACGCATCACGTACATTATTAACGAGAAAGGCATTATCGAAGAAATAATTCAAAAAGTAGACACCAGGAACCATTCCGACCAAATTCTAAAGCCGTTATCCGTTAAGCGTTAATTGTTATCCGTTTCGCGGAAGACTAAATAGTTAAATAGTGCAAACTTAATCATAGTACCCAGAGTTTTCTTATGCGTAATGCCCAATAAATGTCGTTTAGTTGTGGGCTATTGCAAGAGCTGGGAAATTATCTAGGGTCTGCTGAAAAAGTAAATATTGATATTTTTTAAAGGGGTGTGGCTTTGAAGCCGACACACATTTGCAATTAGTGAACATGATTACAAATTGTTTGGAAAAGGGTGTTACAAATTCATCGTGCAAAGGCTGACCTTGACTGAGGTAGCTTTGTTTCGATGCACGGTTTTTTACGGCTTTTGGCATTTTTCCTAGCACTTGATTTTTAAAGATCAGCAAAAAATCCATGTCCTATTAAAATTTACAATGTTCTAAAGAATTTTAAACGTTTTCAGCAGATCCTATTTATTTTAATTATTGGGGTTCCTGATTATCGCACGGCTAATTCCATCAAGTTTTTGTGTAAAAATCCATCTCAAAGAAATTACAAGAACCATAGACAGATGAAGGTTATCTTGATTGAATAACACTAAATTTGGTCTTCATTGCTAAAAATTTTTTCTCTAAAGCAAAGTAAGAAAAGGATGCTAGTAAAATCGTTACTAAAAATGAGATTAAAATATTTAAAGCAATTGTATTAATCTCTAACCAACGCAATACATAGTCAGTTAATGCAAGACTGAAGTTATGAAATACGTAAAGGCCAAAAGATATTTTTCCCAGATACATTACAACATTGTTTGAAAGCACTTGCTTAAGCACCTCTTTTTTTGAGCATAGCGCAATGCATAGTAAACTTCCAGAAATAATTCCTACACATGGATATAAAATCATTAAATGGTATGATGGCGGTGCCGTGTTTGGAAGCCACAGGATTACGTCAAGAGATAAAAATCCGGCAATGTAATAGACCAGAGGTTTAACTTTATGAATAGAATCATGTTTTAATCCCAAAAACATGCCAATCCAAATCGACTCAAAATGAGTTACAGGGAGCACCCATATGGCAGGGTGTGTGGCATGTATGTAAATAAAAAACAATCTAATTATGACACCAATCGCCAACGCAATGAATAAATAGAGATTTTTTTGTTGCGTACTCTTTGTTACGAGTAACAAAATAATAAAAGGCAACACCAGATAGAATTGTTCCTCATAAGAAATAGTCCACAAATGGCCAGTAAAACGAATTGGGTTATAGTGATAAATAGAAGCAAATATATTTTCAGTAAATGTTAACAACCCAATAATCCTAAAACTAACTTCAGGTGTTATGATATGCTTATAAATAGAAAATAATATTGCAATGCTCACGTAGGTGAAGTACAGAGGCCAGATTCGTAAAATTCTCCTTATGAAGAAATTTCGAATATTAATGGAGCCGGTATTATGTCGCTCTAACATTAGCAATCTGGTTAACAGAAATGCCGACAGACAAAAGAATATATCAACCCCTATCCAACCTATATTTCTTATTACATTTAATAAAACGATGTTGGTTGCATTGGTATGGTGGATGAAAATTAAAATAAAAGCTAAAAACCTCAGGGAGTCTAACTCCTTAATAAAAAATCTATCATTTAATATGTTAATGGTATTCATCTGGTTAAATAACTATTCTGGATTCGGCAGCATGAATTCCTTTAAGCAACCCGTCAGTAATTTAAAACCTTATCAATTATGATAAAATTATACTCTCATCCAACAAAAATGTGGCAGCAATACTAGATACTGCCCAGAGAAATTGCTTTAATTTTAATATCAAACTTATAGCTTCTGGCTGTTAGCTTTGATTTACCCGCTCATTTTTTAAAGTTTTATGCAGGTGAATAACATGGCGTGCTCATGTTAAGGATTTTTATATTGACCGAGTGCCGTAAAGAATAAGAAAAAGCTGCAAATTATAATTATGAGGTACTACCGCCTTTTGTTTTGATGTTTTTTACCTCCCCAAACATCATGGTTAAAAATTTCAGCGTATCAGTCAGTCAATATCCTTGTGAGTTTTAAAAGCTATTCCCTGAATGCACTATTTTATTTTGCAGGGTTTCCAAATTTAACCCATCTTCGCAGCAAATTTTACTTTCATGAGCGACCTTAAAGAGATCACCGAACTTCATAAACTTTGTTTCCAAATACGTAGGGACATTGTTCGTATGGTACACGCCTGTCAATCAGGTCATCCTGGGGCTTCTTTGGGCTGTACAGAGTTTTTCGTGGCATTGTACTTTCATATTATGAAGCACAGTTCCAAGTTTGATATGAAAGGGGAGGGTGAAGATTTGTTTTTCCTTTCTAACGGCCATATCTCGCCGGTTTGGTATGCAACTTTAGCGCGTGCGGGCTATTTTGAGGTTAGTGAATTAAAAACTTTTAGAAAATTAAACTCTCGTCTCCAAGGCCACCCTACTACACATGAGCATCTTCCAGGTATTCGTGTTGCTTCAGGGTCATTGGGGCAAGGTCTTTCAGTTGCTATTGGTGCAGCAGAAGCCAAAAGGTTAAATAACGATGATCGCTTTGTTTATGTGTTGATGGGCGATGGAGAGCTACAAGAAGGTCAAGTTTGGGAAGCTGCTATGTACGCGGCTCACTGTAAAGTAGATAATCTGATTGCTACTATAGATTACAACGGTCAACAAATTGACGGCCCTGTTGACCAGATAATGTCTCTTAAAAACCTTAGGGCTAAATGGGAAGCTTTTGGGTGGGAAGTAATTGAATGCAATGGCAATAATTTGGTAGAAGTCATCACTACCTTAGAATATGCTAAAACGCAAGCTAGAAAAGGTAAGCCTATTATTAATTTAATGACAACCATTATGGGTTATGGCGTTGATTATATGATGGGAAGTCACAAATGGCATGGTGTTGCACCCAATGACGATGAACTTGCAAAGGCGCTTGCTCAACTTGAGCTAACTATACTTGATTATTAGTTCTCAAGGCGTTAATCGTTATCCGATGTATTGTTATAATAGATAACGATTCACGAATTTAATCTTTTAGAATTCTCATTTCTACCCGTCTATTTAAAGCACGCGCTTCTTGCGTCATTTCATTAGATAGAGGCTGTGAACCACCAAATGCTTTTGTTTTTACGCGGTCTTTACCAACTCCCTTAGACACGATATATTTCTTAACAGCATCAACCCGGTCTTGAGATAATTTAAGGTTTGATTGAGATCCTCCTTGGTTGTCTGTGTGACCTTCGAGTTGTATTTCAACTCTCATGTTTTCTTTCATCATTTGTACGACTTCATCTAATTCATGAAATGATGCAGGATCAATGGCTGACTTACCACGCTGAAAGATAAGATGATCTAATCTTATTGTATGACCAGAAGGTGTTAGTTGAACATTACGAACAACCTTTCTATCAACATCAATATTTTTTGGATCAACAATTACGGTGCGCGGATTATACCCTTTTGCTTCCGCAGTTATTTGATATTTAGATGATCCGAAAATAGCAAAGCTAAATGTACTATCTGCAAATCGACCCGTGATACTACCAGTAGGGATGCTGCTATAACGAATGCTGGCCATAATGCCTTTATGGGTGTGAGAGTCTGTTATTTTACCTTCTGCTGATATTTCAGAATCCTGGGCACAAACAGGAATAGAAATTATAACTGCAAAGATTAAAACATATTGGTGCATCTTTTTCATATTCAATAATAAAACCGATTTTTGAAAGATTAACAATCCATAGGCCAAAAGCTAAATAAGTAGGCAGTATGTCACAAACCAAGATTAATGTAACATTAATAGCTTAATGCTTAAAGTATATGCTTCATCTATTAAGATACCCTAAACACTAAAATATTATTCACTTAAACTGAAAATGCCACCAGCTCGGGTTATCACAGATCCAAATCGATTGTTTCACCAACTCCAAAAGCTTTCCCTCCTGTTGTGGTCGAATCATCTTTCTTTAAGCCTTCTACCGCTTTACTTTCTTTTTCCCTTTGGCTTGGACTTTTTTGCCGGTGGCTTTGACGTTGTTGCTTTGGGCTTTCCGCTTTTTCCCCGAAGAGGTTTTGCTGCTCGGCTTGGACTTTTTGTCTTGGCTGGCTTTGCGGGTTTTGCTCGCTTGGTAGCTTGGGTTTTTCCTGCTCCGCGAAGAGGTTGACTTTGACTTGCTCTTCTGGGCTTGTCCACTGGCTTTCCGGCTCTTTTTTTTTTGGCGACTGAGAATCTTTTTCTGATTCAGTCACCTCAGCCTCATTGCCCTCTTCATCATCATCGGGGTTCGCTTCTTCAGGTTCCTGAGTTACTGTTACTTTCGTAACCTTAAATTGTGAAAGCCTATTGCCTATGGCTTTCCATCCCTTTACATCAATAAGATCTTCTAGATTGATGACTTCGGTTTCTTTTCCTTTGTCTTTATTTTTAATAAGTTCTATTTCTACTTCTGGTGTTTCACTAGTGGTAGCAACTACTAGTCTTGAACCGATTGCCTCTGTTATAAAATTAAATTCTTTATCTGGTGTTGTGGTTTCAACCATGAAACGTTTTACCATGTATTGCTTGCTTTCACCATCAACATACACAGCTGAAATTGGCTTTTGATTATTAAACCTTTCTACTAACAATGTTTTTTCTGGTTCATAGCGATTCGTTACTTCATAGCTCGTTATCTTATATGAGCCATTTCGTGTGAAGGATATGATTTTATCTTCCGCATCGAACTTACCAAGGTATCTGCCGCGCTTCTCTTTGTTAAGTCTTCCGGCATCGGCATCGTACCACAAACTAAGTTTGCTTAAGGTTGAGGAGCCCGCTTCAAGGAAGTCTACTTTACGAATAGGATATTTTGTAATGGTAATACCACCAGACGCTCTTCCTTTCACTTCTAATTCTGCGAAATCATATTTAAAAACTTTCTTTCGCGCGGTGCTGGATTGAGAAAGTTTTACTTCTACAGTTTCTGCTTCACCATTCGGGTTGCCACTTACATAATGGATTTTAGAGTTTGTTGCACCCTTTGTTAAATCATATTCTTTATCGCGTGTAATGCCAGGCATATTAAAGCGCTTTGCGAAGCCCTTTCCGCTTTTTGCATCAGTATAGACGATGTTGTACACCATACGCTCGTCACCCTTTCGCCAGATGCCAATGTACAGAATGTCTTTGCCCATGAAAACCTTGTCCTGAATTCTAGACACCTTAGCTTTACCATCTTTGCGGATTACAATAACGTCATCCAACTCTGAACAATCACAAATAAGTTCATCGCGTTTCAATCCATAACCCGCAAATCCGTCGGCACGGTTAACATAAAGCTTTTGGTTATTTGCAATAACTTCGGTAGCTGTTACAGATTGGAAGCTCTTGATTTCAGTTTTTCGTTCACGTCCTTTACCGTATTTCTCTAACAAATTTTGATAATAAGCAATGGCGTATTCAACTAAATTCTGAAGGTGATGTTCCGTCTCCTTTAATTCCTTTTGAAGATCCTTCAGAAGTTCATCAGCTTTGAATGAATCGAAACGTGAAATTCTTTTTATGCGAATCTCAGTTAATCTTACAATATCCTCCGTAGTAATTTCGCGGTAGAATTTTTTCTTATGTGGTTTAAGTCCTTTATCGATGGTAGAAAGAACTTCTTCCCAACTTTCGGCTTCTTCTATATTGCGGTAAATTCTATTCTCTATGAAGATTCGTTCAAGGGAGGAAAATAAAATCTTTTCCATTAATTCACCCCGACGGATTTCCAACTCCATCCTCAGTAATTCAACTGTTTGATTGGTGTTGTACTTCAGGATTTCATTTACCTGCATGAACCTTGGCTTGTCTTCTACAATCACACAACAGTTCGGTGAAATAGAAATTTCGCAGTCAGTAAATGCATACAACGCATCGGTAGCTACTTCAGGTGATTGCCCCGGTTGCAAAAGGATTTGTATTTCAATATCCTTTGCTGTGTTGTCGATTACTTGTTTAATCTTAATCTGACCTTTTTCACTAGCCTTAACGATGGATTCCATCAAAGAAGTGGTTGTGGTAGAAAAAGGAATATCTCTTATGGTAAGTGTTTTTTTATCTGTGACTTCAATCTTAGCCCTCACTTTAATTTTGCTGCCACGTAATCCTTGATTGTATTCCGTAAAATCAGCAATCCCTCCGGTAGGAAAATCAGGTAATATCTTTGGATTTTTTCCTTTTAAAACATCTACTGATGCTTTGATCAATTCATTAAAATTATGTGGAAGAATTTTAGTAGAAAGTCCTACAGCTATGCCTTCGACTCCTTGTGCAAGAAGCATTGGAAATTTAACGGGAAGCGTAACGGGTTCACGTTTACGTCCATCATAAGATAACTGCCATTCAGTAGTCTGCGCATTGTAGACTACATCTAAGGCAAATTTTGAAAGCCGTGCTTCAATATATCGAGGTGCCGCCGCGCCGTCACCAGTACGTACATCGCCCCAGTTACCTTGCGTTTCAATGAGTATATCTTTCTGACCGATGTTAACTACAGCTTCACCAATGGCTGCATCGCCATGGGGATGGTATTGCATGGTGTTCCCGATAACGTTGGCCACTTTATTAAAACGACCGTCATCCATCTCCTTAAGAGAGTGCATGATTCTACGCTGTACAGGTTTGAAACCATCTTCAATACGAGGCACAGCACGTTCAAGAATTACGTACGATGCATAATCCATGAACCAGGTTTGGTACAAGCCATCCAGTGAAATGGCATGAATTACATCATCTCCTTCTTTTTTTGCTGGCGGTATATATGATTCGCCGTTTTCTTGTTTTCTTGCAGATAAGTCGTCCTTATCCCCCTTCTTTTTTTTGCTCATTTTTATTTGAGAACCTTAAATTAATATTTGTGCTAACCAATATATCATCCCTACG
>CAXSCR010000008.1:0-18026 GCA_964235605.1 uncultured Cyclobacteriaceae bacterium | reverse complement strand
TAAACTTGGTTCTTACTTCCTTGTCGTTTTTGCTCATTTTATTTGAGAACCTTAAGTTAATATTTGTGCTAACCAATATATCGTCCCTACGGGACTTGTATCTATTCCTTTATTCTTCTACCGATATATCGTCCCTACGGGACTTTACCTATTAGTTTACGCTAATCGTTTATTAGTGTGTTGTAACTACTCATAGTATAATTCTAATTAAACTTGGTTCTTACTTCCTTGTCGTTTTTGCTCATTTTATTTGAGAACCTTAAGTTAATATTTGTGCTAACCAATATATCGTCCCTACGGGACTTGTATCTATTCCTTTATTCTTCTACCGATATATCGTCCCTACGGGACTTTGGTATCTGGTTTTATGTTGCTACTGTAGTACTATGCTAATTATTTCTTTTTTGCCATCTAATGTTTCCTATGAAGCTAGCACTTAATCAGTGGTTGTTATAATTTTTACTTCCAGTACATTCCATTTTTATACATCCAAGTCCCGTTAGGGACGAAATATCGGTAGCATTTTAATAACAAAATCATCAAATCCCTTAGGGATGATATAGATTACTCGACCGATTTAAAAATATATTGTTCATTATATTCAATGCCAAATTTGTTTAATATGTCCTTATATTCTTCAATAAAATTAAATTTTGCATGATGTAGTTCTTGATTTTGAATATAATTAACAACATCACTAATTTGAGATTTGCTATATGAAAAAGCTCCATAACCCTCTTGCCATTCAAATCTGCCTTTCGCAAGTTTTTTGTCATTAATCCATTTAGAAGAACTTGCCTTGGTTGCCTGTATAAGTTCTGACAGAGACTGGTTTGGACGCATACCAAAAAAAACGTGTAAGTGGTCGGCCATGCCATTGATTGCTAATATTTTATGATTGTTATGCTGAATGATACTTGTTATATATTTATACAATTCATCTTTCCATTCACTTTGGATTAATCCTTCACGGCCTTTAACAGCAAAAATTGCATGTATATGAATTTGCGTGTAAGTGTTAGCCATCTGTAATTATATGTCGTTTGTAAACGACTAAATCTTTTTTAAATGTTCTATTAATATCACCCCGATCAAGAGCTTGCAACAATCGAATTTAAATTCGATAACTTAAACATCCACGCCAATTTCTTCTACTTTATCTAATTCTATTTTGAGATTACCAATGATAAATTCTTGTCTTGTTGGTGTGTTCTTGCCCATATAGAATTCTAATATTTTAGCAAGGTGACTATCGGGTCCGAGGATCACGGGTTGCAGGCGGATGTTCTCTCCTATGAATCCACCAAATTCATCAGGTGAGATTTCACCCAAACCTTTAAAGCGTGTGATCTCAGGTTTTACTCCGATTTTTTCCATCGCTGCTTTGCGCTCTTCATCGCTATAGCAGTAGATGGTTTCTTTTTTATTCCGGACACGGAAAAGTGGAGTCTCTAAAATAAACACGTGACCTGACTTAACAAGATCAGGGAAGAATTGCAAAAAGAAGGTCATGAGTAGTAAGCGAATGTGCATACCATCTACATCGGCATCTGTGGCAATGATAACTTTGTTGTAACGAAGTCCTTCTAAACCATCTTCAATATTTAATGCGTGTTGAAGCAGATTAAACTCTTCATTTTCGTACACAACTTTTTTAGTGAGGGAGTAGCAATTTAAAGGCTTACCCCTTAAGCTGAATACAGCTTGTGTTTCCACGTCACGTGATTTTGTTATGGAACCACTGGCCGAGTCACCCTCTGTGATGAAGATTACCGAGTTAAGACCTTTTTCATTTTTATCGTCGAAATGGTAACGACAATCGCGAAGTTTTTTGTTGTGTAGATTGGCTTTCTTGGCGCGCTCATTTGCTAGCTTTTTAATACCAGCAATCTCTTTTCGCTCGCGCTCAGATTGCATGATCCTTTTTAAGAATGCATCGGCGAAAATCGGGTTCTTATGAAGAAATATTTCAAGCTCTTTGGTAACGAAATCATTTACAAAGCCTCTTACAGATTGTGCACCTTCGGCTGGTGATATATTTAATGACCCTAATTTTGTTTTAGTTTGTGATTCAAACACAGGCTCTTGCACACGGATTGCAATAGCACCAACTATACTCGCTCGAACATCAGAAGCATCAAAATCTTTCTTATAAAAATCACGGGCGGTTTTTACTATTGCTTCACGGAATGCTGCGAGGTGAGTACCACCTTGAGTTGTATTTTGTCCATTTACAAAAGAGTAGTATTCTTCACCGTATTGATTGCCATGTGTCATTGCCATCTCTATGTCATCGCCTTTAAGATGAATGATAGGGTAGCGTATTTGTTCAGAGTCAGATTTCTGTTTTAAAAGATCAAGAAGGCCATCTTTTGAATAGAATTTCTTTCCATTAAAGTTGATGGTTAGACCAGCATTAAGGAATGCATAGTTCCACATCAAATCTTCGAGGTACTCTGGTATAAAGTGATAATTTTTGAAAACAGAATTGTCCGGTTCAAAAATTATTTGGGTTCCATTTTTATCGTCTGATTTGCCGATGCGTGCATCGTTGGTAATAATCCCTTTTTTAAATTCAGCAACTTTTGTTTGTCCTTCACGGAATGACTGAACCTTAAATAAATTAGAAAGTGCGTTAACGGCTTTGGTACCCACACCATTCAATCCCACAGATTTTTGAAATGCGCCCGAATCATATTTACCACCTGTATTGATCTTAGAAACGCAATCAACGACTTTACCAAGCGGAATACCGCGGCCATAATCACGCACAACAACCTGTTGATCAGTGATCTTTACATCAATGACTTTACCATGCCCCATCATGTGTTCATCGATAGAATTATCGATAACTTCTTTTACGAGCAGATTTACACCATCGTCCTTCCATGAGCCAGCGTCTAACATTTCGATGTACAGACCGGGTCTTAACCGAATGTGCTCTCGCCAGTCAAGCGACTTAATACTGGATTCGTTGTATTCTATTGAATTGTCCGTCTTAGCCATAAATAAGGATCAGTTTTAAAAATGAAAAACACGCTGTTACGACTGATTAAGGTTTAAAAAATATCGGTTGAACTACTAAATAAAGCGATTTTCAACATCAATTCAAGTAATTATAAAAAACACAGGTCTGCCTAACGTTACCATGTTAGACCAGATAATGGGCTGATATACAACTATTAATTTCGATTAAAGACTAAAAATCAAACAGTAGGCTTCCTGAAAATTTTCCGGTAGATGCTATAGAAGGGCCAAAATAAGGCCCATAAGATAATTAGCCCCACACTGCCATAAATAACAAAGTCTATTCGGCCGTAGTCAAATTTTTCACCGCTATTAAAGGTGCTAACTAGGCTAAGTGAGATAATAAAAAACAGATTTATGGTCATAACGAGCCCATAAAACCAAACCCGGAACTCCTCGTCTTTGAATAGTTTAGACACCCCGAAGACCATAACATTTATGACTGCGAGTATAGCTACACTGATATAAAAAACGGCATCCTGAGAGAGCATCAGAAGTTTTGCTTCTCTTTCTTGTATTACAACTTGCTGTGGAAGATTAGCATACACCAATAAAAGGACTACGAGCGCAACTAACGCCGAAAGAAACCAAAACACCTTAAAAAACCTTAATATGACCATTTTAACCTCTTAAATTCCCGCAAAAATGCAAAAAGATTCTGCGGTTTGTAGACTTAAATTATAAATATTGGAACAAAATCGACGGACGGTAGAAATAATGCATTTATAAAGCACTAAATAATAAAGTCAGACTTATGTTATTTACAATGAAAGAAAGCTTTATTATTTCATACATGAGAAATTATAGGTGTATTTTAGTTTCATGTCTTTTAACGACGTTGCTGTTGGTAATTGGTGGCGCACATAGCATAACTCAAAAAATTCAACAGAAAATTTCCGAGAAGACGCAAATAGGGAACGATTCATTTAGGTACTTCAAAGGAAGTTATGAGATAGAAACCCTAACTATGCCGAGAAGAATATTTAACATAGAAGTGCAACCCAACAAAACATCTAGCATAACATTACCTACTCCTGGACTTGTTAACATTAACAACCACCAACGGCTATGGAAGTCTTTTTGAAATCGTTGAAGACGGCAAACAGAAATGGGTTTATAATTTCCAGTAACAAAATCGCAGCCCACCCTCACTTTGTTGCCTGGCACTTATAAGGTCGCCTTCCGCATAAAAGAAACCAAAGGAAGCAAATACACTGGCATAAAAACATTTCAAGTAAACTCCAGAAAACAGTAACTATCAACGTCTTCAATTAAATTCCCAGTTCCTAATATTACAAGCAGATTTTTTAATGCCTAGTCCCCAATGCCCAATACCTACCCAGTGCCAGCCCCCAATGCATAATGCCTAATTATACCTAATACCTAAATTAAAGCGGCAATCCCAACTGATTATCATCTTTATGCTTCACTGTTTTTACTCTCCCTGTATTCACCGATATCACTTCAGAGTTTTTAAGATACAGTAAGTAACCTGATACCTCTATGAAATTCATTTGTCGCAGTATTTGCATATACGAAAGCACTTGATTTTGATCTGCCTTAGTGGGCTCACCGGTTTTGAAGTCGACTACAATTGCGCGTTTGCCTTTTAACAACAATCGATCTATTCTACTTTCTTCACCACCTGGTAATAAGATTGGAACTTCAGTTCTGACTTCCCACGCATGGCTAAACCAGTTTGCAATTACACGATTCTCCATGAGTTCATCCAGTTGTTGTTTTAACGGATCGCGCTCTTCTTGTTTAATGAGACCTTCAAATAAAATGGACTCAAGCGTTGATGGTATTTCTTCCATATAACGCAAGCGGGAGAGTACCGTATGCATATGAACTCCATACCGCATTTTGTGCAGATGTGTGTAATCTACTTCTTCAAAAAAGCCTTTACCTGATTGGCGGATTATTAGTTTATCACGCCAACGTGATACAGGATAGAATGAAAGACTTAGGGTTTCATCTAGTTTGTTTTCAGACGATGGCTTAACTTCATAGACTCCTTTTCTCCAAGTTTGTAAACCATCATTCCAATGCAGTTGTAATAATTCATTTTTGGAAATGCAATCATGTAGCAAGGTGGCAACTGAATAACGTGTAATGCTTTTGGGATGTGGTGCTGTTACCATGAGCCCTTTCTCAGCCCTGGTAAAAGCTACATAGAGTAGATTGAGATTGTCTAGGAAAACACGTGTAAATTCTTTTTGATAATACGATGCAAAACACGTTTCCTTAAGTGCACTAGAATATGCCACTGGCAAATAACCCGCATCTTTAAAAGGTTCATCATCTGATTTTACCCAAAGTAGGGGTGACTTAACCGGATCATGATCCATATTCCAGGAACAGAATGGTATGACAACATATTTAAACTGAAGGCCTTTAGAACGGTGAATAGAAATAATTTGAACCGCGTCTATTTCACCCGAAATTTGAATTGACTTTTTATGTTTGTTCTCTTCCCACCATTCGAGAAACGCACCTAAGTCATTGCGTTCCCTGCTGTAGAAGTCCAACACCAAATCTTGAAAAGCTAATAAATAAGTGAGCTCACCATATTGGTTACCCAGCTTAAAGATTTCTATTAGGGTTTCTGTTAATTCGAATAGCGGAAGCTTTTTTAGTGAAGCTTTTTCTTTTGTAAACGCACGGGGTAAATGATGTTCAAAAAATGCATGATCACCTACAGCAAACACCTCTGCTATCTTTTTATCAGGTTCATTGATTCTTGCAAACTCAAAACCAAGTTGTGCACGCGCTATTGGGTCTTCAGGATTGAACAGATACTTCATAGCGCCCAACAAAAGATTTACAGAAGACGCACCATCCAGTCGTAGCGACTCGTTGGATATAACATCATACTTGCAGTTTGGCTTTGCCTGTGATGAATTTTTATACTGTAATAAATAAGCTGCAATTTTTTGTCCTTCATCATTCTTGCGAACAAGAATAGCGATGTCTTTTAAAGGGATGCCCTGTGCTTGTAATTCTTCAAGCTGGGCGGGTACTTTCTCAAGCGCAATTTCTTTCCATTTTTCTTCATCGCCTTCTTCACGTATAAAGTTTAACTGTACAAGACCATTTTCATGGGATCTAAAAATCTCTTGAGCAGCATCTGTAAAAGCACTTACCGGAAGAACATGATCTACTTTTTCACTTATTAAGATTGCAGCAGTTTTAAATATTGCATTGTTAAACTCAACAACGTTTGTTGCACTTCTGAAGTTTGTATCTAAGGAGGTGACGGCTACATTCTCACTACCTATTGTGTTTTCAACCTCTTCTTGCAATAAATTAAGATCGCCACCGCGCCAGCGATAAATAGCTTGCTTAACATCGCCTACTACTAAGCTCGGATAACCCTGGTCAAGTCCATTCTTCAATAGCGGCAGAAAGTTTTTCCACTGATAACCGGAGGTATCTTGAAATTCATCAATCAAATAATTGCGATAGAATGAACCTACTTTTTCATAAATGAATGGTGTATCGCTATCTTGGATTACCCCATTAAGAAATTTAGGCGCATCAGCAAGAAGCATTAGGTTGTTTTGATTTTTATATTCTGTGAGCTTACGTGATATGTCAGCAATCAAGCCGAAAGCATAGAAGTTATTTAGCACAACTTCTGCAGACAGACTGGGTTTATAGCATGCCTGCCAGTAGATTAAAATTTCATTTAATAAGGGTAATAACTTTTCTGACGTAAGTTTAGAAATCAATGCGGCATGTGGTGTGTCTTTATCAGGCCAATTGCGCACCTCCTGAAATTCTTTTTCAGGTCGTTTACCTTTTTCCTTTTCATCAAAGTCTTTGACTCTACCAATCTTACTAATCTTAACAAAAAAATTATATGGGCCGCCACCATATTTAAAATCAGAAGAAGAAAGGCCGTTCTCATGCATTATAGTTAATGCTTCTAATGACTTCGATTTAATGAAGTTAACGAAGCCGAATTTTTTCTTTTTTAATTCTGTAAGCAGATTGTTAAAGAAATCAGGCTTTGATGTATTGATCATCAAATCATTCTCAATTGCTTTGAACTCTTCTCGAAAAATTTGTTCTGCGAAAGTTTTTAAACTCTGTCGCACATCCCAGGCGCGGTCATTTTCTAAATTTTCTTTTGCAAAATCAACAACCCATTTGGTAAGTTGTTCATTATTACCGAGTTCGTCAATAAGGTCATTGATAACCTCTTCCAATACCGAATCTTGATCAACCTCCAATCTGTAATCACCAACTAAGCCTGACTCACGTGTGAATGCGCGTATTACTTTCTGAAAAAAAGCATCAATTGTGCTTATAGAGAAGAGCGAATATTTGTGCAGAATTGCTGATTGAACCTCTTGGCTATTTTGTTGAAAGGTAACGTCATCTAGTTTTAGTTCATTTTTTAATTCAATGGCAAGTTCATTTGTTCTGCCGTTTGCAAAATCATCTAGATAGGCTAAGATGCGATCCTTCATCTCTTGCGTGGCTTTATTGGCAAAAGTAACAGCTAAAATATGCCTAAAGTAATCGTGTCTTGAGCGTAATGCCAGCTTAAGATATTCTTTGGCTAGCGTGCGGGTCTTGCCTGACCCTGCAGATGATCTATAAATATGAAATGTTTTTGACACGTAGGTTTTTTGCGGATATAACAGTATTGCTGCTTATGAAATTCACGAAGTACGATTTTTTCATTCGGCCGTGCAAGCATGAGATTCAAATAGTGTATAAACTAGTATGTAAGTTTTGTGAGTGAGATCATTACTTTCTAGCCGTCATTTAATTATCCTTTTAGCAGGGTTGCAGGGACGGGATTTGTCAGATGAATTTCATAAATTGAATTAATTCTGGTCTATGGCGAATATTCAAAAAATAGGTAATTCAATCTTATATTCATTTCCTGTTCAACTGTTACTCAACAATATCATGCGCAACCATGTGTTGCTGTTATGCTGGATCATTCTATTTGCCATGATTACCGGAAGTTTTGGAAAATACCTTGGTATACCTTATTTGTTTTTGGATCCAGAGTATCTGAACGAAGTTAGCTTTACAAGTTTTTTCATTATAGGCGTTGTGTGTGCCGGCTTTACAATGGCCTTTCATATAACTTGCTATATCAATGATGGCTACCGCTTTACTTTTGTAGGTACTTTGTCAAGACCTTTTGTAAAGTTTGTGATAAATAATAGCCTGATCCCACTCTTGTTTTTTTCGATTTACATCTATGAGATAGTTCGCTTTCAATTAAACAACGAATACTCCACCATTTATGATCTGGCCAGAAACATGTTGGGCTTGGTTACAGGCTATCTTGTAATGACATTGGTGTTCTTTGTTTATTTCTGGTTCACCAACAAGGACATTTTTAAATATATGGTGTGCCGCATTGATGAGAAATTAAAAAAGAATGTGCAAATCACCCGGGCAAGTGCTATGAAGAAACTGGATATTGCAAGAAAGAAGCAGGTGCGTGTTGATAATTTTCTTGATCATAATTTTAGTTTTAAAAAGGTTGGTGATATAGGTTTTTATGATCGCTCTGCTGTGCTTCAAGTATTTGATCAGAATCATTTTAATCTGGTGGTGATCGAATTACTGATCTTCAGTTTCGTATTAATCCTTGGTCTTTTTAAAGATTATCCCTTATTCCAACTTCCTGCAGCGGCAAGCTTTATCATATTCTTAACCGTTTTTGTAATGTTGGCGGGCGCCTTTTCATATTGGTTTGGTGGTTGGTCTGCCACTGCCGCGTTGGTTATTTTTCTTTTCTTTAACTATTTGGTAGGAGAGGATTTCTTTGCAAAAAAATATCAAGCATTCGGATTAGATTATAACAAGCCTGTAGCCGAATATTCGGTTGATGAATTGATAAAAACAAACACCAGTGTAGAGATTGAAACTGACCGACAAGCCTCGTTGGTTATGTTAGAAAATTGGCGAAAGAAATTTCCTGTAGCGGAAAAGCCGAAGATGGTATTTCTATGTGTAAGTGGCGGTGGTAAACGTGCCGCTTTGTGGACCGTCACTGCACTTCAAACGGCAGATAGCTTGACGTCAGGTAGGTTGATGGAGAACAGTATTCTCATCACAGGTGCATCAGGCGGATTAATTGGAGCAAGTTACTTCAGGGAACTTAAACTCCGTGAAAAGCAAGGTGAGAACATCAAGCCTTATGCTTCTTCTCATCAACAAAAGATTTCAAACGACAATTTAAATCCACTTATTTTTAGTTTGCTGGCTAACGACTTGTTTGTTGGCTTTAGCACGTTTGAGTATGCAAAGCATCAGTATGTTCGTGATCGTAGCTATACTTTTGAAGATCAGCTTAACAACATAACCGAAGGACTAATGGATAAACGCATTAGCGAATACAATGACCCTGAAACAAAGGCTATTGTACCCATGGTTATCTTAACACCAACCATTGTGAATGACGGACGCAAACTTTATATCGCGTCCCGCCCTGTTTCGTTTATGAATACCGACATGTTAAACATGCGTGATTACTTGTCACCAAAAGTTAGCGGCGTTGATTTTAACAGATTTTTTATCGCCCAAGGTTCAAGTGATTTGCGTTTTTTATCGGCACTTCGCATGAGTGCCACTTTTCCTTATATCACACCTAACACAACGCTTCCTACTAATCCTGCAATACAGATTATGGATGCAGGAATATCTGATAATTTCGGACTGACTGACGCAGTACGTTTTTTATATGCATTTAAAGATTGGATCAATGAGAATACGTCTGGAATTATAATTGTCTCTGTTCGCGACTCACCTAAGCTTGCTACCATCACTGCGCCTAAAGGCCAAACGATTATGGATGCAATCACACAACCCATCAGTAGTGTTTATAATAATTTCGAAAATTTTCAAGATATCAATAGTGATCTTATGATAGGGCAAGCCCATTCGTGGTTTAAAGGTAGTATTGATAGAGTGGATCTAGCATATGAGTCAGGTAATTATCTGCCTATACTTCAAAACATGGATAGCATTAGGCAAAACAATGCACGCGCTTCCTTGAGCTGGCGCCTTACAACACGTGAGAAGCAAAACATTAACGATAACATCAACTCGTTTAAAAATAAAACAGCGCTTGAAAAGTTAAAGCGACTTTTAAATCCTGCCACCAAAGTTGATACTTCGGGTGTCACAATGAACAAGTAGCTAACGCGTGATATGACCTTTGCTGATTGTGTTCTAGAATTTAATAAGTCACTTAAGCTGCCTCGTAATCTGCCTGCAGGAATAGCCGTTTTAAATCCATATCACGATAGAACATCATTCAGTTTATGCGAACAGTTCTATCGAAAGTACTACAATGATTTTGAAGAAAGAAGATTAATTGTTGGAATTAATCCCGGAAGATTGGGGGGAGGAATTACAGGGATACCCTTTACGGATCCAAAGAAGTTGCAGGAACAATGTAACATTCCGAATGATTTGCCTAAGAAGGTTGAGCTTTCCAGTGATTACATATATAGGGTGATAGAAGCCTTCGGGGGAACAGAAAAATTTTATTCCAGTTTCTATTTCACTGCGGTGTCACCATTGGGATTTACCAAAGCGGGTAAGAATCTTAATTACTACGATAACAAACAATTACAAGAAAGTTTGATGGATTTTATCTTAGCATGTATGCAAAAACAACTCACTTTTAATGTGAATAGTAAGGTCTGTTATTGTTTAGGTGAAGGGCAGAATTTTGCATTTCTTAAAAGGTTAAACGATCAGCATAATTTTTTTAAAACCGTTATACCACTTCCACATCCTAGGTTTATTATGCAGTATAAAAGAAAATCGCTGCATGCGTATGTTGAAAAGTATGTTAAAGAACTGTCAGCCAGTAGTCTTACTTTATTCTAAAAACTGTTGAAATGTTAAGCGGTTCACGTCACTATTGTTTGGATTGAATGTATCTTTGTAAAGCATGTCTATACTCGATCAACTCCAAAAAACCCTCGCGCTTATTAAAGTAGAACGCCAAGCCGATCTGGAGCAGTATCGTCAAAAAATTCTATTACTTCCACTCAGTCGAAAGACCAAAGAAGGTAAGTGCTGGTACCCTGTTAGTGTGAAGCGAGACTACATTGGTACAGGTGAGCGATTGATCATCGAATTAGAACGGGTAACAGAACTCGATCAACCCCATGTCTTTTCTAGTGGCAAATTGGTAAGTATTTTTTGCAATGCAAAGGGCACACCTGAAAAGCAAAACATAGGAGGCGTGATTAACTATGTGCGTGACAATCTGATGGTAGTTACACTTCATCAAGATGATTTGCCAGAATGGATTGATGATGGGCATCTTGGTATAGACGTAATGTTTGATGAGGGAAGTTACCGTGAAATGGAGGCTACGCTCAAGTTAGTAATGCGGGCTGAAGACAGTCGCGTGGCAGCGTTGCGCGATGTTTTGCTGGGAGTAGAGAAAGCATCTAATAAGCCAATTAATCCCAATTCACCAGCTGAATCGTATGAGGCTAGGCTCAATCCAAGTCAGCTTGACGCGTTGAATAAGATTTCTTTGGCACGAGATGTAGCCATTATACATGGGCCTCCGGGCACAGGTAAAACGACCACCTTAGTTCAATCGATTAAGCATACTTTAAAATCAGAAGAGCAAGTTCTTGTTTGTGCAGCTAGCAATGCAGCAGTTGATTTGTTAGTAGATAAACTTTCTGATGAGGGCTTGCGTGTGCTTCGTTTGGGTCACCCAGCTCGTGTAACCGAGCAATCGCTTAGTAAAACTTTGGATGCTAGAATTGCAACACACGCGTATTACAAAGACCTGCGCAGCTTACGCAAACGAATGGAGCAAGTGCGAAGTATGGCCTATAAATATAAGCGTGATTTTGGCTTTCGCGAAAAAGAAAATCGCAGGCAATTGATGGATCAGGTAAAAACACTAAAGGCCGATGCCGATGTTTTAGAATTTTATATTGTAAATGATCTATTAAAAAATAGTGATGCGATCTGCTGTACGTTGGTAGGTTCTTCCCACTATTTACTAAGAGGAAAGAAGTATACCAGTGTTTTTATTGATGAAGCGGCCCAGGCACTGGAACCAGCGTGCTGGATTCCCATATTAAAGGCAGACCGTGTAATCTTTGCCGGTGATCATTGTCAGTTACCACCAACTATAAAATCAAACGATGCTGCTAAGGCAGGGTTAGCAGTTACGTTGTTTGAGAAGTGCATAGAACGTCAACCACATACTGCGGTTATGCTGAAAACACAGTATCGTATGCATCAAGATATCATGCAGTTCTCTTCAAGTTATTTTTATAATAATGAATTAATTGCTCATGAGTCCGTGCGACTGGCAACCCTTCCGGGTCATTTGCCGATTGATTTTATTGATACGGCAGGTTGCGGATTTAATGAAAAACAAGATCCAGAAACACTAAGTCGTGTTAATATTGAAGAAGCTTCACTTCTTATTCGTGTAGTTGAAAAATTGGTTGAAGAAATTGGTGTGACCGCATGGCAAGAAGCACATTTGAAGTTAGGAATCATTACACCATACAGTGCGCAAGTTGAATGTTTGCATAAACTCGCCGAAGCCTCTGTAATATTGGGAGACATTGCCTCTTTCATTTCGATTAATACGGTAGATGCGTTTCAGGGACAAGAACGAGACATAATTGCAATCAGTTTTGTTCGCAGTAATGATAAGGCCGAAGTGGGTTTTCTATCAGATATACGCAGAACCAATGTGGCGATGACACGCGCTAAAAAGAAGTTAATTATAGTAGGTGATAGCGCTACACTTGGCTCACATCCTTTTTACATTGAGCTTCTTGACTATGTTCAGAAAAAGGATTTTTATAGAAGTGCTTTTGAGATTGAATCCTAAGCTAGCATGTTATTCCAATAGGGTTTATATTATATTTCACATCATACCATACCCTATTATTAAGGTTAGCGAAGATTTTTGGACATACTTATTTGAATATACCACTACGACAAATTAAACTTAATCACTATTTTCACTTAGATTAGTTTAACTGTTACAATATGCCATATCGTATTTATATTATCCTTTTCATTTTTTGTATTTTATCCTCATGCAAAAAGCAAGATAAATTTGATCGCAATGACGGTCTTCAATCATTTAACGCTGATAGCCTAGAACAAAAAATAAGTGTACTTGCTTCTGATGAGTTCCAAGGGCGTAGGCCTTTTACAGAAGGTGAGAAGAAAACGATAGCTTACTTAGAAACACAATTCAAAAAAATGGGTATTGATCCAGGTAACGGACAGAGTTATTTGCAAGAAGTACCCATGGTAGAAATTACACCTGTAGCAGATAGCACCATGACTGTGAAGGGCGAAAAAGAATCTTTCACCTTAAAAGGATTTGACGATTACGTATGGAATACACAACGCACAGATTCATCCATAGTTTGGAAAGATGAAGAACTTGTCTTTGCAGGCTTTGGCATTGTTGCCCCTGAGTACAATTGGAATGACTACGAAGGACTTGACGTGAAAGACAAGATTGTATTAGTAATGGTGAATGATCCTGGCTTCGGTGGCGATGACACAACGTTCTTTAAAGGCAGCACCATGACCTACTATGGTCGCTGGACGTATAAGTACGAAGAGGCCGCGCGCCAGGGTGCAAAGGGTTGTTTTGTTATTCATAATACCGTTCCTGCGGCATATCCATTTGCTGTATTACAAGTTGGATGGAACGCGCCACATTTATACCTAGACCCAAGAGGCAAGAACAAATTTTTTTCTGAAGGTATTGGCTGGATCACCAAGCCCGCAACCGATAAGGTTTTTAAAGCGGCTGGCCTTGACTTCAATGAATTACAAGCACAGGCACGGAAGCCTGGTTTCAAAGGACAACCTTTAAAACTTAAGGTATCCTCGAGTATGAATGTTAAAGTCCGCTTTGATAAATCATATAATGTTATTGGAAAAATAACAGGCACAGAGAAACCAGAAGAGTACATCGTTTACTCAGCCCATTGGGATCACCTGGGTATAGGCACGAAAGATGACGAAGGCGATAGCATTTATAATGGAGCGTATGATAACGCAAGCGGCACCGGTGCATTGATAGAGATGGCGAGGGTATTCAAAAATTTAGAAAATAAACCCAAGAGAAGTATTGTATTCTTAGCGGTAACTGCCGAAGAGCAAGGTCTTTGGGGATCGGCATATTATGCGGAGAACCCAGTTTACGCAAAGGAAAAAACAGTAGCCAATATTAATATGGATGGCATCAATCCGTACGGCAAAATGAAAAATGTAGTTGTTATTGGAAAAGGCCAATCTGATCTTGAAGATTACTTGAAGGAAGAAGCTAAAGAAGCAGGGCGTGATGTAGATTCAGACGACCACCCTGAAAAAGGTTATTACTTCCGATCTGACCATTTTAATTTTGCAAAGATTGGTATTCCAGCTTTATATATTCATACCGGTAATGATTTTGTAGGCAAGGGCAAAGCGTATGGCAAACAACTTAACGATGATTATACACAAAAATATTATCACCAACCTTCTGATGAGTTTGATACCACGCGTTTAAACTTTGAAGGTGGTGTAGATGATTTAAAATTGCTTTTTCAAGTAGGTAAGAAGTTGTCTTTTGAAGACACTTGGCCGCAATGGAAAATGGGATCTGAGTTTAAGTCTGTAAGAGAAGCCTATAAAAAATAGCTTTTTATAAAGTTAACTTGGCCAGGTAAATTGTTCTAGACGCAGCATACAAATTATTAATGAAATAAGATATGAAACTTACACTCTATACAACAACTGTATTCGTTTGCTTTGCCGTATTCGCATCAGCACAAGAAATAGTAGTACCCTTTCAACAATTTAATTTGCCTAATGGGCTACACGTTATACTTCATCAGGATAATACAATACCTCGGATAAGTATAAATGTCTGGTATCATGTAGGTTCAGGCAGCGAGAGGCCTGGCCGCACAGGCTTTGCACATTTGTTTGAGCATATTCTTTTTGAAGGATCACAACATGTGCCTGAAGGGAAATTTGATCAATGGCTTGAAGCTGCTGGCGGAGATAATAACGGTTCTACCACAGAAGACAGAACCAATTATTATGAAGATCTACCGAGTAATGCGCTTGACCTTGCGCTATTTCTAGAGTCAGATCGCATGGGACACTTGTTACCAAGTTTGTCTGAGAAGTCAGTTAATGGGCAACGTGATGTTGTAAAGAATGAACGCAGGCAGTCATTTGAAAACCAGCCTTATGGAAAAGCCTATCTTGAAGTTCCTGCTTTATTATATCCAACAAATCATCCATACTCATGGCCCGTTATTGGCTCTATGGATGACTTATCTGCCTCGAGCTATCAGGATGTTGTAGATTTTTTCTCGACTTACTATACTCCCGGCAACGCATCACTTTGTATTGCAGGTGATATTAATTATGAAGAGGCAAAAAAATCGGTAGCATATTGGTTTAGTGATGTTAAAGCTGGGAAGCCAGTACCGCCAATCAATGCGCCAGCCGCTAATTTATTACAAGAGAAGAGGGTGGTGTTTGAAGATGATGTTCAGTTGCCGCAACTCATGATGATTTGGCTTACACCCCCTAATTACGCACCAGGAAATGCTGAAGTAGATTTAATTGGAAGACTTTTAGCCAATGGAAAAAATTCCAGGTTATATAAAAGGTTGGTCTATGACCTTCAAATCGCACAGTCAGTAACGGCATCTCAACATTCAAGTAAACTGGCCTCTGAGTTTTATATTACCGTAACAGCAAGACAAGGTGTGACCCTCACACAAATTGAAACTGTTATACAAGAAGAAATAGATAAATTAAAAAAGGAAAGTCCACAGCTTCGTGAGTTGCAGCGTGCCGTTAATCAAACGGAGTCATCATTTCTAGAGGAGGTGGAACAGGTGGGTGGATTTAACGGTAAAGCCAATCAGCTTAACAACTATTATTTTTATACAGGCAAGCCAGATTACTTTAATGAAAATCTACGCCTCTACAAAGCTGTAGGTGTCGCGGATATTTCTGCTAATGCATTAAAGTATCTAAAAGATGATGCACGTGTTGTAATGAGTATTGTACCTATGGGTAAAAAGGAGTTAGCAGCAATTAAGAAATAATCGATTAAGAATATTATGAAGACTTTGATATCTGTACTATATATTTTATTATTCAGCGCTAGCGCCTACGCACAAACTACTAACCGCCTAGCGCCCCCTCCTTTAGGTAGGGCGAAAAATTTGAGTTTGCCGGCCATTCATCGCTTCAAACTATCAAATGGCTTGGATGTTCTTCTCATGGAGAAACATGCGGTGCCTCTTGTACAAATAAAGTTGCTTGTTCAAACGGGGAGATTTGATGATCCTAAAGACAAGTCGGGATTAAATTCTTTTACACTTGATGTAATGGATGAAGGCACTGATTCTTTGGATGCATTGCAACTATCAGATGAAATAGAATTTTTAGGAGCTAACATATCTACTTATAGCAGCAATTTTTTCTGCAGTATAGATTGTTCCACACCCACTTCAAAGCTAGATGCATCGCTAAAGTTGATGAGCAACATTGCACTCAAACCGAGGATGGCAGAAGTTGATATTGAACGCATTCTTAAGCTGCATTTGAATGGACTGCTTCATAAATATGTCGATCCCCAGGAAATTGCGACCATTGCCACCAACAAATTTCTATATGATGAAAGTACACCGTATGGTAAGTTTCCAACCGAGCAATCTATCCGCTCGTTTACGAAAAACGATTTAGTATCGCTTCATAGAAATAATTTTGTGACAGGCAACAGTACACTTATTGTTGTTGGTGATATAACACAAGCTGCAATTACTCCGATATTGGAAAAGCGCTTTGCGTCTTTTCCTGTTGGTAGAGTTGATAAACTACCAAAGCCTGAACCAGTCCAAATCAAAAATAGATTAATATATTTTATAGATAAACCGGGTGCAGCGCAATCGGTGATTCGTATTAGCAGAATCGGCACATCGAGATCATCTTCAGACTACAACGATCTTGTAGTAATGAATACCATTTTAGGTGGATCATTTACCTCAAGATTGAATACAAATTTAAGAGAAGCGCACGGCTACTCTTATGGCGCCTCTTCACGTTTTAGTTTCTGGCCTATATCGGGTCCCTTCACAGCCTCTTCAAGTGTACACACAGATGTTACTGCACTTGCTTTAAATGAATTTTTCTATGAGTTTAAAACGTTACTGACAACCACAATGCCTGATGATGATTTGAAGCGTGGTAAAAATTATGAGGCATTGAGCTATGCAGGTGAATTTGAAACGAACGACGATTTAGCAAATGCATTAGCAGATATGGTAATGTATCAATTACCTGATAATTATTTTAATACGTATGTTAGTAAAATTTTAGCAGTCAACAAGCAATCTGTAGAGCTGGTTGCCAAGAAATACATTGTGCCTGAAGATATGCTTGTTGTTATTGTTGGTGATCGTAAGTTAGTGGAGGAAGGTTTAGCAAAGTTATTCCCTGAGAAAGCTACATTTCTCACTATCGAAGATGTCTTAGGCAAAAGACCAGAATTCTAAAACTGGCCGATAGCTTATTTAGCATGAATAACAGAATACAAGATAAGTTAAGAATATCATCATTGAAATTTCTTCTCTTTGTTTTTTCTGTTAGTACGGTATTTACATCGTGTACTACAACGTACTACATTGTAAGGCACGCTGAGAAAGCTGACGTAAGTAAAGATCCACTATTATCTGATATTGGTAATGCCAGGGCTACGGCATTAAAAGATATATTGTTAATAACTGGCATTGATTACATATTCGTGTCTGATATGAAGCGCACACAAGAAACTGTTGCGCCCCTTGCATTGGTCATAAAAAATAAACCTATTATAATTGCTGCAACTACAGCAGGTACGCAACAGCTAATGAGATGGATTTACCACAGAATCCTAAACCTGTCCAGACAGATCTAAACCTTTCTTTATCTCTAGCGGGATACATGGG